>NZ_CP036266.1:0-316666 GCF_007744075.1 Gimesia chilikensis | reverse complement strand
GGACCTGACATTCTGGTCTACCTGATCGCCCAGGCCGCCATCTCGGGGACATTCATCTTTATGTGCCTCAAGAAAGAGCGCGAAATCATCGCGAAACAGAACCAGACCGACGCCGGAACGGAATAATTCCCGCCCCTCGCTCTGCGTAATCCCGAAAAAATCGGTTTCCTGCGCCTGAAGTCTGCCCACAGGCAAGACTTTTACGGCCTGAGTCGGTTAGAATGTGAGTGAATGTTTTGAACGATTCTCACTTTCACTCTAACCAAAAAGTAACCGAACGAATGCTGTTTCCCCAATCCCGCTCACCTTACCCCCCGCAAACTCCTCAATCTGCGCTACAGGCACGCAAACGCGGCTTTACTCTGATTGAGCTTCTCGTTGTCATCGCAATTATCGCCGTTCTGGTGGCCCTGCTACTGCCCGCCGTCCAGCAGGCGCGCGAAGCGGCCCGCATGGCCCAGTGTAAAAACAATCTGCGCCAGATCGTACTGGCCTGTCATATGTATGCGGATTCCAACAGCGGCTACTGGCCTCCTGCTGCCGCAGATGCAGCTGATTATATTAATGGAAATAAGGAACGCTGGCATGGAAAACGAGTGACGTCCAATGGGACCACGAAGTTTAAGCCACATCTGGGACCATTGGCTCCCTACCTGGAGCAGAACGCAGCCATTAAAAAGTGCCCCACCTTTGGTAACTTTGGCGAACATGGAACAGTACCCAATGCATTCGAGGGCGGCGCAGGCGGATACGGTTACAACCAGGCTTACGTGGGAGGGACCAGTTGGAAAAATACTTATGAACTGGCTTCGCAGGTTACGACAAGAATGCATGAAATCGGTAGTCTGGCGCGCACCGTTGCTTTCGCGGATGCTGCTTTAGCTCAGGGCTTTCCCGATCTGCATATTATCGAGTACAGTTTTATCGAACCCCCATTCTTTGTCGATAACTGGGGCTCGCCTTCCTCTTCACCTCCGATACCTCCCACTTTCAAGGAAACATCGGGGCGTCCCGATCCTTCGATTCATTTCCGACACACGGGAACCATTGCCAACATCGGCTGGGCAGATGGACGTGTAACCTCAACCGTCATGTCAGGTACAGGTACTTCTGCCTACGGTGGAGATCCCAAGAAATATCAGCTCGGCTGGTTCGGTCCGATGGACAGTAATATCCTGTTCAACAACAAAGATAAACTGGATTCCGAGATGGGAGGCGTTCAATAATGCGTCGCCTGTTTTCGCTGCTGGCACTCTGCCTGCTCAACACCGGGTGCGCAGAAGAACGTCCCTTTGTCCCCCAACCTTCTGCAGAATACGTCGTCGTCCTCGATGAAAAAGGGACACCGGATAATGTTTTATTCGATCAGTTTTTCAAACAGCAGGACCACGCAGAGGGGGTAAAAGTGATGGTTATCGACAGGCAGGGAAAAGGCCGTGCCCTGATTTCACCGGCCGAGCTGTTAAAACAGAACCCGAATGCCGGTCGGTATCTTGTTTTCAAACACGATGACCCGGAGCGTCCGTTTGATGACCTGCCGGGCGCTTCAAATTAAACACCCAGGAAACGACACCATGAAACGATTGCACTTCATTCCACTGCTCGTGCTGTTCTGCATCGCCGCAGTACCGCTGTCTGCTCAGACTGTTAAAACCATTGCCGGAACCGGCAAGCTCGGGCACTCAGGCGATGGTGGCCCCGCAGTCAAAGCACAAGTGGGAGAACCCTACGGACTGACGCTTGGTCCGGACGGGGCACTCTATGTCTGTGAAATCAAAGGACACGTCATCCGCCGCATCGACGAAGAGACAGGCAAGATCTCAACCGTCGCCGGTTCAACAAAGAAAGGCTACAGCGGAGACGGCGGCCCCGCGCTGGAAGCCAAACTGAATGAGCCCTATGAAGTGCGTTTTGACAAAGCAGGTAACATGTACTTCGTGGAAATGGTCAACAACATCGTCCGCCGCGTTGATGCGAAAACCGGGAAAATCTCGACCGTCGCAGGCACAGGTGAAAAAGGTTTCTCAGGTGATGGAGGCCCTGCCACCAAAGCCACTTTCTCACGCCCCCACTCAATCGCTCTGGATAACGATGACAACCTGTATATCTGCGATATCGGCAATCATCGCATTCGTCGCGTCGACCTGAAGACAGGCATTGTGTCTACGTTCTCCGGAACGGGAGCACGCAAGCCGACTCCCGATGGTGCACCGGTCTCAGGCACACCGCTGAATGGTCCTCGCGCACTGGACTTTTTTGCAGACGGGCAAGGCAAAGGTTCACTGTATCTCGCGTTGCGGGAAGGGAATATGGTTTACCGCATCGATCTGGACAATGGGACTTTACATCACATTGCAGGCACTGGTAAAAAAGGATATACGGGACACGGCGGACCGGCGAAAAAAGCCACACTCTCCGGTCCCAAAGGGATTTCTGTCGCCCCCAATGGAGATATCTACCTGGCGGATACAGAGAGTCACACCATCCGCGTCATTCGTAAAAAAGATGGAACAATTGAAACCGCTGCCGGTGACGGCAAACGGGGAGATGGTCCTGATGGAGATCCCGCCAACTGCCGCATGGCGCGTCCACACGGCGTTTATGTCGGCCCTCAAGGCAATGTCTATATTGGTGACAGTGAAACTTATCGCGTTCGCAAGTTAACAACGGGAAAACAATAATGCATATGCTTCAGCCAGTCTTTCGTCATTGGAATTTCTTTTCTGTCGCCGCCCTGCTGGTCGTGTTGACAGGCACAACCAGTCTGTCAGCCGGGGAAACCTGGCAGCGTCAGGAACTCGATGCGGCGTTCCGTTCGGAAGGCTCTGCCGCGGCTGACGTCAACAAAGACGGTAAGATGGATGTCATCGCCGGTGATGTCTGGTATGAAGCCCCCGACTGGAAAATGCATGAAGTCCGTAAGCCCGGTAAATTCGTAGCGGGCGTCGGCTACAGCGACAGCTTCTGCAACTTCGCCTATGACATCAACCAGGATGGCTGGACCGACTTCATCTACGTCAGCTTTCCCGGCAAGGAGTTCTACTGGTACGAAAACCCGAAGAACAAACCCGGTCACTGGAAAGAACACCTGATCTGGCACAGCATCTGTAATGAAACTCCCAAATTCGCCGACCTCACAGGCGACGGAAAACCCGAACTCATCTTCGGTTCACAGCCCGAAAAACAGATGGGTTACATCGAGATTCCCTCCCCTGACCAGGCGACCAAGAAGTGGGATTTCATTCCGATCAGCAAACCCGGCGATCCGATGGTCAACGGAACGTTCAAATACTACCACGGTCTGGGTGTCGGTGATTTTAACAACGACGGTCGCCAGGATGTGCTCATCCCGCACGGCTGGTGGGAAGCCCCGGAAACACTGGGCGAAGGTCTCTGGGAATTTCATCCTTTCAATCTTACCGCGACCGGAGAAGCCCCGGAAAAGATGGCTGACCTGTACGTGCAGGACCTCGACATGGATGGCGACAACGACATCATCGGCAGCTCTGCCCATGCGTTCGGCGTCTGGTGGTTCGAAAACCTGGACGGTGGTGACTCACCCAAGTTCAAGGCGCACCTGATCGACAAAAGCTATTCACAGACCCACGCCATGCATTTCATCGACATGAATGGTGATGGCCAGAACGACATGGTGACCGGGAAACGGTTCTTCGCACATAACGGCAAAGATCCGGGTGGTAAGGAACCGGTCGTCATGTACTGGTATGAGATCAAGCGTGAAAAGAACAAAGCCCCTCAGTTCATTCCACACAAAATTGAAGCCGGAAATGACACAGGAGTCGGCACCCAGTTCTCAATGTCCGACCTCAACGGCGACGGACGGCCCGATATCGTGCTGTCGAATAAAAAGGGTGTCAATGTGCTGATTCAGAAGTAGTCGCCGACTACTTCTTTTGCTCACGATCATCGAGGACCCGCTGATAGATTTCACGCAATCGGCGGGTCATCGTCTCGTGACGGAACTGATCCGTGAACCGCTCCCGGCCCGTCTGTCCGAAGCGAACGCGTTTCTCAGGATCTGCAGCCAGTTCCGTTAACGCCTGGGCCAGCGGCTCAATCGATTCTGCAGGCAACAGGTAACCGGTCTGTTCTGGAATCACAACTTCCCGCGCCCCATCCACGTCATACGAGACCACCGGCTTACCGGCAATCAGCCCCTGAGGCAACACCCGCGCCAGTCCTTCCCAGACACTGGTATGCACCACGATATCCATCGCATGGATCAGTTCGGGAACCCGTTCCGGGGGAACCAGACCGGCGAAGATAAAGTTCTCAGTCAGCGCCAACTCAGCGATGCGCTGCTCGAATTCTGACCGTAAGATTCCATCTCCGACTAATAGAAACCGAACCTGCGGCTGTGCATCGACCACCTGCCGGGCCGCTTCAATCAGGTACTTGTGCCCCTTTAGATGGAACAGCCGCGCGACCTTGCCGATCACAATGTGCTCAGGTTCAATTCCCAGTTCCCGCCGGACCTCTTCTGGTGGACGCGGGGGTGTGAGAAACGGTTCGACTTCCATCCCACTGTAAACGGTATCGCACAGGTCAGGTGTTGTAATGCCGGCGGCGACATACTGGTCGGTCATCGCATCACAGACGCTGATCAATCGATCGCAGCGGCGGGCCGCCCATTTCTCAGCAGCAATGTAAGCATGATAATTCAAAGGGGACTGACCGAAGTGAAAGGCGGCGCCATGAATGGTATGCACGCAGGGCAGCTTCAGATGCCAGGCGGCAGCGCGTCCCAGGATGCCCGCTTTCGAACTGTGAGTATGAACCAGGTCCGGCTGATAGTCGCGCAGGGCGGCGATCAATTCCCTGTAAGCCAGCCAGTCATTCAGCGGACTGATGCTGCGCAGGAGATGCGGGATGATCTGTAAATCAAAGCCCCCCTGCTCGGCCCGGGGGATCAGTGTGCCTTCCGGACCGGTGGTCGGTCCGGTGATCAGCGAAACCTCGTCGCCGTAATCCCGATACTGATCTTCCACTGTGTAAAGCGTATTCTGCTGCGCACCGCCGATGATCATTCGCGTGATAATGTGTGCTACTCTCACGCGAACACCCGCCTCCGGTCTCGCGGCAGGGAATCATTCCCGTGCCTGTGGAATCTACAATGCATGGCCTGCTGACTGCACCTTCTCTGCTAACTGGCTGGCGGCGGTGGAGGAGGTGTAGCTGCCTGGAAGAGTGCCGCCAGCTGGGGAACCTGCCCCGCAGGTAACCAGCCCGACATGCCGGCTGACCAGACCTGGGTGTTGGCGGTGATCTGCCCCTTGGCAATTCCGTCCGAAATGACTTCCAGCGCAAACGGCCCTTGCGACTGCCCGTTCGCAGCGATGTGCCAGGCTGCCGGCGGTGGAGGGGGTGGCGACATCGGTCCGGGTGCACCGGCTCCTCCGGGTTGCATCATCCGGTTGGCCATCGCAAAACCCATGCCCAGTCCCATCCCATCCGCAGCGCCACCTCCGGCGGGGTTCTCGGCAGCTGAGAGCATCGCCTGCCCCATCTGGTACTGCTGGAACTGGTTCATATCGCCGATGACTCCCATGCTGGTTCGCGTATCGAGCGCCTTCTCGACACTCTCCGGCAGGGAGATATTCACGATCAGCATCTGGGGCACTTCCAGCCCGTATTCATCGTCAATGCGTTCGTTGACCAGCTTTTTCAACTCGAGCGAAATTTCGGTGTATTTGGAAGCCAGATCCAGGGCCGCGTATTTCGACTCTCCCAGGAGATCAGCGAAGGAACTGATGATGATCGACCGCAGGAGCTCATTGATTTCGTTGGAATGAAACTCGGAATCGGTGCCCACCAGTTCCTTGACCAGAATCCGGGGATCGTTGGCTTTGAGCGAATAATTCCCGAATGCCCGCAGACGGATGGGTCCGAATTCCGGGTCCCGCAGCATGATCGGATTGGGAGTTCCCCACTTCAGGTCTGTGATCTGAGTCGTGTTGACGAAGTAGACTTCGGATCGAAACGGGCTGTTAAAACCATGTTTCCAGCCCTGCAGCGTTGCCAGAATCGGCAGGTTGTCTGTTGTAAGCTGGTAATGGCCTGGCTCGAAGACGTCGGCCACCTGTCCGCGATGCACAAACAGGGCCATCTGCCCCGGTCGTACGATCAGCTCGGCTCCATTTTTGATTTCATTCTGATACCGGGGAAAACGCCAGGTCAGGGTATGCTTGGAATCATCGATCCACTCGATGATATCGACCAGCTCTCCCCGCAATTTATCCATCCAGAATCCCATATTGATCTCCCCTGTCTGCTCTCTCGCTGTTTAATTTATCTGATCGGTTGAAAGGTCAATGAGAATCGCGGGCCACGAATGGGCCGCTCACCTGATTGTACCCCTCTGTCAACTTGGCCCGCAATCAAAGAAATCGCTGACCGACTGAATATTCTCGAATCAGGCGCCTCACAGAGCAAAAATCCTGCCCGACGCTGTCCTCGCTCTGATTCGAGACTGGAATCGACTCCAGTAGTGCCTGTGCAGAAAAACGCACACCGATGACTTTTGGCTCAAAAAACAGCGATATTTCTGGTGAAAAAGGTGAAAAAACACCTGCTTTTCCGCTCCAATAAATTGCTGTTGACCTGTTTCGTTGAAAGTTTTACATTTCCGCCGCGCTCTTATGGTAGAGCTTGAGACAAGGAAGTTTCGTAAATCTTCTGACGAATCAGTATCAACGTGATTGATGACTCCGCAAACGTTTCCTCGCGATCCGCAGACCCAAAGGATCCTGGAACCCGGCCAGGAGAGCCGGTGGGGGTGAACTCAGGCAATCACATGATCCACTCGCGTCGGATACAAAAATGGAGATTTTAAGCAATGGGCGAACCAACCCCAAACCCGCATGCGACCCAGACCAAGACTAAATCAAAACGGAAAATCATCTTTTTCGCAGCCGGTACCGGACTGGTTCTTCTCGCTGGCGTCCTCTTTTTCCAGACCTTCAACGCCAAAACCGGTTCTGCCGGAGAAGACAAATCCGCTGGCAAAGTACGCCTCTCAGGTAACCAGCCCGCCGTTCGCAGCCAGCCCGTTGCGAAAGTCGGCAGTGTCGTTATCACCGAAGATGAACTGGCCCGCGAATGTATCGCCCTGTATGGTCCGGAAGTTCTGGAAAACGTAATCAACCGTGCCGTCATCGAACAGGCTTGTCAAAAAGCCGGCGTGACTGTTGAACAGGCTGAAGTTCACGCTGAAGTCGAGAAAATCGCCAAGCGTTTCAACCTGGATACCAAAACCTGGTACGACATGCTGCAGGCAGAACGGAAAATGAACCCCAGCCAGTATCGCCGTAATGTTATCTGGCCGATGCTGGCCCTGCGGAAACTGGCCGGGCAGCAGACTCACCTGACACAGGCTGAAGTCCAGAAAGCCTTCGTTCGCGATTACGGCCCCCGGGTCAAAGCCCGCATGATCATGATGGACAACCTGCACCGCGCTCAGAAAGTCTGGGATGACGTGAAACGGAACCCCGCCGACTTCGAACGCAAAGCACGCGATTTCTCCATCGAACCTAACAGCCGTGCCCTGGGTGGTGCTATCCAGCCGATCCCACAGTACTCTGATAACGAAAGTCTCTGGAAAGCAGCCTTCAAACTGAAAGAAGGCGAAATCTCCGGAATCATTCAGATCGGTCCCAGCCGGTATGCCATCCTGATGTGCGAAGGACACACCGATCCGGTCGTTACCAACATCGAGGAAGTCAAAAGCCAGCTGATCGAACAGCTGACTGAAGAACAGACTCAGGAAGCTGTTGCCCGGGTCTTCGCCAAGCTGAAAGAAGAAACCCGTGTCGACAATTACATTACCAACACCGTGACCGGTGGTGTTTCCCAGACATCGGGGACCAACTTCGGACAGAATCCGGTACAGCAGGCCATTCCCAGCCCCACACAGGGACTGAACCGTCCGACTCGCTAAGAGTGGATTCGGCCTGAATATTCTCCTGTAAGAGAACCAGTTCACCCCGGCGCGTGTCAGTCCTGCCTTACTGACACGCGTTTTTTCGTGTCCTGCTGCGTTCTGTGAAAAATTACTCATATTCCGCAGGCGCATTTTTCAGGACAATCGCGTAAAATGGCAGAGGTCAGGCCAGGGCCATCGCCTCCGGTGGAAGCGAATGGAACAGACAGCCCCTGGATGACAGTAGACAAATATTCCATGTATTACAGGTAGTGTTTTCATTATGCGTGGCGAATCCGAAGTTCCCTCTTCAGATGACGGTTTTACCATCCCGGTTGCTGAACGAGTAAAGCGTTTACCCCCATACCTTTTCGGAAAAATTAACAAGCTGAAATACCAGAAACGGGTGGCGGGAATCGATGTCATCGATCTGGGTATGGGGAATCCCACAGACCCGCCGGATCCGCTGATCGTTGAGAAAATGTCCGAAGCACTCGCTGATCCGCGGAACCACCGCTATTCAGTCGCGAACGGAATTGCCAACCTGAGAAAAGAAGTGACGGCCCGTTACTGGAAAAAATATGGTGTCCGACTCGATCCCGACTCCGAAGTCGTGACCTGTATCGGATCTAAAGAGGGCTTCAGCCACATGTGCCTGGCACTGATGGGCCCCGGGGACACTGCCATCGTGCCGTCCCCCTCGTTCCCGGTCCACGTCTATGCCGTGATGCTGGCTGCAGGTAACGTGATTGAACTCGACGTCCGCGAGCCGGATCAATTCCTCTCGAACATCGCTTACACTTGCGAACACCTGTATCCCAAACCCAAGGTCGTTGTGGTCAACTTCCCCCACAATCCGAGCGCGACCGTCATTGAACAGGATTTCTATGTCGAGCTGGTCCGCCTGGCCCGCAAGTACTCTTTCATGGTGATCAGCGACTTCGCTTACGCCGACATCTGCTTCGATGGCTATAAGGCTCCCAGCTTCCTCGCTACTCCCGGTGCCACAGACGTCGGCGTTGAATTCACAACTATGAGTAAAGGCTTCAGCATGGCTGGCTGGCGTATCGGCTTCTGCTCAGGCAACTCGGAAATGGTGCGGGCACTCTCCACCATTAAAGGCTACTACGACTACGGCCTGTTTCAGCCGGTTCAGATTGCAGCCATCGTCGCCATGCGGCACTGTGAAGCCGCCGTCGACAGTATCGCCGCCGAGTACCAGCAGCGACGGGATGTCTTCTGTGATGGCCTGGAACGCCTGGGTTGGGAAATTGAACGTCCAAAAGCCGGCATGTTCATCTGGGCCAAGATTCCAGAACCCTGGGCACAGATGGGCTCAATCGACTTCGCCATGAAACTGCTGGACGAAGGAGGCGTTGCTGTCAGCCCCGGACGTGGATTCGGTGAAGACGGCGAAGGCTACCTGCGGATGGCCATCGTCGAGAATTCCCAGCGACTGCGGCAGGCCGTCAAGCAGATCGGCAAAGTCATGAAGTCGGAAGAAATCGCCGCCAACAAGTAAACAACGGGCCGCGCACTCTGATTCCAACGGGGATCAGAGTGCTCAGGTCGCCTGACGTTGATCGTCAATCGACTTCATGAAGCCCTCAATCTTGTTGTCTGCCAGCTCTATCTTGCCTGCCTCCGGACCAATGCGGATCCCGGTCCGCTGCATCGGCTGGCGTTGCTCGCTGATCAGGTTTTCTTTGATGACCAGATCCGAAGTGCGGCCCGTAATATCAATGGCCACACCATTCGCGGCACCGCTGTTGAGGATCTGATTTTTGACCACGGTATTCCGGTTCGCCCAGAAATTCTTGCCGCGGGCGTCGTTGCGGAACAGAATCCCCACCTGCTTGCTGTCGGCGACAATATTCTCACGCATCACATTGTCGGTATCGTTGTGACCGATAGAGATGCCGATATCATTTCCCGTCAGCTGATTCTTTTCGGCCAGTCCGTATTTCACACCCCAGCACCAGAACAGTCCAATATGATTGTTCTCGAAGCGGTTATTCTGAATCAGGGGGCGTTGTGAACCGGAGCCGGGATGCACGCCCAGTCCCTCGTGATCATGACTGTGGCAGTTTTCGACTTTCACATCGTGACAGATCTGGAAGCTGATGCCGTCCCCGTTGTAGTTGCGCGCGGTGACATTCCGAATTGAGTAGCGATTGCAATCCTGCAGAAAGATGCAACCCCCGTAGTTGCCGTTGAGGTTGGTATTGTTTTTCCGATTGCCGTCCAGCGTCAGATTTTCGATCACAACATCGCGGGTATATTCGCTGGCCAGCAGCGGGAACAGTGAAGCAACCGTCGGCTTTCCGGAAAGCCAGACATTTTTCCGCAGACCATCATTCAACTTGAAACGATTTCCCGAGCGCGCCACGAGTGTGCGTTTTATGACATCCTGTCCGCCGGTACTCGGATTCTTTGTGACCAGCACGACACCATCGCCTACCTGGAAACCGGCCGACTTCTCCAGTGTGATCTCCTGATCGTACCAGTCCGAGTCTTCAGAAATCGCCACCGTTTCCGATGGGCCTTTGGTGATGATCGTCTCGGGGCCACTTCCCAGCAGACGGATATGAGAGGGCAGATGCAGGGCATTACGCAATGTGAACGTGCCGGGCAGGATCTGAACCGTACCGCCCCCTTTGCCGGCGATATAGTCGATGGCGGCCTGCAACGCTTTGTCACTGCTGCCTACGATGTCCCCTTTGTCGGTTCCCACGGAGATCGACAGTCGCTCGTCCCAGTTCGGTTCAAACCGTTGATCGCCATCGGTGGCCCGCGGATCGTTTACCGCTGGCTTCTGACCTGCGGCCAGCTTTCCAGTCGCAGCTGATCCCAATCCAGTAGCGAGTGCGGCTCCGAGAAACTGACGGCGGGATACGGACGATGCAGGCATGATGAACTCCGAAACGATACAGGGAATTAATAAACACTCTTAATCAATTAGTCTCCCGTAAGCAGCCTGTAAGTTCAAGAGAAATTCGACCTAAATCAGGAATCGCCTGAGTGCGCTTGCGCTATCGGCCAGCTGCCTGTCACTTTCAGACAACTGACCCTGCTTAGCACCGTTAGTCTTTTCCGTAAATCGCCGAGAGGGGAATCAAAGTAATCTGAGATTCTGCCAGACCGTTGTTCTTAGTTCGGTCTCCGGCACAATGTCCGAGCAGCACGCCATCCTTTGTAAATTCTATCGCAGTGTAACAGTACCACCCGTTGGGATTGTCTTCTACATTCTGGACGAGTTCCCAGGTCTGCCCCTCATCCTTTGAGATGGCGATCGTCAGGGGAGTACGCTTACCGCGGAGCTCCGGACGAATGTCCTTGTGATTATTCCAGACCAGCAGCAGATCGCCAGTGGAGGGAATACGCTCGATCGACGCGGGTGAGACAGGGGAGATGATCTGCGAGGGCTTGAGTGTGGAAAATGTTTTTCCCCCATCTTTCGATGTGGCCACATACTGGCTGCCACCATTCGTGCGGCAGAACCCCATAACCGTTCCGTCTTTAAGCTGAACGATTCCCGGTTCCTGCATGTAAGGTTGCTTCTTGCCGGGTTGCGTCTCGACTTCAGCTGCCTGGCCGCGGTGCCAGCTCTTTCCCAGGTCATCAGAATAGTAACAGAGAAAACGGGCATTGGGATTGAAGCGGTTCGAACCAGGCAGATTCTGATGCAACGCTAAAGGCAGTACCAGTCGACCATCCTGTAACTGAATCACCCGATCATTATTCATGACATAGTAACCGACTTCTGATGCAGGAATGATTTCGGTCGCTTCACTCCAGGTAGCTCCTTCATCACGGCTGATCCGCATCACCGGTCGGAGATCATGAATGGAGTTCTTCCGCAGGTAGAACAGCGCGATCGAACCATCGTGCAGACGCAGCAGTGAAACAGACATGATGTTCTGTTGCGCGTCGTTCGGCATGATCGTTTCATCCTCTGCGGTCCAGGTTTTACCACCATCAGAGGAGTAACGTCCGGCCAGGTAAGCAGAAGAGTGATCGGCGGCGCCATCGGTAAAATGGGTGTAGACAAACAGGATGCGACCATCTTTGAGGGTAATGAAGTCCCCTTCACTGTTGCGGGGGTTATCTTTTGCAGGAGGCAGCTGCAGCGCACGTGTGGCTTTGCCTTGCTTCACCAGTGAATCGGCTGATTGCTCAGCAGCACCCAGAAATGAGATCGGTAACAGACCTGCCATTACAAACTTCCAGATCACTGTGCGACTACTCATTGTTATCCCTGCTTTCTAATCCTTGTTTATTTTTCAGGCCAGACATTATTCAATGTTGTTAATTTTTTACCGGCCTCTGTTTTACTACCTTTGATTGGACTCGATGCAGATTGCCTGTTCAAGCGGAGTGCTTTTGAATTTGTAGTTTTCCAGACAAATGACCGATCGCTCGTGATCAATTCTGTAGAGACATTTGTGTTCTCAACGGATTGCGCACTGTGGTTTGCCTTGAATGTTGATGAGAAGTCTGTCATACGAAATGTAATCTGGTGCATGCTTAACGATGAGGAGAAAACCTCAAAAAAAATCGACGATTTATAAACGCATGTAATCACATAAGATAGCCGTCGCGATTTGGATTGAGCGTTTTTGATTTTTCAAAAAATTGTTGACAAATTTTTAATCTGTTCTTTAATGAACGGACCTATATTCCATTCATCAGGGCAATCGCCCCTTAAAAAGTGAGACTTTTCCTGTCAATTCTGGCAGTTAATGTGGCGTAATATATATTCTTTACTCTTGTCTGAACTCTCAAGTCGCTCTGAATTCCTGTCTGAAAATTGCGTTCGCATAGTTCGATCTCCTTTCTTTCGTATTTCGTGTTGTGTACGCTGATTTTCGCTTCACTCTGAGGCTGGATGAGCTCCGGATAAGAGTAAGAGAAGTCCTATATTTCTCTTAATCCACTTAATCTCCGGAGGTGAAGATGAAACGACTCACACAAAAGAAACGAGGCTTTACCCTGATTGAATTGCTGGTCGTGATCGCGATTATTGCGATCCTGATCGCACTACTGCTCCCTGCAGTTCAACAGGCCCGTGAAGCTGCCCGTCGCTCGACCTGTAAAAACAATCTCAAGCAGATTGGCCTCGCGCTGCATAACTACCACGATACACACCGTATCTTCCCACAGATGCACGTTGAAAGTCGTCGTACTGCAGCGGATGACATCCCCACGGAAAGCTATCTGGCCTGGACCGTCATGTTGCTTCCATTCATGGACCAGACCCCCTTGTACAACAAGATTAACTTCGATGCCGCCTGGCGTGATTCCTCAGGCACATTACTGCAACCCACGTTGGTCAAAACATCGATCCCCCCCCTCAACTGCCCTTCTGACCCGATGGATAACGGTATCAATACCAACATTGGTTCCTACGGCAAGAGCAACTATCCGGGAATTTACTCTCCCTGCGACATCAACCCCACCAGCGGCACAGGACGATGCTATAACGGCGCATTCAATAATCATACAGCCCGACGCCTGCGTGATTTTACGGATGGTCCCAGTAACGTCATTATGGTTGGCGAACGCACCACGGAAGACCGGGGATCAGGAGGGGTCTGGATGGGGACTTCTGTTGTCACTACGAATGCCAGTGCAGGCAATTATGGCAACTGGCCCTGGCATACTGCCCTGGTGCGTACCTGGCAGGGTGCCTCTGCAACACCAGACCCATCTACAATTTATCTGATCAACGGGATCAACAACAACGACGGACTGCGTTATGCCTGGTCATTAAGCAGTTCTCATGAAGGTGGTTGTCACTTCCTGCTGGGAGATGGCGGTGTCAGATTTATCAGTGAAAACATTGACGGAAATCTGCTCGTCTATCTGGCAGGCATCAACGACAAAAATGTGATTGGGGAATTCTAAGCGTTTCACTGACTATTTAATGAAAGACGAACCAGCGCCCGGTTTTACCCTCAGGTAAAACCGGGACTTCTTTTTTTCATCGTTACGCCCTAACACAACACAAGAATAAGACTTTCAGCGAATTTGCGAGGGAAGACAACATGACCTGCATTCTAAGGATGTCACTAAAACCCTGCCTGTTGCTTATCTTGACCTGCTGCCTGGGATGCTCTGGTGGATCTGATGTAGAACTAGGCAAAGTGACCGGGCTGGTCACAATGAATGGAGAGCCCCTGGCTGATGCCATCGTGGTTTTCAAGCCGGCAGAGGGTAATCCTTCGACAGGCAGAACGGACAGCAATGGAAATTACGACCTGACTTATCTGGGAAATTCGCCCGGCGCTATCGTGGGCAAACATTCCGTCAGGATCACCACGGGACAACCACTGGGAGAAATGGCCGGAGTCAATGCTGACACGGATTTCGCCAGCATGGATTCAGCCGACACCATCGACATTTCGACTCCTCCAGCCGAATCTGAAGCTGATGTCACCATGAGACGCGCCCGACCCAAGCCGAAAAAAACCGGCAAAGAAGTGATCCCCGCCAGGTACAATACCAAGACGGAGCTTCAGGCAGAGGTCACTGACGGGGAAAATGTCATCGACTTTGATCTGTCGATCGATTAGTCATTGTCACTGACAACATGCTTTCAAAACTCGAATTGCAAGCTGCAGTTCCGGTCACTGTGCGCTAACAATCTATTTCCCCTGAACTCGCCTTCTGAAACCAGCTTCACCCATTTCAATATGGTCTACATGAAGTTGACATGTGCCTCTAACGATCACCTATCGAACTCCGGAAAAGCCAATGAACTCACTTTTACTTTCGGTTGATAGATAGAAATGAAAACAGGACAATCCCCAACGGGACTGCCCTGTTTACAAGGGGGACCAGTGCTGTCGAACCTTATCTATTAGATAAAGCAAGGTAATCTTTTAAAGATCATTTCCCTTTGCTTTTGACTTCAAATTTATAAGGTTCATTCGTCTTGCCAACCGTGGCAGAAACTGGTGTTTTCTCGGGATCGTTATAGATATCTGCGATTTGATTTACGGCGCCCACATCAATCGCGATCTCATCGTTTCCGATGGAACTGCCGTCCGGTTTGACCAGGCGGGAAAACAGGACTCGATAAGTCCCTTCAGGAACACCGTCCCGGTCATCTTTATACTTCAGAGTAAAAGCCCCTGTTTCATCGGTCACCCCGCCTGCACCTAATCCTGAGGTTCCTTCCGCAGGCATGAAAAAGACTGTCACAGAAGGCAATGGCTTTCCGTCTACAGTCACAGTCCCGTTCACAGGGTAAACATCAAGGGTCGATTCGTCGCCACCTCCACCACCACATCCTGTCAGGCAGAGAAGCAAACAGCTCAAAAGTAGTCGATATTTCAGCATCAGATTAATATCCAGTCCTGTCGGTAGATCAAATGTAGATTGAGAGGGATCTGAAGATAGATGAGTAGAAAATAGACCACGGGCGAAGGAACGTCCTCCCGTGGCCCTCTTCATAATCAGGTTAACAGATAGTTGCACCGCCTGGTTTAGAATTCACCAATCGGGTTTCCATCGGCAATGTAGGCAAGCCGATTACGAGTGGTGGCATCCAAGTTCTCACTAACAAAGCGAACTGCACCATCGCCCATTAAGACATGGGCCCCACCGGTGTGTAAACTGCCCACGGAAGACCAGTCACCCAATCGGCCCACGGTTCCACTGACATTTGGTGGTGAGTACCAGGAACAGCATTTCCAGTAATTGATACCGTTACCGTAAGTCAGGTCGACACCATGGCCCACCCATTTCGCGTGGCCCCACGTCTGCGATACCCCGTTGAAGGTCCATCTGATTGTTTCGGCGACAGCGACTGTGTTACTCATTCCGTCTTTGACATCACGAATCTGAGCACAGGCATTGATACCGAACATCCGACGGGTCGTCCGACCTTCCAGCAGCCAGTTGCTGGCGGAACTGGATGTACGAGTTGTGCTGAAATCGTAGTTCGTGTAAGCCGCAGTCTGAGTGGAACTACCAGGTGCGATTGAGTAATGAGCGCTGCTTGTCGTACGATAGTGCGTATCATTGTCATCGGAAGGACACATGAATGCAGGAATGATCTTCGAGATCACCTGATCGTTCGCATTGCCGGCTGCCCCAGGCAGAATATTGCCAGGTACAGGCTTCGCAGACGGAGCCCCGGTACTGGCTGCCAGGCTGAAGTTAAACTGGTTGTAGAGGTTTGCCTGATCAATGTAAGGCAACAGCATCAACCATCCACGATGATTCAGGCCAAACGCAGTACTGGCGGATCCTGACGTAATACTATGCGGATGCGACACAGAATAAGGAAATACCTTGTGTGCATCGTGATAGTTGTGCAGGGCCAGTCCAATCTGTTTCAGATTGTTTTTACAAGTCGAGCGACGGGCTGCTTCACGGGCCTGCTGAACGGCAGGCAATAAGAGAGCGATCAGAATTGCGATAATCGCGATGACGACCAGCAATTCGATCAGTGTGAACGCACGCCTTTTTTTGAGCTGCAGCATTTTCCACCTCCGGAAAAAAGAAAAAGAAATGAGGTATAAATACGCTTAAGTGCGGGCTCAAACAGATTTTAAAATGCGCAATTGTCTAACTGATTCTGGACATGAAATAGAAGCTGAAAAGAACGACGAATCAACAATCACACAGCATGAAATTGTATGTGCCGACACTAAGAACTTAGTGAATACTGAAACAACACAAAACGAATTTATGATTAGACGATTTTAAAGTCAGAAGGGAATTTCATCTCTGAAACTAGATATGAAGAGATGATTAATAATTCTTATTATGTTATTGGGGCTTTCAATATGTCAATCATTTTTCTGAGGTTCGTTAACTTTTTCGACATTTCGTTGACAGAAGTGTGAAACGCATCCCTCTGGACTCAAAGTCAACCAGCCTTGCCTGCTCGCATATAGAACAACCAGTACCCCAGTCGACAACGCTTGCTGGTGAATAGGAATTATTCTCTAAAGCCATAAAAAATGGGAGGTTGGAACCAACCTCCCTGAAATTCATTGTTGCTGTAAACTTGCTCCAGACCGTTCAAAATTGAAGCATTTTTGATTGCGAACTTTATTTTGATTTAATTTCGTAATCCAGAGTTGCAGAGGGCGCTGCCACCGTAGCGATGGTCAGATTCATCTCACGGTTGGGATTCGTGTACTTCTCGGGCAGTAACTGCACTGCCCCCACATCGGCCGCATCTTTCCCTTCAGGAATGGGACTTCCGTCTGGCAGGCCCATCATAGAGAAAGTGACAACATACTCTCCCGGTTCTACTCCAGGCTTATTGCTGCGGTGAGTCAGCGTGTACTTACCATCTTGATCAGTCACACCATACCCACCCGTTCCGGAGGTCTTCTTTCCCGGGTTGAAGATAACGGTAATATTCGCCTTCGGCTCGCCATCCAGTTTTACGGTCCCCGTAACGGGGACAAGATCATCGGGAACCTCTGAAGTGTGACCACCACAACCACTCAGTAAGCCGACCGTCATCAGCAGAACGGCCATCTGTCTATTCAATTTCAACATACATCTTTCTTTCAATCTTGTCGGATGGGAATTCGTCGTTGGTTATTCTCAGTCACATCGCTTCAGATCCTGCTCATCTAATTTTCGCCCTGAAGAGGAGAAAAAGACGGTCCTCCTTCATCCGGTTGAGGGAAGAAGGAGAACAACCAGGTCTGACTCTGGAAATTAAAATTAGAATTCTCCGAGAACGTTTCCGTCAGAGATATTCGCCAGATTATTACGAGTCGTCGTATCGATGTTTTCACTGACAAATCGAACAGCACCGTCACCCATCAACACATGCAACCCGCCCACATGGGTACTGCCGGGATCGCCCCATTCACCAAGACGGCCAGGCTGAAACTGTTGCATAGGCGGAGTTCTCCAAGTGCAGCAACGGAATTCATTGATACCCCGGCTTGACTTGAAATTGGTCCCCAGACCTACATGCGACGCAGCCGCCCAGGACTGGCATTCACCATCATCGACATCCAGTGTGGTCTCTACGACAGCGACTGTGTTACTGGTACCATCTTTGACATCACGAACCTGACAGTTTGAGCTGATCCCGAACATGGCGCGTGAGGTTTTACCTTCCAAAGTCCAGAGATTACAGGCCCCCGTGTCGTGGGCGTTCGTCACACTGAAGCCATAGCTGGTGCGCGCGGAATTGGCAACTCCGGTTCCGTAGGCTGTACTGGCAGGAGCATACTGAGCCCCGCCATCATCAGAAGGGCAGATCAGGATCGGAATGACATTCGTACCAAGAACCGCATTCCCGCTGGCAATCGCGCCTCCACCTGCCAGCGTCCCGCTGACATCGTTTCGTGATCCTGTGGCAGCACTGAAATTGTACTGGTTATACAGGTTTGCCTGGTCCATGAAAGGCAGCAGATAAAGCCAGCCGGTATGGTTCGTGATAGTGGCTCCACCTGCGGTTGTGCAGGTACCAGGATTGGCAGTGGCATAGGGGAATACGCGATGGGTGTCATGGTAGTTGTGCAGTGCCAGACCGATCTGCTTCAGGTTGTTTTTGCACGTTGATCTGCGGGCTGCTTCACGCGCCTGTTGTACCGCCGGCAAGAGCAGAGCAATCAGGATCGCAATGATGGCAATCACCACCAGCAGTTCGATCAAGGTGAAGCCCCGCTTGAATAATTTCTGTCGCATTGGGTGTCTCCAGTTAAATAAGAGAAAGGAACGAAAAAAAACGACTAAAAGAGATGACTACAATTCGGAGTCGAATTGAATAAGACAATTAAATAAACACTCATCAGGTGTTGATGTAGCGATCAAAAATAAAGGAGATTTAAAAATCTCAATTAATTACCCGCAAGGGAAACACCTTTTAATATTTAGCTTTAATAATTATTGAGTTCGGGAGAATTCCCTGTCAACCAGATTTGTGTAACCCGCGTCAGAAATGTAAACACATGCAAATTGGCCTATGCATCACGACGGGCCGGATTTGAATCAACCGACCCGTCGAAATCAGCTTAAATGACTCTTAAAATTCTCCCAGGGGATTCCCATCAGAGATATTGGCCAGATTGAGACGCGTGTTGGTATCGATATTTTCGCTGATAAACCGGACTGCGCCATCCGCCAGCAGAACGTGCATTCCACCGGTATGGGTACTGCCCGGCTCTCCCCATTCTCCCAGGCGTCCTGGTTGAAACTGAGCATTAGGAGGAGTTCGCCAGGTGCAGCAGCGAAATTCATTGATGCCCCGGCTGGCTTTCAGCATGACCCCCATCCCCACATGTGAAGAGGCAGCCCAGATCTGACACTCGCCGTCATCGACATCCAGGGTCGTCTCAGCAACCGCGACGGTGTTGCTGGTTCCATCTTTGATATCGCGGATTTTGCACTTGGAATTCGCACCAAACATGGTGCGGTTGGTTTTGCTTTCATTCACCCAGTAGGTACAGTTCCCCCCCCAGTACTCACCAGTGGTCACACTGAACCCGTAACTGGTGCGGGCCGAGTTGGCTACGCCGGTGCCATAATTCGTATCAGCCCCCGAATAGGTCGAGCCGCCATCATCTGAGGGACAAAGCAGAATCGGAATGATGTTCGTTCCCAGCTGGGCATTCCCGGTAGTGATCGAGCTACCGCCGGCCAGGGTATTCGAGGTTTTGTTATGCTGCCCGGTCGCCGCACTGAAATTGAACTGGTTGTAGAGGTTCGCCTGATCCATGAAAGGGAGCAGGTAGAGCCAGCCGGTATGATTGGTGATCGTGGCATTCGGGTCTGCTGGGATACAGTTACCGGGGTTCGCGGTTGCATACGGGAAGAGCTGGTGCGTGTCGTGATAGTTATGCAGAGCCAGTCCGATCTGCTTCAGGTTATTTTTACAGGTAGAGCGACGGGCGGCTTCACGGGCCTGTTGAACAGCGGGGAGTAACAAGGCAATCAGAATCGCGATGATGGCAATCACCACCAGAAGTTCAATCAGAGTAAAACCGCGCAAGGTTGTGCGTTGTTTCATGTCGGTCTCCAGTCTCGGATCTATCAAGAAATGGTATGAAGTCGCAGCCAGACAATGATCAAGCTTTTGCCTGGAGCGTCATGCAGCATAGGGTGACTCGTTTCTGGGTCGTTCCGTGCAGGCATTTTCTTTCAGCGCAGGAATAGAGAATGCAATGTGTAGCGGAGGAACTAGTAGTCAGGGCATCGGTCCTGTGTTATGTGGAAACGACAGTTCAGGAGCGCCCCGAAGGTGGGTTATGGATGGTCTTCGAATCAACTATTCACCAGTCATCTGAGATTCGAATTACTTTCAGGTTACCCTGAATGGAAAGGGAGTCAATCCCGATTAGCGCATTATCTTGGTAATTAGAATGGAATACTAAATAACGCTTACCACTGCGCGATCGATTATGACAAAACACCTGACCGCTGCAGACGGAAAAGTTTGTCTGCGCTGACAGAACAATGACGACAGATCGAGAGAGGGTGTATGGCGAATGATTTCACCAGCATGGAGGTCAGAGAGTCTGTGATGGTAAAGCAGCGGGGAGAGTGAAATGACCATCTCACTCTCCCCGACAATTCGTCATGCTAACTGTGGGAGTCCATTCCAGAATCTGCTGCAAAACGGGAACGCTCCGCAGATCGAAGACTGCTATTTGCCCCCCTGATCCATCTGGGCGCTGGACTCTTCAGCATTCAGTCCGGGATCAGGCTGGGTGTATTCTGCAGTCGTTTTGTCAGCACACGCTGAAAGCGACAGACAGAGACAGAACAGACTCAGGGGAATCAGATTCCAGCTGCGTTTGATTTTTTTCAGATGCATGGTTTCTCCTTTCGAAACAGGTACTCCTCGTTTTAGTCAGTTCCTGATTAAAAATCGCCGAGGGTCAATCCATCATTTCTGTGATGCAGCCGCTGATAGATGCCAAAGTGATTACCGAGATAAGCTTTGTCATTCCAGCCCCCTGGTGCACCTGGCGCGCAAGCGTTGGCGTCATTGCTCCATTCACAACCACAGTTATTCGTGGCACAGGTAGAAGCGCTGCGGGTAGAAACGATGTGCTGAATGTTTTCGGAAATGAAACGTACAGCTCCATCAGCCATCAGGAAATGTGCGCCGCCCGTATGCACACTGCCATACCGCCAGTTCGTGCTGCCCAGACCGGGAGTGAGCTGATTGGTCATCGGATAGATCCCCGCTCCCAGGTACCAGTCCTGGCAGCAGGCGGTATCATTCCCCGGACTCGAAGTCTGATAGGTATTATGTTGCACGCCCAGCCATGAGCCACCGGTCCAGACCTGGTAAGACTTTTCACCGACGGCAATCGTGTTCGAGGTCCCATCGCTGATGGAGGCAATCTTGGTGGGGCGTGCCCGATCATAGGTGAAAAAGCCACCGGAAAGCCGGGGATCTGTACTGTCTCCATTCTGGAAACCGCCGATGCTGCCGAAATAACTGGTGCTCGGGATTGAGCTCATATAGTTGGGCGTACTCGAAGAATGGATGCTGCGTGTCGGAGCCCGGTCAGTATCACTGGGACACAGCACAATACTTAAACCGGAAACAGCATTGATCGCGGTTTTGTTGGTTCCCTCATAGATTCCGATGTTAAAATTGAGTTTGTTATACAGCGGTGCCTGATCCATGTAGGGTAGAATCAAGGCCCCCCAGGAAGCACCGCTTCCCAGTTCGACAGTACCATTCCAGCCGCGAATCTGTCCCGGAGGAAAACAACCAAAGGCTTCATGATAATTATGGAGTGCCAGGCCCATCTGCTTGAGATTATTTTTACAGGTGCTTCTGCGTGCCGCCTCGCGCGCCTGCTGGACTGCCGGTAGCAGCAGGGCAATCAGGATCGCGATGATGGCAATCACCACCAGCAACTCAATCAGGGTAAAACCTCGTCTTTGCCATTGATGACGTCTCATGTCTTTGCTCCTTTTTTTAGATAAAGAAAATGAAAGGACGGTCGAACAACTGAGACCTGATTGAATTCACCAGGCCCCGGCTTCGGATCGAAAGATCTCATGAAAGGAAGTCGCGGGGGCATAATGCCGCAGCGCCGAACGACAACATCAATCATCAGTACATTAATATACAAATGATTAATAAGGTTTAGTTTAGAGACCGTGAACTCAGCCTGTCAATCTCTTATCTATACAAATTCAGATAACCACCGTTTGTATAGTATGTTTAGAAAATCTGCTGCCATCGTGGCGTGAAACAGCGATTACCCGAAAGCGGTCGAGTGGGTTAAAGACAGAGAATCAGCACCACCATTAACACTGAGACGACAGTTTCAGAGAGAACTGATACTGGAGAGTCAGTGGCTTATTCGCTTCTGCAGGCTACCGAAACGGGGCACAGTCGTTTAATCTACAATGCAACGGGAACAAAACCTGTCAGTTCCCATCACAACTGTCTGAATCATTCCAGGTAATTTCATGCTGGCTAAACGCATTATTCCGTGTCTCGATGTGCATGCGGGACGGGTCGTCAAAGGGGTCAACTTCGTTAATCTGCAGGACGCCGGCGATCCGGTCGAGGTCGCTGCCCGCTACGAAGAACAGGGGGCCGACGAGCTGGTCTTCCTGGATATTACCGCCAGCCATGAAGAACGTGACATCATCCTGGATATCGTGCGTCGCACGTCCGAAGTCATCTTCATGCCTCTCACTGTCGGCGGGGGCATCCGCACGCTGGAAGACATTCGCGCCCTGCTGAATGCGGGCTGTGACAAGGTATCCATCAATTCTTCGGCTGTGAAAAATCCGGACCTGATCCGCGAGGCGGCCCTGCGATTCGGCAGCCAGTGTATCGTGGTGAATATCGATCCCAAGCGGGTAGAGAAAGACGGACAGGAATTCTGGGAAGTACACGTTAATGGCGGACGCGTTCCCACCGGACTGGAAGCGATCGAGTGGGCCAGACGAGTTGAAGAACTGGGTGCGGGGGAAATCGTCCTCACATCGATGGACGCAGATGGTACGAAAGACGGCTACGATTTACCGATGACCAAGGCCGTCGCGGAAGCGGTTTCCATTCCGGTCGTCGCCAGTGGTGGTGCCGGCTGCCCTGAACACTTATATCAAATCTTAACCGAAGGGAAAGCCAGTGCAGCGCTGGCCGCCAGTATTTTCCATTATGGCACCCATCCTGTTGACGAAACCAAACACTATCTGGCTGAGCGGGGAATTCCGATCCGTTTCAAAAGCGAAGTTTCACTCACACGGTCGTAACCGACAGCCGTTCCAGATCAACCGAGGGCCTCATCAGAGTGACAAATTTACCGGTATCACGATAAAAGGAGCTTGCATGTTCCTTGAGAGTCTTCAAAATAGTAATAGCGGCTTCTGCTGCAGGCACTGATTTTGGCCCGTTGGCCCGAAATCGTGACCACATGTCAGAACAGTCATTCCTGTCAACAATGCTGCAGGCTCTTGCAGTGAAATCGAATATGAGATTAGTGGAGTTTGTTAATGGCGACAACCGTTCCTGCGAAAGCAAAAGAGATCTCCCCGATCACCGGGCGTGCTGAAAATGAAGTTGATAAAGTGTTCCGCCAGCTGATCAAGCACGGCGGTTCCGACTTGCACATGCAGGTTGGTAAAGCGCCCATCCTGCGTGTGAAGGGTACTCTCCGCGAACTGCAGATGGATCCGATCGACCGAGATCAGATGATGGCGTTGTTTGATCCTATGATGGATGAACGCAACAAGAAAATCTTCCACGACGAAGGGGGAGCCGACTTTTCCTACGTCGTCGAGCATGAAGGCGAAGCCTGGCGTTTCCGTGTGAACCTGTTTATTCAGCTCGGCTTTCCCGGCATGGTCTCCCGTAAAATTGAACGCTCGATTCCCAACTTTGAAGGGCTGTTCCTGCCCCCCGTGATGGAGTCACTATGTAAGTTCGACCAGGGCATGGTTCTGCTGGCCGGGGTGACGGGTAGTGGTAAAAGTACGACGATTGCATCCATGTTGAACTGGGTCAACGACCACTACCGCAAACACATCCTGACGATCGAAGACCCGATCGAATTCGTGTATACGCAGAACAAGTGTCTGATCAACCAGCGTGAAGTCGGGATCGATGTAAAGGACTTCGAAATCGCGATGAAACACGCCGTGCGTCAGGACCCCGACATCATGCTGGTGGGGGAAATGCGTGACATGGAAACATTCTCGACAGCGATCCATGCTGCGGAAACGGGGCACCTTGTGTTTGGAACAATTCACGCATCCAACGCTCCTTCCTGCATCGGTCGTATTCTCGACCTCTTCCCACAGGACATGCACAAAGCACTCCGCGGCTCGCTGGCCTTCAACATGCGTGCCATCGTGGCCCAGAAACTGTTGAAAACCATCGTCGATAAACCGGGTCGTGTGCCGATTGTGGAAATCATGACCTTCAACCCGACCGTGCGTAAGCTGGTACTGGAAGAGCAGGACGAAAAGCTGGCCGCCGCCATCCGGATCGGTAAAGACGAAGGGATGCAGCAGTTCAACGACAGCCTCAAAGGCTTCATCGACCGCGAGTTCATCAGTCGTGCCGACGCGTTCGAAATTTCACCGAACGTGGAAGAACTGAAGATGACCCTCAAAGGGATCGACGTCAAAGGCGCCGCGATTCTGTAATCGCTGGCTGCATCATCAATCAGACCAGACTACAGGGTGCTGTCTCACCAGGCAGCACCCTGTGTTGCTTTGGACTCAGCGGTACTGGCCACCCGGGACTTTCATTTTCAGGCTGTAAACCTTGTTGGAGCAGGTCAGCAGGAGAGTCTTGCCATCCTCGCCGCCGAAGCTGACGTTCGAACAGAAGACAGGCACGGGAATCAGTCCGAGCGATTTCCCCTCAGGGCTCGCCACCCAGACACCGCCCCGCCCTGACAGATACAGGTTCCCTTCGGCATCGATGCTCATCCCGTCGGGCGAATCCTGACGTGCGGTCTCCGGATTGAAAAAGACTTTGCCCTCACCGACCGTGCCATCTTCTAGAATGGGATAGCTCCGCCACAGTTTCTCATGACTGTCGCCGACATACAAAGTCTTGCCGTCATTCGACGCGATAATTCCGTTCGGCACCGGCATCTCGGTAATGATTTTCTTCACAGCACCATCGGTTGTTCTAACGTAGACAGCGCTCGTTTTCCGGTTCTTGAAATCCGGGTCGGTAAAATAGATATTTCCATTCGGAGTCTGACAGACATCATTGGGCTGATTCCATTGCGGGTTCGCGGCAATCACGGTGGTCTCACTCGGCCCCGATTCACCAAAGCCGTAACTCATCACGTGCTGACCGTAGGCCTGCGCTCCCAGCATGTTCCCCTCGTTGGAGAGATAGGTGCCATTGATGCCTTTGGTATTATCCAGCCAGATGCGCGCCTGCCCTTCCCCGTCCAGACGTAGGATCTTGGTGTCTTTGTCCACAAACGAAGTGAAGTACCACTTCTTCCCCACGGGATCCCAGACGGGGCCCTCAAAGAAGGCTTTCGCAGCATACTCTTCCTCTAACTCGGCACCGGGAGCCACAGTCCTGGGGACCGGGTGCGATTCTTTCGGCTCTGCTCCAGAAAGCGGGAGCGTGTCACAGACGAGCAGGCACAACAGCAGTATCGATGTCACAGATTTCAGCATGGCAGCAGGTTCCTGGTGCGAATGATTTTCAAAAAAGAACAGACCGCGATTCAACAAACTCGGAGATTCGTCGTAATGCAAGCATGACGACCGGCGTTCCCCTGTGAGAATCAGAGAATCCCCGGGGAATCACCATGGTTTACTTGATTTTGGCCTGTTCTCCCCTCAGACTGATAGTCAGATTCTGAATTTCCTTTAAAAATCCCGGAATCTTCTCACCTGAACTCCTGCCCTGTTCATTCCCTGTGAATCAGGATCCGCGAAATTTGTAATCAAAGGAACGGGAACAATGAAACTGCGATTGTTCTTACTGCTCACCATCCTCGCCTCCGGTTCTCTCTACGTCGTCAGCCAGGCGGCTCCTCCGACACCGCCGCCTAATAATACGGGAGGCGAATTTTTCAGTCCCGCCGACTCGCTGAAACAATTCACCGTTCCGGAAGATCTCAAGCTCGAACAGGTGCTGGCCGAGCCAAATGTCAAACAGCCCATCTTCCTCAACTTTGATGAGCGGGGACGGATGTGGGTCATCAACTATCTGCAGTACCCTTACCCTGAGGGACTGCGAATCCTCAGTAAAGATAAACACCACCGGGCCGTCTACGACAAAGTCCCCCTGCCTCCCCCGCACGGCGACAAGGGAGACGACCAGATCACCATTCACGAAGATACCGACGGTGACGGCAAGTATGACAAACATTCTGTTTTTCTCGACGATTTGAACATCGCCTCTTCGTTCGTCAAAGGACGGGGCGGCGTCTGGGTCTTGAACCCGCCTTACCTGCTGTTCTATCCGGATAAAAACAACGACGATGTACCGGACGGCGATCCCGTTGTGCACCTCGAAGGTTTCGGCCTGGAAGATACCCACTCGGTCGTCAACAGTCTCCGCTGGGGACCGGACGGCTGGCTCTATTCCTCTCAGGGAAGTACCGTCTCCGGTAAAGTGAAAAAGCCGGGACAGAAAGACAGCGAAGCCATCCAGACGCTCGGCCAGCTGATCTGGCGTTATCATCCCGAAAAGAAAATTTACGAGATCTTCGCGGAAGGGGGCGGCAATGCGTTCGGCGTCGAGATCGACGATAAGGGACGTCTCTACTCCGGCCATAACGGCGGTAACACACGCGGCTTCCACTACACCCAGGGAAGCTATTACCAGAAAGGGTTTGGCAAACACGGCCCCCTCTCGAACCCTTACGCCTTCGGCTACTTTCAGGCCATGAAGCATGCCAAGGTTCCCCGCTTCACGCATAACTTCATTATCTACGAAGCCGAGACACTGCCCCAAAAGTACTGGGGGCACCTGTTTGGCATCGAACCTCTGCAGGGCCGCGTGGTAGAAAGCGCAGTCACTGCCGACGGTTCATCCTACCAGACCGAAGACCTGCAACGTCCGGTCGCGACCACCGACAAACGCTTCCGCCCCGTCGACATTAAACTCGGCCCGGACGGTGCAATTTATTTCTGCGACATGTACGAACATCAGATTGCCCACGGACAGCATTACTCGGGGCAGGTCGAAAAAGGGGACGGCCGCATCTATCGGCTGACAGCGAAAGATGCCAGGCCGCTGGCACCGTTTGACCTGGGCAAGAAGTCATCTCAAGAACTGATCGCGGTGCTCGATCATCCCAACCGCTGGTTCCGTCAACAGGCACTACGGCTGTTCGGCGACCGCAAGGATGCCTCGGTGATCCCCGCCCTGAAACAGAAGCTGTTCGAAACCGACGGCCAGTCTGCACTGGAAGCACTCTGGGCGCTGAACCTCAGTGGCGGCTTTGATGAAGCGGTCGCAGCGAAGTCGCTCAAACACTCTGACCCCTTCGTCAGGGCCTGGACGATTCGCCTGCTCTGCGATGACCACCGGGTCTCTCCCGAAATCGGACAACAGTTGATCGCCCTGGCACTCACCGAGCCTCACGTTCAGGTCCGCAGCCAGCTGGCCAGTTCGTCGAAACGGCTTCCCGCCGATCCGGGACTGCCGATCGCCTTTAACCTGCTCACTCGCTCGGAAGATCTGGACGACGTACATATCCCGCTGATCCTCTGGTGGTCGTTGGAAAAACGGGTCAATGAAGACCGGGACGCCCTGCTGGCGTACTTCGCAAAACCGGAAGTCTGGCAGTCGCCACTCGTGGAGAAATACATTCTGGAGCGGATCATGCGCCGCTTCGCCGCGACTGGCTCGCGTAACGATCTACTGGTCTGTGCGAAACTGCTCGAGCTGGCTCCTGAAAAATCACACGCCGAAATTCTGATGTCCGGCTTCGAAACCGCCATGAAGGGACGCTCCACGGCCAGCTTCCCCAAAGAGCTGGTCGCCGCCATGTCGAAGTATGGCGGACAGTCGATCTCCCTGGGTCTGCGACAGGGTGACAAAGAGGCTATCCAGAAAGCGCTGAAGATCGTCGCGGATTCCAAAGCAGATAACCAGAAGCGACTCGACCTGATTCAGATCTTTGGTGAAGTCAAAGTTCCTGCCTGCGTCCCCGTCCTGCTGGATATCATTTCCAACTCAAGTGACCTGCAGATGCAGATCGCAGCCATCAGCGCCCTGCAGCAATACCCGGACGACACCATCGGCAAAACAGTGACTAACCTCTATCCCAATATGTCGGACGATCTGCGGAGTGCCGCCCAGACCCTGCTTACGATTCGTAAAGCATGGGCGAAGGATTTCCTGCAGGCCATCGATGCCGGCAAGATTAACAAGACAACAGTCCCCGTCGAAACCGCCCGCAAGATGACAGTCTTCAGCGATGATGGCATCAGCAATCTGATTCAGAAACACTTCGGCTCGATCGCGGGTGCGACCACCGAACAGATGCAGCAACAGATCGCAGCGCACCAGAAGATGCTGCTCGCCAGTCAGGCAGAGCCCGATCGCTACGCGGGTGAGAAGCTCTTCCAGAAGCACTGTGGTAAATGCCATAAACTGTTCGGCGATGGCGGTGAGATCGGCCCCGATTTGACGTCCTTCAAACGGGACGACGTGGGCCGCATGCTGGTCAACATTGTCAATCCGTCCAATGAAATCCGGGAAGGTTTCGAAACCTATCTGGTTGTCACTGATGACGGACGGGTAGTGAACGGCTTCCTGGCAGACCAGGACAACAATGTGATCGTCATCCGCAGTGCGGACGGCCAGAGCATCACCGTCGAACGCGACAACATCGACGAAATGCTGCCCCAGAAAAAATCGCTGATGCCCGAGGGGCTGCTCGACAAGCTTTCGGATCAGGAAATCCAGGACCTGTTCAGCTACCTCCGCAGCTCCCAGCCGCTGCCGTAAGCAAATTTCCGCCCAGGTGGCGGGGCAATTGAGAAAACGGTACAACTTGCTAAAATTGAGGCCGGTGTTCTGCTGACAGATCACCGGCTTTTTTACGTGAAGACAATATTTACACTCTCTTAGTGACAGGAAACAAACCATGTCGGGGTTTCGAACCGAACGTGATTCAATGGGCGAAGTGCAGGTTCCCGCAGAAGCGTATTATGGCGCACAGACACAGCGGGCCGTTGAGAATTTTCAGATCTCCGGGAACACATTGCCCCCCAGCCTGATCCACGCCATGGGCAAGGTTAAGCTGGCCGCCGCACATGCGAATCGCGATCTGGGAAAACTCTCAGGCACGGGTAAGAATCCCCTCAATGACGAACAGATCAAGGCCCTGGTCTCAGCTGCCACCGAAGTTTCCGAAGGCAAATACGACGATCAGTTCCCGATCGACGTCTACCAGACCGGCTCGGGAACCTCGAGCAACATGAACGTCAACGAAGTGATCAGCAACCGGGCGATTGAAATTCTGGGAGAAGACCGCTTCGCCGCAGATAAATCCGTGCATCCCAACGATCACGTGAATATGGGACAGAGCACCAACGACACCTTCCCAACCGCCATTCACGTCGCTGTCGCGACCAGCATTCACGAACAGCTGATCCCCGGTCTGGAAAAGATGGCTGCCAGCCTGAAAGAAAAGGCGAAAGCCTGGGACCAGATCATCAAGATCGGACGGACTCACCTGGCAGACGCCACACCTCTGCGACTCGGCCAGGAATTTGGCGGCTTCGCCCGTCAGCTGGAACTGAGTATCGGGCGAGCCAAACGAGCCGCGGAAGCCGTCTATGAACTGCCCGTCGGTGGAACGGCGGTTGGTTCCGGAATCAACACGCACCCCGAATTCGGCAAACGGGTCAGCGAAGAACTGGCGAAGCTGACGGGAATCGCTTTCGTCGAAGCTGTCGACCACTTCGAAGGCAACGCCCAGCGCGACGGTCTGGTTGAATGCCACGCCGAACTGAAAACCATCGCCACCACTCTGTTCAACGTCTCTAACAACATTCGCTGGCTCGGCTCGGGTCCGCGCTGCGGATTCTATGAAGTTAAAATCCCCGACCTGCAGCCGGGCAGCTCGATCATGCCGGGCAAGGTTAACCCGGTCATGTGCGAAAGCATGATGCAGGCCACCACCCGCGTGATCGGCAACGACCAGACCATCACCATGTCGGGAGCCGCCGGCGGTCAGTTCCAGTTGAATATCATGATGCCCGTCATGGGCTTCACCGCCCTGGAAAGCGTGCACCTGCTGGCGAATTCCTGCAACGAATTCGTGAAGCTCTGTCTGGATAACATGGAAGCCAACGAAGAGGCCTGCAACGCGGCCGTGGAAAACAGCCTGTCGATGGTGACCAGCCTGAATCCACATATCGGCTACGAGAAAGCATCTGCGCTCGCCAAGGAAGCGTTCAAGTCAGGCAAGACGATTCGTGAGCTCTGCACCGAGCAGGAAATCCTGCCTGCAGAGACTCTGAAAGAAGCCCTCGACCCGATGAGCATGACCGAGCCTCAGGCCTAAGCGGTCACTCTTTCTGACTCGCTTCTGCAGTCATTCGTCCATTCCGGAGAACGCTGGCGCCCAGCTCCAGTGATTCTCCGGAGAGGCCGGCCGCTTCCATCTGACGAATCGCGGCCTCGATATCATATTCCTGCCGCTTGAGAGTCACCTTACCGTCCTCAATGATCGCATAGGAACAACGCGGGTCCCCGTCGCGAGGCTGTCCCACGCTGCCCGGGTTAATCACCTGCTTGTCTCCCAGATCGAGATGGAACGGAAGATGGGTATGCCCCACGCAGACAAAATTCGCATTGATTCCCTGTAGACGTGACCTCCAGCCCGCTTCGTTTTCACCCAGATATTCATCCAGGGGATCGCGGGGGGTTCCATGTACCAGGTAGAAGGTTACCCCTTCAATTGTGATCTGTTGTGAGATCGGCAGCCGCGCCAGGTATTTCATACGTACCCGATCCAGCAGGTCCCAGTGCAGCGGACGCGTGAAACAGGCCAGCTTTCGAAATCCGGTCGACCCCTTGGCTTCCACTCGTTGGGCGACGGCGTGATCGTGGTTCCCCCGCACACAGGCGGTCGCATGCTGCTTCACCCATTCGATGCAGGGCACCGGGTCGGTGCCATAATCCACCAGATCGCCGATACAGAGACAATAATCGAATTCTTCCTGAAGCGAAGACAGAGCCGCCCAGTTGGAATGAATGTCCGAAATCACGAGTACACGCATGTCTGCTTTCCTGCTAAGACGCCGCCACAGTGAGGTTCTGAGTCCCTCACCCTCCACCTTATCTTATTATCTTGTTTACACTTAGATTATATGTTTCTTCGGGCAGGCAGGGGAATCTTTTTCTGACTTTGTGAGTGAAATCCCGCTGATTCTCTCAAGAACCAGCCCCCTGTGAGACGAGAGAAATCAGCTCTGGACTCAATTTTGCAGAACTGCTAGACTCCCCCGCACATGTCTGAGTCATCTCAACATCTTCACGACCAAAGTCTGTAACACGGGTACCGATTCGCGCTCAGGATGCAGTGGAATCTCCGCCCGCTAGCCTTAAAATTCCAACCGGTTCGGACGCTTTCAGAAGGGATACTGATATGCGGACCACGCAACTGCTTAGCAAAAGCCTGATCATTTTACTCACCGCTATTGTCTTTTCGACAGCTGTCATGCCGGAAGCGCACGCACGGATTGAAGCTGAGAAAGGCAAGAAGTACAAGCTTACCAAACGGCATGGGCCCTGGATGATCATGGTCGCCAGCCTGCGTGATATTCCTGAAAGCAGGCGTTCCAAAGGGTTGTCCGCCCAGGAAGCAGCCGACGAACTGGTCTTCGAACTGCGTAAACGGGGAATTCCCGCTTATACCTTCAGCCAGGAAGCTGTTATCCAACGCTTCAACACGCTGGATCGTCTCGGCCGGGAAGAACGCCGCAGCTACGCTGCCCAGCGGGCCATGATCTCCGTGATCGCCGGTAACTATTCCGACAGCGAAGACGATGTCGCTCAGAAAACTCTGAAGTACATCAAGAACTTCCATCCTAAAGTCATCACCGAAAACGGCGTTTATAAAAAGACTCCCGGCCAGCCCGGACCGTTAAGCGGTGCGTTCCTCACGATCAATCCGCTGCTCTCTCCACAGGAAGTTGCTCAGCGGAAACAGGATCCACTGATCGCCAAACTGAACTCGGGTATCGAATACTCGCTGCTGAAGAATCAGGGTAAATATTCGCTGGTCGTGGCTTCGTTCTACGGTAACTCCGTCACCCAGACCGCGACTTCCCGCTTTCAAAATGCCAATGATACTCTGAAAGTCAGCAACGCCCTGGACCGGGCTGCCGAAAATGCCTGGTCACTGGCCAAAGCATTACGTAACGCGAAAAGCTATGGCTTCCCTGCGGGTGCCCCCCGAAATATCGATGCGTACGTTTTACACGAAAAGTACCGTTCCATTGTGACCGTCGGTTCGTTTGACTCTGCCGACGATCCCCGGATCAAGGAATACGCTAAACTCTTCGGCTCCAAAATGAAGCCGCATCCGGAAACCGGTGTGGAGACCATGACTGCGGAATACTTCGTGATTCCCGGCAGCACCCCCTCTGCACCACCGTCGGCTTCCTGGGTCTTCGATCCCAAACCGATGCTGATGCAGACCCCCAAGTCCCGCTAACAAAACAACGGATAATCGATTCATCCTGTTGCCTTCCCTCTGTCAGTCAGGCCTGCTAAAGTGCCAGACATCGGGAAGGCTTCTTTTTGCGCAGTGGTTCACAGCGACCGCAGGCAGAATGAGCCGGACAACGTTTTCTTCTTCCGTTTCAGCAGTGAAATCCAGCTCATTCATGTCTCACTACCCACGCATCGTGCTCGCCAGTCGTAACCAGAAAAAAGCAGGCGAAATCGCCGAACTGCTCGAACCGCATGGTATCGAAGTTCAGAGTGTCGCCGACTTTCCCCAGGCGCAGGAGGTCGTTGAAGACGGCCATTCCTTCGCAGAGAACGCTGCCAAGAAAGCATCCGAAACCGCACAGGCAATCTCCGAGTGGACCATCGGCGAAGACAGCGGGCTGATGATCGACGCGTTAGACGGAGCGCCCGGAATCTATTCGGCCCGCTATAGTGGGGAGAATGCGACCGACGAAAAAAACAACGCCAAAATGCTGGAGGAACTCAAAGATGTTCCCCTGCCCGAACGGACCGCCGCCTACATCTGTAACGTGGCCCTCTCCAATCCCCAGGGGGAGATTTGCCTGCAGGTCGAAGCCCGTTGTCGGGGACGAATGACAGACGAAGCACGCGGCGAAAACGGCTTCGGCTACGATCCTTATTTCGAGATCATCGAGCTGCACAAAACGTTCGGCGAGCTGGCCCCCATCGTCAAGCAGCACCTTAGCCACCGCGCACGAGCTTTTGAACGCTTCATACCGCAGCTGGTCGACCTCTTCCATAAACTGGATGATTAAGACCCCGCACCGTTTAGATCACGCTCAGCCCGGAAGCCTCGGGCTAGAACGAGCGATCTGCTTTATCTTTGGAGACCGGCGGCGGAGCAACAGCCCCCGTCCCACTGGCCCGGCGTGAAGCGTAGCGAATCGGAAATGAAGGCCAGACCCGATTCTGATGATTCGGCAGCGGGTACTCGGGACCATCGAAGATATGCCCCAGGGCACCGTTCCGCATCGACTTCTCAGACACGTACTGGGTGAAACCCAGCCACTGGCGGTCGGGGGCAACCACTCCAAACAGGTTCTGACGTTCTGGAGTAAAACCGATAAATTCTCGCGGCAATGCCGTAGTATGCAGGGCAGTCAACAGAAACGCCATTGTGATGTAACCGGTGAGTGCTGCGAAACCCCAGCGACCAATCTCGTGCACCAGGGGATGGACCTGCATGTACGCAGGCGCAATCCGTACGGTCACCTCGCGAAACAGGAATATGAATCCGACAAACAACCCGATCAGCGCAATACTGTCCCACCGCTGTTGCCAGGCACCAGAGCCAATCACATTGCCGGACATGAACGTGGCCAGCGGTTCAAAGAAATTCATTGCCAGCAGCCCGGACAACAGCACGGAGACAAAAATGAACCCCGCTCCCCAGGCGCCTTCGCTGGCAACACACCAGGTTACAATTCCCAGAATCGCCAGCAAGAGAATATCAATCATGGTTATAAATCCAAACTGAACTGAATCGCGTTTCAACGGGCACTCAACCCGGGATCAACCTCTGCTCGTCGAAGATCACTTCACGACACGCAGTAATTCATCAATCGAGGTAATGCCTTTGACTACCAGCCGCAGGCCTTCTTCTTTCATATACAGCATCCCGTTCTTACGGGCCTGTGCTTTCAACTGGGACATGCCGGCATCGTCGCGAATCATATCCCGCATCCGCTCGTTGAATTCCAGCAGCTCCACCACGCTGATACGTCCGAAGTAGCCCAGACCGCCGCAGGTCGGACAGACAATCTCCGGATTCTTCGGCTGACGATAAAAACTTTTTACCTTATCCGGCGGCAGATTCGCCTTTTTCAGGAACTCCGGATTGGGCTGATACGCCTCTTTACAGTCCGGACACAGACGTCGCGCCAGACGCTGAGCCAACAGTGCCGACAGCGAACTGGCCAGCATGAACGGCTCGACTTCCAGGTCGATCAGACGGTACAAAGCGGTAAAGGTATCGTTGGCGTGAACCGTGGAGAACACCATGTGACCGGTATTCGCGGCCTGACAGGCAATTCGCGCGGTTTCGGCATCTCGAATTTCGCCGATCATGACTACGTCCGGGTCCTGACGCAGAATACTCCGCAGCGACTCGGCAAAGGTCTGGCCGGCTTTCTGGTTGATTTCAATCTGCGAAACATTCTCAATCCGGTATTCCACCGGGTCTTCAATGGTAATGATGTTTCGCTGGTAAGGGTCAATTTCGTGCAAAGCGGCATACAAGGTCGTCGATTTACCGGCACCGGTAGGACCACAGCAGAGGAACAGGCCGTGCGGCTGCTTGACAATTGAGCTCATCTTGTCGACGATCTGTTTCCGCAGCCCCAGTTCCGAAAGTGAAGCGATTGAGTTCGTCTGGTCCAGAATACGCAGACTCATCTTTTCGCCGTAACGGGTCCCCTGGCTGGCAAGACGAAAATCGATCTCCCGGTCTGGCATGATCGCACGGAAACTACCATCCTGGGGACGACGTTTCTCCGTGATGTCCATGGCACCAAGCACTTTGAAAATATTCAGTACCGCTTCACCAATCGAACGGTCAAAGCCTTCGGTGGGATACATCACCCCGTCGATACGCAGGCGGACCCCGTATTCATCCTCTTTCGGCTCCAGGTGCACGTCGGTGGCGCGACGCATGATCGCATCGTGAATCAGCTCTTTCGCTGCCAGGAACCCACGCGAATTCTCCACCCGACGCGAACTGCTGGGATCGTCACCCCGCCCCGTCGCTGATTTCCCGATAAAACGGATATCGGGCCCCATCGCGGCTTCCTGGGTCTTCTTGCCCCCCACGCGGATTCCCATCCGTGCGAGGTAACGTAAAGTCAGCTTGCGAATATGATCGGGCGTCATCACCTTGCTGGAAGCAGGCACTTTGGCATTCCGCTCATTGATATAGAACCCCAGCGGCGCCGCATAGGCGGCTGCCAGAACCAGAAAACCGACAATGAAATTCGGCATACAGAACACCAGCAGAAATCCGAGCGCACCGGCTACCAGAATCAGCGAACTCCAGAATTCCGTGTTACACTTCAACGCCCTGCTGTCATCGTCCACCCAGTAAGATGTTTTCGCCCACAACAGAAACAGCAGGCAGACAAACAGCATCTTCCAGAAGTTGAAATAAAACCCCTGCGAGGAGGTCGCAGGCCCGTTGCCCCTGAAGAACCGGATCGGGATCGGGGGATACTTTCCTACCTGCCCTGTATTCGCAGGTGTCCGCGCTGCAGAATCGTTCCCGTTATCGCCCTCGACAACGGGTTGAGCCTGCAACTCTGCCGAGACGCATAACACGCTCAACAGAATCAATAAATATGCCCAGAAAGATTTCACGCTGTTGCACCTCAAAACCGGGACTGATCCTGCGACAGGAAAGACCCGAATATCTGGCCTGAAATAATGCTAAAATGAGATACGATAGGGACTTGAATTTAGTCAAAAAGTAATGCGGAAGGAACAACATTCTCCACTTTTTAACAGTGAGATCCGTTTTTTCCCTGCTTTACCGTCAGATGTGCCTGTTTTTCGCCTCCATGCAATACAAGTATATACCACACATACTAACGGCAGTCACCCGAAAAAGAAAAGGTAAAAACAGGATGCACAGCGCCCAAATTCCACAAACTCAGACAATCAGTGGAACGATCTTTCGCTAAGCGGCCCTTTCACGCGAACGAATCCGCCAGACAGCCGGTTCATCGCAATCTTCATAAAACCCGTCAATCCAATAAAAACCCCTGATCTGAAGACCCAGACCAGGGGAGAAATCATCTAATCATATTGAGCACCACAGCGGCAGAAAAGTTCCGCCTTTTCAGCCTTATCGACCGAAAATCGCGCCCTGATGCAGGTGGAGCGTCCCTTCCCCTTCCAGGCCCACGCGGACGAATTTCGCACGTGTCCCTTCGGGCAGATCGATGGTCCACTCGGGCTGCACTTTCTCAGCCGTCCAGACCTTCTCGAAATTCGTCCCGTCAGAAGAGATCCACACCGTCAGACCTGCGGCCCGCTCCTGCAGTCCCTTCCGGTTCTTCAACCAGATCGAACGGATTTCAGAATCGTCCTTCAGCCGAATCGTGACGTAAGGCGACTCGGAATCCAGATCGGAATGGAACGCGAAATCAAACCGCTCCGCCGGAACGTCGGTCAGAAACAGATACGCGTCCTTGTTCCAGGTCTCGTTCCCGAACTTACCGCCAAACTTGAGAGCAGCATCGCGGGAGATCTCTTTGAAGCCATTCTTCTTCCGCAGCTTGACTGTTTTCTGCTTCGCACTGATCCAGCCCTCCTGATCCTCTACTGCGGCGATCTGCCGCTGCCGGGAAAGATAGGCCACCAGGTCCAGAAACTCGATCGGGGCAATCGTCTTGATCAATCCCTCGGGCATTGAACTCGACTTCATCGGCTTACGCAGTTCGATGTCGTCTTTGAGAATGTCGATCTTCTTCCCCTTCGCCAGACCGAGCGAAATCATTTTCTCGTCTTCGGCCAGGATGAAGCCAGTATGCACTTCACCTTCGATCGTCACAATCGCGACCGTCTCGAAACCTTTGGAAATTTTATCATTGGGCATCAGGATCGAAGTCATCATCTCGATCTTGCTCACCCGCTGACCAATGTCGCTCAGGTCAGGACCGAACTTCTTACCAAGGTCACCCACCATATGACAGGCAGAACAGACCTGCTTGAACACGCCTTCGCCCCGCTCGTAATTACCGCCACTCATCTTGGCCAGATCACGAATCGCAGCTTTACGTTTGCTGTCCGAGGCTTCCTCGGAACCGGCAATCTCCAGCGGTTTCACAGCCGCTCCGCCCGGTCCGGTCATCTTCTTATAACGGTCGAGATATTTCTTCGCGGCCGTGGATGAACCTTCCAGGAAATCGGGCTTCGATTCCGCCACTTCCCAGGCCGGCTTCAACGCATGCAGCGTGTGCTCCAGCGTGTAATCGATCCAGTAATCCATCTCATGATTGGCAGCCTGCAGCGCCAGTTGAGTCGCTTCTACGGTTCCGAAGAAGCTCAGACCACGGACGGCTTCCATTCGTACCCGCGGGTTCGGGTCGTTAACGGCTTTCGCCAGGTATTCTTTCAACTGCGGCTGACGATCCTTTTCATTGACCAGCGTATGAATCGCGGCAGCACGTGCCTGGTAGACATCGCTCGCCAGAATCCGATCGACCAGTTTGGTATCCACGGCACGGAAGCTCTCCTGCAGCCACATCGCTTCGCAGAGCTGCTTCGGATCATCCACACCTTCGACCCACTTGTTCACAGCCGCCAGAACCTGGTCCCGATCACGGTCCCACAATTCGCGACGGGCACGATAACGGGTCCGCAGTTCGTAGGCGTTCAACTGCTCCAACAGTTCTTCAATCGACTTATCGGCTTGTGTCACCGGCTTGAGCAGCGGTTTCTTCGTATTGACCAGACGATAAACGCGGCCATGCTTGTGATCGCGGTTCGGGTCACGCTGTGAGTACTGCATGTGACCAATCAATGCGTTACACCAGTCTCCAAACCAGACCGCGCCATCAGGACCGATCTTCGGATCGACAGGACGGAAAATCATGTCGGTCGAAGACAGCAGGTCTTCCACGCGTTCCCCTTCGAAACCCGAACCATCTTTCTGATCACGAAGATTGAATCGCGGCATGCCGTGCATGTTGATCACGCAGGCATAGATGAACTGGCCCTGCACGTCTTCCGGCAGATGACGCGAAATCAGGAATTCGTTACCCACCGCGGGACGCATTCCCTGGTTATCGAAGTTAGGCTCCAGCGTACGCCGCGTGTTGACCTCCAGACCGGAGAGCGGACTCGTCCAGTGCTGCTTGGCGTTGGTTCCGTCACCAACCATCCCGTTACCCCACTGATCGAATACCAGGCACCACGGGTTTCCGTAGCCGGGCGTGCGGAAGTGACGGAATTTCAACGTACGGGGATCCAGCGTATAACAGCCGGCGGTGTCCTTGTTGCGGAAGGCACCATAAGGTGTTTCCAGCGTCGTCGACAGCGAAACCCCTTCCAGCATGTGTAACAGACCGCCGTTCGAATATTCCCAGGCACCCACTGTATGGTGCGTGTCATCGGTCGCAATCCCGTCGACAATCTGCTGGACCACATCGGCCTTGTCGTCGCCATCGGTGTCTTTCAGGAACAGAATTCGCGGCTCATCAACTACCAGTACGCCGCCGTTCCAGAATTCAAATCCGGTCGGGCAGATCAGTTTGTCGTAGAACGTAGTACAATTATCGGCTTTACCGTCGCCGTTGGTATCTTCAAAAATCAGCAGGCGGTCACTGGGTCTCCCTGCACCGGGCATCCACTGTGGATAGTTCGCCATGCAGGAAACCCACAGACGGCCCTTGTTATCGAAGGCAATCTGGTTCGGATTCGCCAGTTCGGGATACTCCCGCTCGGATGCGAACAGCTCGACCTTGAACCCTTCGGGAACGGTCATCATCTCGATCGACTCTTCCGGCGTCGGATACTTCAGCTCTTTCGGCTCGCGCATTTCGCGGAAGCGTTCATCGCGGCTGCCGAACATCGTTTCGGGAATGAAAACTTCACCCGTCTTCGAATCGTCCGGCTGATCGGGTACTTCGCCCCCCGCAGCCATCTCCCAGATATAGCGGTCACGCACGGCGACCATCTTACGAATCTTCTGATATTCGCCCGGAAATGTTTCCATGTCCCAGGTACGGCGGCCCCCATAGACATACCAGCCATTCAGCATCCGGTAGTCCTGTGCGTGGAACCACGATTTGTCATTCACCCATTTGAGGATCTCATTGAACTTCGACGTCCCCATCCCCAGTGGATGCTCTGAGACGAACAGGCTGCCGTCCAGCAGCTGACCAATGACCCGGTAACCCTGCTCATTCGCATGCGCTCCGTTAACCGTATACTGGTTACCCGGCTTTGCACCGAATTTGGCTTTCGTTTCCGTAAACAGGTCGACGAAACGGTGACCGTCTTCTTCCGCCAGCTCTTTGATGGCAGCCGTATAAGCGGCCAGGTTCTTGTTCTCTTCTTCACCGGAAGGCTGCAGCGGATCGCCCGTCGATTCAAAGGCAATCGGGCTGATCAGCACAAACCGCGGCTGTTTGCCATCTTTGGTGAAACGCTTTGTCTGTTCGGCGATGTAGTTCCGGTAGTTCTGCTTGAAGGCGTCCAGGCTCTCTTTCGAATCCCCGGCGAACGATTCGTTGAAACCGAAGAAACAGAAAAACGTTTCCGGTCCGAAGACTTCCAGCGGATCATCGATCGTGGTGTAGTTACTCGGACGCTGCTGAATTCCCACTTCATCTGCAGGCCAGCCGAAGTTCCGGAAGATGATTTCCTTCTCGGGGTACCGGGTCTGCATCAGGGTCTCGAACTGCCCGAACAGATTCATCCGTTCTGCCAGCGCGTTTCCGACCGCCACGATGCGTTCGTTTTTCTTGAGTTCAAAAGGTTTGTCGGCCCTTACTGTCGAATGCAGATTGCACAGAATCAGAGCGGCAATTACCAGACAAAGTCGCATTCCATCTTCCTTTTCAGTTTGATTAGCTTCGTGGGGAGTGGTACCGTTTTTACTACGATACGAGGCGGGAAATCGTTTCCGATATTTCAGAAACTTTGTAGTAGAGCGAGTACGCCAGACGCGGAGCAGTGGTCGCCCGCGTCTCAACATCCAGGCGTTTTCTTCCACAATAGCGAGCCCTGCAGGGGACCGTCAATTGAGTCTCTGCACTTGTTCTAATCTGAAACCCAGAAACGAGTTGGGGCCGATTAATCTCTCCTGAACCCCCTGGTCTGTCATCCATCTCTACTAACATCCTGTAATCAAGATACTTATGTCATATATATACAAACTTAAGAAAATCGGTCGTCCCGCCAGGAACCCACTCCGGATTTTTTTGAGATAATTTTCCCGGACTCCGTCCGTCATCATGAGACAGGTCGCCTCCCACGTCCATCATCACTGATGAGCTTTGTGCACGACTGACCATCACCTGTTTTCACTGAAAAGATTGCCCTTGATCGGCGTCTCCCGAATCATAAATTGTCGCAAATGTGCTTTGCGCGCGAGGCGGATGATCCGAGCACTGGAACACCGCCCACCAGTGACCCAGCAGCACCTGAATCGCCGTCGATTTCCCCCGGTTTTCACCGACACAAACTGAACCGGTTCCCATTGTTCCGTATAATTTCAAATCATTTCGGAGCACTCTCACAGCATTTGAGTGACCACTCACCCCCATCTCAAAGGAACTCGCAACAAACTCAAAACCCGAATCCCCCTTGACCCCCACACGCCGTTCAACAAAATCCAACATCAACATCACCACCCCCAATAAAAATAAGCAGCAAGGCATCAGCCACCGGTATCCATACTTAAAAATCAGAATCGTCCCATTGCTAACCAGCGTCAAAGCAGAAAAAGAAATTAGCCGCAGGGCATTAGCCCCGGTTGAAACGAGTTTGGTATAAAACATCCGAATGAAGAAACATGTTCTATGATATTCCACGAACAGAATCGGGTGAGCCCGAATGCAATTCAAGCCGAGCGCAGCGAGCAGGAGGACACAACGCATCACCAGCCAGCCACCACACAACGACCTCCTGTCGCCTGCAGCACTACCGGATTTCATCCACTCCCCCTTTTATTCGAATTTCCCGCCCCCCTCTTTCGTGCTTTTCGTGTCTTTCGTGGTAGATCAACTCAGCGTCTTCCGAGAAAACCAATCCCCCATTTTACAAAAAAGAAACTCACCCCCGTAGCTGAAAATCGTTAAGCTGTAGGAAAGCGCACTCTCCTGGTGATGCCGACACGCTGTAAGCAGATGGCAACTTCCTTTAGAACCCGTACCCCATCTCAAGGATTCTGATGTCTGAGGCTGTGACCGATGTTCGACAGTAAGAAACTCCCGCAACTTATGTATGCGCTGCATACAATAATCGTTCAAATGAAATCGGAAGCGACTCAAACGAATCACAGGGAACTCGCGGATTTCTTGAAGACTTTTGAAGACCTCCCCCTTCTTCTAGCGAGTAATCAAGATGAAACAGAGGCCATTCGGCAGCTCATCATCAATGCCGTACAGGTAGACTGCATGAGCACCAGGGCATTGGACGCATTTGACGAAGAGGAACCACCTTTATTGAAGTTGGGTCAGATCGAGAGGGATGCCATGATCAGAGAAGATAAATACCGGCATGCCATGTATGCGCTTCACGTATTTTTTGTCTCGATGGAAAACAATGCAGGTATGGCTGGTGACAGGAGAATGTCAACCGCCTTTGACTATCTCGAAATCATCCCGGAATACATTCTGGAGAAAGCCGACAAAACGGAAAGCATTCGAGAACTGATCAAAGATCTGGTCAATTTATATCCCAATTGTTCTAAAGCCCTGGAGTTATTGGATCAGGAGACTCCTCCCATTTCTGAACAGTAAAACACAGGTTGCAAACTGTGACAGCAGCGCCGGCACTTTACACCTCAACTATTTAGTAGGAAGAACCCCCATGGTCTTTCAGGCATTCAACCCCGACGACGAGGAATCGTTCGACAAAATGCGCGATCTCTTCAGCCCGGCGCAGGTAGACCAGTCCGTCCGTCAGGCACTGATGTTGTGCTGGATGATGCTCCCTGATGACAAACGCAACATCCACGAACTGGAACAGCAGTTCCGCCGCATCGTCGACCGCGCACTGCAAAACCTCCGCGAAGACGGCCAGGCCTTCGGAGGTAAATGATCTTGCATCGAAACGCCAGAAAGGCTGCATCCCCAGGACTTCACCATCAGAACCATTGAAACTAACCCTGTTAAATTACTCCCCGGGAATAAAGCATGCCCATTATTTCGCTACATCTTCGATCAAAGAGACTGGAAGTCTTGAAAATTGGTTTGCGCGAATTGAGCCTGGGGGAAGTAGTTGATCAGCAGTTAGCATATCGCTGCCATACTTCAGACTTATACTGCTATGCGTCGAGTGAGACGGGCGGTCCCCTGCCGGCCACCTGGGATGGGGAATCGGCTCCAGAGATTGTTCCTCTCTGGGAATGTGAGCTCAGTCTGCTGGCTCTTCGGGACAAAGAATTCGTGGAAATTGACTATGATGATCTGGAGGATTTGACAGTAATCGCGCGAAGCGAACAGGGCATTCTGGCTTATCTGTTTTTCTATCTCGTTGAGGACCTCGGTGGCGCACAACACCTTAAGCAGGGAAATCATGAATCTGAATCTCTATTGCGACTCAACAGTCAATTACAGTTCAAACATTTAGAGGATATCATCGATTTTCAACGCCGATCCGGCTCAGAAATCAATTGCCACGATCTGCTGCTGAACTACACACGGTCTATCCTCTGATCAGTTCCCATGTTTTACTGGGGTTCACACAACGAGGACCAAAAGGAGCAGTCCTGAAGCGAAGCGCATTGAATGCAAACCGGGAAATCAACTATGACAGACAATTTTGACTACGAAGGTTATCGCAGGACACACAGGGCACAACTGCAGGAGAAATTTCGATCTCCCGATTTCGCTGCGTTTGCAGCGTATTATGGAGCTAAGGTCCCCAACGGGCTGAAGTCGCTTTATGAATGTAAAGACTTGCTGGCACAAGTCACCCCTGTCGAAATTACTGACGCCAGGGGCATCCTCGAGATTCGGGGGTTCTTCCCCCTGACACAGGAATGGATCCAGGCAAACTCCTGTTACCACGGGAAATACTTTTGCTTCGGATCAGGATTGGAAGTGGAATCATTTCTGATTTCGATTTCACGTCCCGAGCGGATCTTTGTTGATCACAATAGTGATGGGACTGATATTGAAGAAATACCTCAGATGAGTTTCGAGAAGATCTTGAACCAGACTATGAAACTCTGTCAGCAACTTTAATCTGAGAGGAGCAGGCCCAACTCGTATGAGTAATCAAAAAACGTATCGTGATTGCCACTCTGGAAAAACGGATTGTCAACGAAATTGCTTTTGATGACAGGTTTTCCAGAGCACTTCGGGGTAAGCGCAACAAACAGGAAAGGTTTAAAATAGTTCTATGACAGGCTTTCACAATACGTTTATGACTTTTGCCAACGGTAGTTGTGAGCCTGATCAGTGGAAGAAATATTTTCAGGATTACAAACCGGAAATCTGGGATGCGGAAGGAGATGGGGTTTTAACTTATCGATCTGAAGCTGACAAAGATTATTCGCTTGTCATTATACATTGGTCAGATTTTGGATTTCTGCTGCAACTGACCTGTGATAATTTAAAGACGAATTGTCCTGAATATTGCTGCTTTTCTCTGCGCGACAAAAACAGGCTTGCTGAATTTACAGAATTAGATGACTTGACGTATCCAGTCGGTTGTTTTCTATCTGCTGACGATGCCTGGTTAGCAGTCGAAGATTTTTTAAATCATCCAGAAGAGCCTTCACCACGAATTCAGTGGATCGAGGATGAGCAAATCGAATGGCCCGAAAGCATCTTGTGAAGCAATGACATGAATCTGGAACGGAATGGTGATCACCAAAATCGAAAAGTTCTATAGGAGTCAGATCCAGCTGTAAGCCCCGATTGAATTTCGGTCCGCGTTAGGTGCCACTTTTGGCTTACTATTTAGACCGGACACCAACACCAACTGAGCGGCAAGGCGCTAGCCGCCGGTAATATTCTCCAGCGCGGATCCCAATTACCGGTGGCTAGCGCCATTCCGCTCAAATTAACCGGGTATCCCCGAATGCAATTCGGGGTGATCGCAGCGAACAGGAGGTCGCAGAGCACTCATGAGAACATCAGAAAAACACAACACAGCAAAACCGAAAGCCAATCATTATTAACAATACGATTCCAGCTCTGAAACGATTGCATCGATATCAAGGGGCATCACCCGGCCTTCTCTCTCGGCTTCCAGAGACTGCTGAATCTGCTGCTTCAGCTCGGCCTGTCTCTGCTTCAACTCCCGAAAGACCTCCAGCGCTTCTGTAACCAGGGCGCTTTCATCTTCATAATGACCGCTGGCCATTTCTTCTTCGATGAACTTGAGAATCTCTGGGGGATAACCGGTTGACATGACTGTCTCCTGACTGGGAAAGTAGCGATCACATGATCATACCATGAAGTTTGCTGAGATGTCAAAAAGAGAATCTCTGCTTGCAGGATACCGCCCGCCACTCACGAAGCCGAAAGCTTCAACCCCAGCACGCCACCCACGATCAACACCAGACAGAGCCCGCGCCAAATCGTGACCGGTTCACCAAACAGGAAGGCACTCAGCACCGCCGTCCCTAATGCGCCGATCCCCGTCCAGACCGCGTAACCGGTGCCCACTGGAATCGTGCGGACCGCCAGGGCCAGCAGGAACATGCTCGCCGCCATCATGCCGATGGTCAGCACACTGGGCCACAACCGTGTGAAACCATCCGTGTATTTCATCCCGACCGCCCAGCCGATCTCCAGCACCGCCGCCACAAAAAGAATCACCCATGCCATAACGCACCTGTCACTGCTGTGGCAGGGTCGTCCCCGCCGACGGGAAAAACATGCAGGTCGTCCTGCAATGGGAATGTTCCCGGCATTATACGCCCCACATCCGCCAGGACAAGCGGCCCTCTGCCCGGCTTGCTCAGGAATGATAAAGCTGAACACCGGTCATCAACCAGAGCTTTATTGATCGCCAGGAAAGAAGATCTGATCGAGACGCGTGACTAAACTTTTATCGTACCGCAGCAGAATTACCGGCCACAATCTCTCTTTGGAATCAACGTGCACCTCCGAGATACCGGCAGTCATGACCAGATTCATTTTTTCTCGATCATTGAAAATAACAATCGCGTCGTAGCAGGGAGGCGCAAATTGGGGGAGCGTCCCAGGCGGAAACATTTGAGACTCTTCATCTTCACTGAGACGCGCGGACCGCAAATGAGTCCACAACTGATTGGCCAGCTTTTCATCAATTTCGATCCACTGACGATTCGCCTTGGGGGGCTCTCTATTTTGCTCATCAGTATGGTTTCAATCTGAGGCTGCTTGAATTCAGAGGGCAGCGCAAGAAAGCCGGTTTCCTCTTCCTCAGACTGCTCCGCCGCTGCCTTGACGGGTTCCTGTGCGGAATGCTCTCCCCAAAACAGGGCGGCAACACAAATGAATAAGATTGAGAACCCTGAAATATATCGATTCCGGTAGCGTCCATAACTCAACAACATCGTTCCTCCTTGAGAACAGACTGTGATTTTTCTTTCATCCAGAAACCGGAGTAAGGCGAGCATTCTACGTACACAACAGGGTTCAGGTCCATATGAATAGATGCCGGGACTGATCATCCCCTGTTACACTTCACATCACACCGCAGCAAACCAGCAGTACAGACTCATAACCCCAGAGAGTAAGACACCACGAAAATAATCTCCACAGGAAACCCGAATTCACCCCCTTGACAGAAATAGACAGATCTGTATACTTTGATTATTCAGACACGCGACCACTGCAAAGACAAACCAGCCGCAGGACATTCGACCCGGTCAGATGTCTTTAGCGATATTCGTGCATTATATGAATTATCTGATATCAAATACCCACGCCATCGAATGAGGTCCGCCTCGTTCTCTTTTTTAGGATATATTATACAGACCTGTCTGTTTACAACAGCTTCAACCCAACACAGGAGACACACATGACTGCCATCAAACCCCCGTTCAATTTCGCCACCGCTACCGCCAAAGTCCGTGCTGCGGAAGATGCCTGGAACAGCCGCGACCCTGAAACGGTCTCCCTGGCCTACTCCCCGGATTCCGAGTGGCGGAACCGCGATCAGTTTCTGCAGGGACGCGACCAGATCCGGGAATTCCTCGCCGGCAAATGGGAGCGGGAACTCGATTATCGGCTCGTCAAATCGCTGTGGAGCTATTCGGAAAACCGCATCGGCGTTCGCTTTCAGTACGAGTATCACGATGCAGACGGCCAATGGTTCCGCGCCTACGGAAATGAACTCTGGGAGTTTGACGAAGCAGGACTCATGCGCCGCCGCGAAGCCAGCATCAACGACGTCCCCATCCCCGCAGACCAGCGCCGTTTTCACTGGCCCACCTCCGGTCCCCGGCCACTGATGCACGCAGGCATTCCGGAAGTCGCCTGATCGACGGACAGTCAGATCTCGGTGTCGGCAACAGCAGATTCTGAGGTCTGACTGGCATCTTCAATCCGGTGCCGCTGCTGTAACCAGCGGGCGAGAATCCAGCAGAACAGCGCCCAGGCCAGCCCCGCGGTCCAGCCGGCAATCACATCGGTCGGGTAATGCACGCCGAGGTAAATCCGACTGAGCCCGATCAACAGCGTCAGCAGCAGCGCCACACAGAGCACGTAAATCTTCACCCGGGTCTGCTGAATCACCGACGCGAGCAGTGCCCCCAGCGTGAGATAGATCACCGCCGAAAGCATCGAGTGGCCACTGGGGAAGCTGCTGGTATAAACATACGAAAGATGCGGCACCACATCCGGGCGGGGTCGACTGATGAAATGCTTGAGCGCAGAACTGAGCAGCAGCCCTCCGAGGGAAGCGAACAGCAATAACAGAATCACCCGTTTTTTCCCTTCGATCCAGAGATAGCCTGCCACAACCGTCGTAAAGAAGACCAGCGTCGCCACGCCCCCCAGCGCAGTCAGATCGCGGCCCATCTCCTGCACCCAGGGCGGCCCGATGGGAATCGACGGATCGTCGGCCCGTCGCATCGAACGGATGACCCACTTGTCGAATGCCTGGGTCTCCTGTTCCAGCACCTCGTCGGTGAGCTCAATGAACGCCCAGGTAGAGCCGGCCAGAATCAGAAAAAAGACCAGCAGCAGCGGTTCACGACCTTTAAGCCAGTTCACCGCAAACTCGAACCATTTCAGCAGCCGCCGAGAGAACAATTTCATCCATCCGGTTTCAGACATGATTTCAGTTTAGCAGAAAGCACGAAGAAAACTCTATCCTCACACCTCTTCTATCGACGGTAGAGGGCCGACTCTCTCACGGACTCAGGCATCACCGTTGAGTCGTTTGCGCAAATTTTCGAGCCCGCGTTTGATCAGGGAGGCCACCGCCGTTTCCGAACGACCAAAGTGGTGTTCCAGATCCGCCAGCGACCAGCCTTCAATGTGCCTTAACCGCACCGCTTCCCCCTGGTCTGCGGGAATCGACGCCAGCACTTCAGCCAGCCGCACCGCATCCTCCGCCTGCATCACCCTTTGTGAGGGACTCAGGGTTTCCAGGTGAAACAGCCCCTCCAGACGCGAGCCCGCGACCTCATTACCCACGGCTCGCTTCTCTGCGCCCGCGTGTCGACGGATGGTATCCTGAATATTCCGTTCATGGATCTTCTGTAACCAGGCAACAAATTGCGCCTCTTCTTTCCCGTCGAACTGCTGAAAGTTCCGCAGCGCCGACAGACAGGTCTGCTGCACGATATCCGAATCATCCACGCGTGCCTGCAGACGACCGTCCAGCGCCCGTTGCGTGATGAATTTCAAATAGGGCCGGTGGCGATCCAGTAATTGCCCGATCGCCTCCTGGTTGCCCTGCAGCGATTCGTTGAGAAGTCGCTGGTATTCCGAGTTGCGCATGCCCGTATCCTGAGAGATCTCGATCGGTAGACAGAATTGGAAGAGTCTCTCTCATTATGCACATCTGCACCCCGGAATAAAACTGATTCTCAACGATTTCTTAACCAGACTGAATCGGCAGCAGTCAACAGGCAACGGGCTGCTTGCTATTCACTGACCAGTCTGACCTTGGGAACGGTTTTAATCGAAGTATCACCCAGCAAGTCGCCGATCCGTCTCCCCGTGATCAGCAACATCCCCACTTCGGTCAGCACCACCAGAATGGCGACCGGCACGCCAATCACGAACCCGATTATCGGAATACAAAACAGGAACGGCCCGATACACAGCGGAATATTTCGCAAGATTCGCGGCCCGACCCTTGCCGGGTCGGCACTGTTATTTGACACCTGTAATCCCAGCAGCAGTTTCCCGGGACTGGCCCCTGCCGCATCGCGGAACAGCCAGTAGCAGCACAGCATCAGGCCGATGAGAATCTGCCCCAGAATCGGAATCAACACCAGCGGTGCCAGGATCAGCGTCAGCAGTGCATCGATCACATATGCGATTGCCCGCAGCAGAACTGTGGCCGTCTCGGATTCCGGCAGACCGGCAACCACTTCGGGCGTCTTCGACTCTGGCTCACTACTGGTCCGGGCTGGTAACGCGGTGGTCTCAACCGACTTTTCAGCGGGGGCAGGTTTTGTCGACACGGTCTGCTCAACAACCCGTGGTTTCTCAGATGGCGTCGGTTTGGGGGGCGTTGTTGAATCGCGGGACGGTGTTCTGCTTTTGATCTTTGTCGCATTTTTCTTTCCAGCCGCAGACCGTCGCGTCTCTACAAAATGCTGCAGCCGCTGAATCTCCCGGGGCGTAAAGGTCCTCTGGATATCATCGGCGGCCGCAATCTTCAGGTGCTGGCAGATTTTGCGAAACTGCGATTCCGAAACGCGCAACCTCTGACATAAATCACTGGAATTCATAGAGATACCTCATTATTCAAACTGCAAAACCATGTGTCAGGCAAAGACGAAAGGGGGAATACTGACGTCAGTTGACGAACAGTGCTCAACCTCTCAAGCGTCAGCACAGCGCAAACTTGGCGGCGGAAATGCACAATTCTGAAAAAAGGAGAGGCCAGAGCCAGCGATTATCGAACAGGCATTCGAAACAGCGTTGAAACAAAAAAGGCAGGTCTCATTAAGTTGAGACCTGCCTTTTTCTTCTCTTACTGGTTGTCTGACGTTCGCTCAAAATTCACCGATGGCCTCACCACCGTTGGGGGTACTCATCGCCTTTAACACATCCGGATCAATATTCTCCGAAACAAATCGCACCGCTCCGTCGGAGAGCAGCACATGATTACCCCCCACCATCGACGTCTTCCTCCCCTCTCGCATCACGTTGGCAGGATGATCGATATTGGTCGGATCGCCCCACGGCTTGAAGCCCTCTCCCGATTCAATCGCCATGATCGTAGTCGAGGCGCCATCGGTGATATCACGAAACCGTGTGTTCCCATTGGTCTCCAGCAACAGTTCGTTCCCGATGTAATGCGACAGCGCCAACCCGTCTGGAGAAACGGTCTCCTCAACGGAAGGATGCAGATAGTCTGGAATGACCTGGGTAAAATGCTTGCGATTTTCCGGCGTCGTCCAGGGTTGATGGATGTTAATTCGATTGTATAACGGCGCCTGATCCATAAAGGGCAGAATGAATGTCTGCCAGCTGTGGTTCGGCTTGCCTTCCACGTTGGTCGTCCCCCCCGGGGTAAACACTCCGAACGTGTCGTGATAGTTATGCATGGCCAGGCCGATCTGCTTCAGATGGTTTTTGGAAGTCGACCGCCGGGCTGCTTCGCGCGCCTGCTCAACGGCAGGTAGCAGCAGAGCCACCAGCACCAGGACCACGAGAATGCCCCCGCCTCCCAGAATCGCGAGGACCAGAATCAGCGTTGTGTTGTTTTTCTTCGGGCCAGAGGAAGTGGAACTCGTCTGTTCAAAGTCGGAGCTCCCACTGCTGACTGTCTCCGCCGGCAAGAGCCCCGGTATCTGACCCGCAGGTCGGAATTCACCCGCCTCCCCTTCTCTCACCAGATCCGACTCCTGTACTTTGCCCTGCGCCGCCAGTTCAATCAGCCGTTCCCGGGTTAAGGGTCCTGCTGTCTGGTCACCACGTTTCACATACCAGTTGGCCATGATGGTCTCTTTCTCGCTGGAGACTCTGGGACAGAGTCAGGTCCAAAACTCAGCAGTAGAAGTACGAACACCAGTCTAACAGATCCGCATCCGACCCGATACGAAAAAATCAGCAACCCGACAGATCGACCACCCACGCTTCGGGTACCCGCTCTTCGACAGCGGTCCGCGCCAGGTTGAACCACCGCCCGGCCTGGTTGAGAATCTGGCTGTCCGCGGAAGCCACGATCTGGTCGGCAGCACTCAACACAGGGTCGGGGTCAGGCACGAGGTCGATCTCCCAGTTCCAGCCCCGCTCCTCACTGAGTTCCCGCAGCATCGTTTTCAGACGCCCACTGTTGGAGACCGGCTGATCCAGCAACCAGCGACAACTGGAAACGTTCCACTCCGCCAGCAGTTCGCCCAGGATCTCAATTGCAGGGATCGTCTCGGCCACTTTACGATAGCTGCCGTGCATACTGGCCATGTCCCGAAAACAGCCATCGTGGGCCAGTAGAATGACCCCGCCCGAAAGCGCCGCCTCCAGCGACGTCAACACGTTATACCCGTCAATCCACAGTTCCGCTCCCGCAAGGTCCGGCGTCTCGACCTGATACATCTGCCGCCGGTTCGCGTCCTCCTCACTACAGGCACAGCGGCCCACCGCCAGCCGCTGCCGCGCGTTCAACGCATAACGATCCCCCACCAGCTTGAGTGCAGAGACCGACGCATACCCGCGAGTCAACAGCCAGTTCAGATCAGAAGTCGCCCGGCGCAGATCAGGCTCCGCATCGCGCGCAAACAGCAACCGATCCTGGGGATGTGCCCCCCGATGATTCCGCCGGTCAGGCATGTACTTTCCTCCGGCTCCTGTTCTGACAAAGCTTGACTGTGGTAGATTGCATGATGAATGGACACCGCAATGATTATCGACGACCGCGTTTCGTTCCAGGGACAGCCTGCAGCATGGCTGCGGGCAACTGCAGAACTTCAAGGTCGACATCATCTTCCTGGATCCAAGGCTCCGGGTCAAAGTACATCTTTTTCGACTGAAAGTCATTCTTTTTAAATCGAAGTTTGATCGTCCGCAGCAATCTCATGGCATCCTGCTCTTCTTCATAGGGGCATTCAGAAATGGTGCTGTAATCGGAAAAGTAGACCGGATCATTGATCCAGAACAGTCGCAGGGCGGTGCCCGCATCGCACGACGGATGCTTCATTAACCGAATGAGAGGCTTCAATCCCCGATCAGCGTTGTAAGTGACAAGTGAAGCAATGAATTTCCCTGGGCTTCTCAACGGATTTAATAAACTCCCGACGCAGTTTGGCCCACCGGCGAGACTCCTTCTCGAGAGCAGCATTATCATCTTTATGTTCAAAGCATCTGAACCAGGCATTTTCTGCCACATCAAGTATGAATTGAAGTCTTTTTTGCGATAACTTCTCGCATTCCGCATAAGCTCTCATCAACACCTCTGCTTGTGTCGACATACGTTTGCGAAAAGCGGGTTCTGCCAGCTCCTTCTTCGTTTTCTTTCGAACTGCTTTTGCCATGGGAATGCCTTGTCAGGGATGAAGTGTAATCAATTTTAACGGTCAAACTGCAGGCCTTTTAATGCTTCCTCGGGAATCAAAACTTCATCCGAGAAGATCGCGATATCATAATAATCGGGATCGAAGTGCGGATCTTGCGTTGTGCAGACCACGATGGACCAGTCCTTGTGTTCGCCGGTCAGCAGGGCCTGTAGTTCGACCAGTGTCTGTGATGACACTTCGTCCTCCCAGACAATGATATAACATTCATAGCTCGGACCGTACCAGTCCCAGTTCTGGTAAGTGAACGGAGTGACTGAGATTCCTTCGAGACCTGCTTTCTGCAGAATTTCGGGAACTGGCGTGTCATGAAAATGACGTTCGGCCCAGGCTTCCATTTTTTTGTGCAGCGACAGATTCAACTTATCATAGCGTTCTTTCTCCGCCTCGGACATGTCCTGTGCATCCAGATCCGGATCCAGTCCACGTCTCCTGCAGGCGGCACGCTTCCCATCATCCATATCGCTGTATTCCAGAACTCGCAGGCCTGCGATCTGATCCCGGGTTGACCAACGCGTACTGGCTGACGGCATGGCAGAACTTTCAATAGCAGAATTCAAAGGTTCCAGTTGAGGTTCACCACAACCGCTGTTGAGCAGCTGAAAACAACACAGAAGCAGAACAGGTAATGCTTTCATAGCAGGCTCAATCTATCAGACCATCCGCCTGCATCTGTTGGTTTCGAATTTCCGCATCCTGCTCGAAGTACTCCTCCGCAAAGTAGGTTGGCAGCGGCTCTGGTTCCTCATGCAGACGTAAAATTCCTTCCTCGATCAAGGTGCCCATGATTTCGTGAATCTGCTCCCGCAGCCCCGCCGGTTCCCCCGCTTCGTACTGGGCAGCCATTTGTATCACAAAGTCACCGACTGTATGTTCGCCATCGGCAGACATGAAAACCACCGCATACCAGGGTTCCATCGTGATCATCCGCGGCGCATGTTCGCTGAAGCTGTCGTGCACCACCAGTTGCCCCTCCATCGTATGCCAGCACGCCTTACGGGAAAAATACTTCTCATCCATGGTCGACCTCGTTTTTGTCTGGAATCAAATCGGCGTAAAAGCGACGGATAGAATACCCGCAACCACATAGTGTATTTACGTTTATTCTTCGCCGTTTTTCAAGGATGAGTCTGCATTTCTGTGTGAATAAGCCTCGGCCCGCTGCCGCCCCACTGGTTCGTCTTGACAGATTTCGGGGTCACGAGTTAGAGTGCCGCGACTCTGGTAGTAGACAATTGTCAGCAAACGCAACTGCCCCACCCCGGCTGACAGCGCCCCATGCGGGCCCCGAATTGTCACCGCATCGAGCTGATGAGGAACGGAATCAATCGCCTCGCCCCGGGGCTGCGCTCTCGCGAAAGGAATCGAACCATGCGATATCAAGTAACCCTGACCCTGCTGACACTCCTGTTAATCCAGGGCTTTGTCCTCGCCGATGATCCTGCAGAACAGCCGCAGGACAAGCCGATTAAACAGGCTTCCTTCGCGGCACAACCCGAGCCTCAGGAATCGAAACTGTCAGCTCGTAAACCTGACGCAAACGATCTCACCAGAAAGCGGGATGGCGTATGGTGGTGTCCTTTTATCAGTTCCGAAAGTGACTCCGCCAACCAGAGGCCACCAGCGAATGCGACACCCTCCGAAATCGCAATCTGGAAGGCACTCCGTAAGCCCGCTACCTTAAAGACCGATAAGCAACCCCTGTCCGATGTCATGCGCAAACTCGCTCAGGATTTTGGTATTAATATCGTCGTCGATTCACTGGGCCTGAACGAAGTCGGCTTAACACCTGAGACGCCCATCTCCATGGAAGTCGACGGAATCAAGTTGAAAAGTGTGCTCAACCTGATGTTAGTACCCCAGGATCTCGCATTCATAATCAAAAACGAAGTGCTTGTAATCACCAGCAAAACGCGAGCCCAGGGAAAGCGTTATGTGGTCAGCTACCCGGTCGCCGACCTGGTAATCCCCATTCCCATGACCGGTCCGGTTTCCGCTGATGAACCAATTCCGGTCGTCAACAGAAACTCGGTCGACTTCAACTCGCTGATCGAAGTCATTGAATCCTCGGTGCAACCTGTCGATTGGGAGCGGCTCGGCGGCACAGGTTCGATTCGTGCGTTTGATCCCACGATGTGCCTCGTCATCCGGCAGTCGAAAGAAGCACATCAGGAAATCGAAACCTTACTCACAGAACTCCGCCGGCAGCGGGATTTTCACGTTTCCGTAGAAACCCGCATCCTGGAAAACCTGCCGGACAAAGCCTGGGAACGACTGGGCCTCGACCTGGATGCCAACAGTCTGATGGCCCGCACTCAGCAGAACAAAGGTCCACTGGGGGGAGTCCTGCTCAACGATGAAGAGGTTAAGTCGCTCCTGGAAGCAGCACAAAACCACAGCCGCACCAATCTGATCCAGCCGCCTGAAGTTGCGTTGTTAAACGGCTACACCGCCCATGTGACCGAGTATACTGCGGGAGGTCAGCCGCATCCGTTACAACGTCCCTTCTATCTGCAGCCGGTGATTTCCGCAGATCGTCGTGAAGTCCGCCTTAACCTGCGGGTCAGCGATCAACAGTCCGAGCCTCAGCTACTGCAGACCTACGTCACGACCGTCCCCGATGGCAAAGCCGTCCTCATCGAACTCGTCGCGCAGAAGACCAACCAGACAGGAGTCCCCGTTTCAGACAATGCGGCCGACGCGAAAGTCTTCAAGAAGACCACCGCCGATCAGACGCGCACCTTCCTGCTGCTCCGCCCGAAAATCATCGTCCAGCAAGAAGAGGAAGAACCGGTCTCACCTCCCGCGGAATAAATTCGCTCCCGTAACGAGACGATTCAGTCCAAACCGACGGCCTTTACGGAAGGCAACCGGGTTCAACTCATTATCGCCAGTCATAAAACCACCCGGCTTCAGACTGTCGTCCTGGACTTCGATCCCCACATACAGAATCCCCGGCGTTCCTTCACGCGTGATGTAGAAGAACGTGACGGTATCCAGCGGTCTGGCTTGGTTGGTCTCCGGATCGAAGCTCACCAGCAGATCCTGTTGGTTGGCGCGCCCTTCCGCCTGCAGTGCGTCGATGGAAGCCTGCTCCAAGGATTCTTTCCACCGCGACTTGGGTAGCTCCCATGTGCGGAGACCGATGGGCCGCAGAACAAACTGAGTCTGCCCCTCTTCTCCCTTGATTTCGTCCCCCAGCATATCGTAACCCTGCCCGGCCGCCCATTCCCGGATTTCCTTAAACAGACCGTCTGACAGTTTCTGATCACGCCAGCGTTTCGGCAATGCGGTCGCCCGACCCGTATCGAGATCATAAAACACGAGCCCCTCCGGTGCGCTACGAATCGACTGCAGCACCCAGCCGCTCGTACCACTCTTCGTCTTCAACAGCGCGGAGGACGGAATGGAATCAGTCGCTGTCGGAGCAGGCAACGGGGGCAGGTTCACTTGATAAAACGCGGGGGCATCGGTGAATTCCTGTGCGTGCTTCTCCCACCACTGCGCCCAACGTGCGGCAACCTGGTGGAACAGCGCCGCCTTGGCCTGTTTCTGACTGGGGAAATCATACTCATTTAGAAAGATGTGATTCAGTTCCTGATCACCAAAATTCTGACCGGTCAGCGACTCCAGGGCACCAAAGATTTCGCGGACAGGCCGCCCAAATCCATATTCACTGCCTCTGTGTTGCTGACTCAGGTCGTGCTGTTGCATGAACTTGAGCAGTGCGACATCCGTTTCCCGAATCTGCAAACCCATATCGGAACCGGGGCGAATTAACGTTTTAGGAATTGCCCGGATCAGGCCAGGAACCGCGCGTTTGTCGCCAATCGCACGCAAGATAAAACCGAGACAGCGGAGCAGCATATCATCCGACGTCTGATCCAGTTCCGCGACCAGTTCCGGCACCACGTCAGGTCCCAGGACCGCGATCTTCCGCAGTTGATTGGCCCACTCATCGCTGAACCGGTCCGACCCTGAGTTCAGCTCTTTAAGTTCCGCCAGTAGTTTTCCGACGGATTCTTTGGGAGGCAACTTTGCCTCATCCTCCTCGATGCCAGCAGGTGGGGACTCTCTTTGATCATCCACTAACGCGGCTCTCATTAACTTACCCCGCAACATCAGGTCCGGATCAGGAACCTGCGGCTTCTCCGCCAGCTCACCGATGACAATATCACGGTGCACCGTCTGACCATCGCCGACTTTCAGATAACCCGGGGTAGAGCTCCCATTCATCAGGTAAATGTAGTTTCGTCCCGGCGCCACGTGCAGACGATAGGTTCCATCCGCTTGCACTCTGGTGCTAGTGACTGCGGCCCCGGTCATCGGTCGCGCCGGCCCATGATGGGCCACTTGCATCTTCAGCTTGTCGCCATCAATGGGTTGGTCCGTCGCCGGATCAATCACTTTCCCGGTCACATAGCCACCCCGGGCCATCGGGATATCTCTGCCCGCCTGCCGCTGTCCCTCCATCACTTTCAGGGCTTTGATCGCCAGGGGCATCCGCTCCGGTGCGACGGCCCAGATATTGTAATAATCAGTCGTCATGCGGAGTTTGTAGTTGCCGTTGGCATCCGTCCTGGTTGTGAAACCACCATACCGGGCGATCCCTTGCGCATGAACCTCAACATCGGCCAGCGGCTCTCCCGTCACCAGATCAACCACCTGCCCTTCCACAATCGCCGGGGGATGCAATGTAACGTCAACGGTTTGCGGAAGCTGCGAATACGACGCGATCGTGATCGGATAATCTGCGTGATGCACCCGGAACAAGCATCGCGTGACCGTGTACCCTTTTTTGTTCGACGGGGACTTTGTGTTCGACTTATCTGAATTCCAGGCAGCCAGATCCTTAATGGTGTACCGCCCCTGGCTGTCGGTTTTGGCCATACGGAATCCCGGTATCGGATACTGAGACGACTGTAGCGTGACCACCGCATCAGCAACCGGGTTTCCATTCTCATCGGTAATCGTACCGCTCAAGGCAGCGGTGTCTGATTTCATGCGCAAGGATAACTTAGGGCGTTGGTACTCTGGCCACATCGACCACATCGCCGACGAATAACCAGCCTTGGTGGCAACCATGGTCAAGCGGCCTCCCTCACCAGGCATCTGCACATCTTGAAATGTAAAGTGACCACGGTCGTCAATGGTTGTCTCTCCCTGAAAGACAGGCTTGGCATACCCTTCGGGATAACGATAAAGCTTCACCGTCGCCCCCGGTTCGCCGGTTCCGGAGAGCGTCTCTTTGACGCCCTGAGCCTGCTCACTCTCCTTGACCTGCACTGTCTGTGGCTGGTCTTTAGCCTCTGACGGCTGTTCCTGGGCGCGACTGATGCGCACCACTCCCAGGAGAACCACCATCGCGACCGCCGTCGTCAGCATGCTGCCCGCCTGCCAGCGGTTCAATCCCCTGCTGGCCCGGTTGCGACTCACGGCTTCAATTCGTTTGCGCACCTGCGATCGGCGGGCCATCGCCAGGGCGGCACTCCTGTTTCGCTCTGCCACGCGTAACGCCAGCCCCGCCAGCAGACGCCCATACAATTTGTCATCCCCCAGATAGCCGGCGGCTTTTAAATCGCAGAGTTCATCGCAGGCGTCCGCATGCACGACGCGGGTTCTCCACATCAGCGGATGGAACCAGAGCAGAATCTGTAACAGCGTGAAAAGATGATGCCAGCGCAGGTCATTCCCCCGGCAGTGGGCGATCTCATGTGCCAAAGACGCCTGTAATTCCTGGCGTTCTGCAGCAGCGCATTGTTGCACCGGTATTAATACCCCGGGCCGCCATGCTCCTACGATGAAGGGAGTTTGCACTTCCTCACTGCAACGGACATCAATCGATTTCAGATAGCCGAGCTGTGCAGCAATCGCCTCAGCCTGATCCTGAATTTCGGCAGGCACCGGTATCGCACGTCGATAGAGTGCCACGAGACTGAGCACGCCGCCCAACCAGCTCAATGTAAGCAGCGCCACACCGAGGGCCCAGATTACGCAGGCATAACCCAACAAACCAGTGGGAAACCAACTTGCTGTGAGAACCGTCTCCTGCGTCCCCGCATTCTCAACAATAGACGCCTGCGTGGCGGCGGTGTCCTCGATCGGCGGCCGCTCATTCAGCGGCGTTAACCCTCTGTCAGAAAGCACGATGTCCCGGGATAAGGGACCACTCACAGGCACAGTCAGCTCTCTGGCAGCAGCCGTTTCATTCAGATCAGGAGGTTCGACGACCTCATCCACTTCCACAACAGGGGAGGCGGCAGGCAGCAGTGCCAGTTGCAGTCGGTAGGGCAGCAGACTCAAAACAGTCACGATTATCAGACTGGCCGCCGTCATCCGCCACAGTAAAATTCGCAGCCGGGGATTCCAGCGGCTGCAGGCACAGTGACAGAGCCAGGCCACCATCAGAATCAACGTCAATCGAATCAGAATCAGCAGGGCACTATTTGATAAACCATCACTGCTGCCCATCAACCAGTTCAAGGTGGATGACATCTTCGCCTCCCGAATCATTTTTGCTGGGGATCATCGGCCAGCCGTTTGAGTTCCAGTAACTCATCCTGGCTCAGCTTCTCTGCGCGAATCAGATCCAGAATGAGTTTCCTGGCGGAACCTTCGCAGTAAGCATCGACTATCTGACGAATCGTCGAACGAAACGCCGCCTTGCGACGCGTGATCGCCTTGTAATAGTAAGCCTTACCGACCTTGCGACGTGAGATGTGCCCCTTCTCGACAAGGATCGCAAGGTAGGAACGCAGCGCCGGATTTTTAATCGGCTCCGGAAAATGCTCCTGCAACTCGCTCGGCTTCAGCTCACCCTGTTCCCACAGGATCTGCATCACAGCAAGTTCGCCTGGTGTAAAACGCGACATCGGACTTCCTCCTCTAATGTGCAGATAATACTGCACATTGATCGCACTGGCAAGCTTTTTCTTGAGAGAATCATCACCAACTCAAGAATACAGATTGATGATCCACACCATCCACCAGTCAGGCGGTGCGCCTCTAACCGCTGCATCTCTCCAGATCACATGAGGTCAGGTTGATTCAGGGCACACGAGAAACTTGAAGACTGGCTCGACGAGAACAACATGACAGCATAGCCACTCAATACTGAGAGCTGCTTCTGCCCCGCTGGTCGCCACCATTCCAGGTCAGCGATTCCGCGTAGATTTCCTGATTGATGTTCTCACTCACAAACGTCACGCGACCATCCACCCACAGCATGTTCACACCACCCGTGTGTCGGGAATTGGGAGCCGGCATCAGCCCCTCCGATCCTCCCGCGGGATGCGACACAGCCGCATTGATCCCATAGCGTTCCAGGTCGGTGGAGATGATCTTCAATGACGTCGGCGACGCCGTGTCGTTACCGGCCGACGATTCCCCTTCCAGCCAGATCCCGTCATCGCCTATGCCGAACGCAACCTGACATAACCCGGGATTTCCAGAGACCGGCGTACTGTTTCCGGGATAGATCACCGATTCTCCCAGATTCCCGGCATAGATGTTTTCGGTCATCGCCACCGTATTCGAAGTGCCGTCACCCACGTTGACGCCCGAGACATTCACCGGCTTATCAGACCAGAACATCCCCGTACCCCATCCGCCGTCAGCCGTCTCCGAATCATGGCGGTTGGACGCGATCACACTGAAGGGAACGCTCGGAAGAGAATAACCAGGCTTTTGAATAAATCCAGGCGCAATCGGCGTCCCGTTAATCGAACTGCGCCCCGCATAACCAAAGTTGACCACGTACGTCAGCTGCCCCGGCTTGCCTGACGCAGACCCGTCATCGGGGCACGTATAAACGGGAATCGAAACCGTACTCAGATCGTAAGTCGGCGTCTGCTTCAATGCCTCATACACGGTTCCCTGTTCGACGTAAGGCAGCAGGATGACCGCCCACGAACGATACTCGCCCGGGTCCCCCTCGTGAATTCCAATCATCGGAAAGTCGCCGTCATAAGTCGAAGCAAAACTATGCAGCGCGATTCCGAGTTGCTTGAGATGATTCTTACACTGAGTCCGTCGTGCGGCGGCACGCGCCTGCTGCACTGCAGGCAACAGCAGCGAAACCAGCATTCCAATAATGGCGATCACGACCAGCAGTTCAATCAGGGTGAAACCACCCCGACGCTGCACCCCGTTCTTCTGTTTGTGACAAGCGAACATCGATCCCCTCCAGGTATGAATTTAAGCAGATAATTCAACATCAATCGGGTCTGAACTGGAGCGTGCGCACAGCGCCAGCCTCCAGGTGTCCGCCTTGAAATACCGATGGGTGAGGGCGACGCCAGCCGCCAATCCGAAAATCGGCAACTATAAAAATGACCCGGACCGAAACTATACTGAGGAACATGTTGCCGTACAATTAAACATGTTAATATTGGGTAAATTTAGTGTTCAAAATGACAAAATGACGCAGTTTACGTGACCGGAGCCTGTCATTACCCGAGCAGCGTACCAGCACACATCACTGAGGATCTGCGACCCGGCGGTTCCTGACTGAACTTCAGCGAAACCGGCCGGGCCTACGATTTTCATCGATTCAGATCCGCATTCTGCTGAATGCCGTCTGTTACCGCTCTGACTCGTGATGCCACCAGCCGCTCGGTTTATCAGCGTCTTCGCCTTCGAACATGCGCCTGTTACTATCCAGTTCGTCGGTGAACAGGTCAGACAAAGGGGCAGGCACGATACTGCAACCGTAGCAGCGCGTCACCTTATCGTGACACTCGGTTATCGTATCAGGCACCTTCAGCAGCAGGCGACTGCCCATCCTGAGTAGCGTATGAACGCAGTAGGCACGCAACACGACACTCTCATCCTGCAGATGATCGTAGAGTGCCTGCTCGGTTTCCGGATGCTCATACACAAGCCAGTCGGCCAGTTGAGATCCCAACGGAATCTCTTTCATGCCAATGGGCCCCGGTCCGCGGTACAGTGCCGGCAGGGACCGCCAGACAGCAATAATCCGCGCTAAAGCCTCATCCAGCGGCAAGGAACGGTACTCGTCGAGACGCTCATCATTAGTAATGAATCTGGGAATACGTCGCATAATAATCTCCTGTTTAAATAAAAAGACTCACTTCAAATCCCTGAAACATTCAGGGAACACAATGGGGGGTAGAATCGGCAAACTTTTGTCAAAGAGACAATGAGCCGGGACCATCCGGAGAAGGGGTAGAAACTCAAAGGGAGGAGGTCGCTCGTGCGCGAGACAGGACCTCTGAATGAACTCCCGCGGCCGGGTTGTAGAGCAGCATTGAGTCACACGACGGAAAAAAACTGCGTCGCGCGTACCTCGTGCTTCAGCCGTCTATGATCCCCAGCGCCCGGTGTAGCACGGCGCTGTGATTTCCTGCATACGACTCTGCGCAGGCCAGCATGTCGGAATAATCGATCTGCGCATCGAGTGTCTGGATGCCATCAGAGGCGGCATCCCATTTATCACCATGCAGTTTCTCGAAACTAGTGATGGCGAATTCGTCGAGCCCTGACCGATCCTCCTGGATCGCGTCATGAGTCATTCCGGCCTCATCCGCAACCGCCAGAATTTTCTCAAGCAGAGCCGCCTGAGATTGAGCGCCAATCGTCTGCAATGCGGTAATGGTTGCCCGCGTATACCTGCCGCTACTGTTGCCGATGAAATTATCGATCCCATTCATGGCAACTTCAGTATCAAAGTCCAGGATAAGCATCAGCACCGCCACGGGATCCGCAGCATTACAGATCCGACCATCCTCGCGCATATCGGTAAGCGGCGGTTCGTAGATTCTGATAGAAAGCTCACCCAGCAAGTCCTCTGGTGTCATGCTCGCTTCTCCCACGTGCGGAGTTTTTTAGAAACCAGCAAAATCAAACTTTGCTTGCTTTTGTCCACAACGCGGACATTTCACAATCTGGTCGCCGCGTATCCCCAATCCAGTCATCAGTGTCGCATTCTCACCAAATTGTTCTGCAAAGCATTCCTCAATTGAAGATTGAAGACGATCGTCAAATTCTTCCTCGGACTCACCTTCCCTTGGTTGGATACAAATATGATGTAACTTTTCGTCACCATCCACAACAACGGGAACGTAATAATCGGGTGATGAAAAAAGGTCTCTCCCATAACCTTCAACGTTTGATACGAAGCCACAGGGGCATTTTAATCTGTAACTCCACATTTAGAGTGGTCCTGTTTCAGTATGATTCCGTGAAAGGTAGTCATCCAGCTGGATACCTAATCCTTCTTCGTCGTAGGTATTTTTCAACCCAAACGGACGGACATCGAGTCCCGGTGCAGAAATTGACCATTCCCGATCCTGTTTCTGTACCGCGAAATAAGTAGTGCCATTTGAGAAGCACGCGAGTCCTTCATTGCGGTCAGAGGTGTATTCGAACGGACCAGCTGTAGCCGGGCGTGACTCCAGAGCCGTCAATCGAAATCCGTGCCTGTCGGCAACATCGGCAATGGGCAAAATCCAGAAATCGTCCGGCGAGGCGATCAGGAAAGAGACTGTCAGTTCTCGCAACCGCTCCATAGATCCATGAGCGGCGTGTACAATGCAACGGGCGATTCGACCCGTTTGACCGCTGGCCACAAGTTCTGCGATCGCTGCCGGGGCCTGCTGTTCATCAAAATCGTCACGCAGGCGATCAATAATGTCTGCTTCGAGTTCCATGGTTGGGCTATCATCGTTGAAAAGGATTAAAAAACGTCAGCACTTTTTCATGTTATACCTGCCTGAACTGAATCTGGGTGTGGCTCCTCATCACCCCCGTTGATCGGAAGTCAGACCTCAATCCAGATTGGAAACCACTTCCTGAAGCCGCTCTCTCCGGCTGTTGACCGCTGCCTGTCTCCAGTCACAGCCAAACGCCTGATCCACTCGACGAGCGATTTTGTCCGTACGTCGGATGGCAGCCTTGGCCTTCTCAATCCGACGGATCACTTCATCCTTCGCAACGCGCAACTCACTGGCCACGACCTGCGGTGACTGATACCAGAAATCTTCTGCCGGTTGCATGCCCACAGCCCAACGCACTGCGGCGAGCCGGATATCGAGTATCAGCAGACTGAAAGTGAACTCTAATTGAACGCTGCGTTTCCCGGGAAGAGCCTGTTTGAGGACGTCTATCACGCCGGACCTGCGATCGCCCGGATCTCCGTTTGTTGCATCAAGTAATCGCGCACGAACCTGTTTTTCGATCGCCTCATGGACGCGCGTCAAATCCGCATATTCCATGGCGACTCGACGTTGCTGCTGTGCATGATGAAACACGTCCTCAGCACGACCGTCATAAAGGGCAAGCTCGGCCTGAGAGTCCGCGAGATCGGCTCGAAATCCCAGGCATTCGGTCTCGCCATCACGCTTCATGATTTTGATCCATTCCTCGGCCTGCGAACGTCGATTCAGGCGCAGGTTCGCCAGGCAGCTGTTAGAAGCAGTTGCGTGCGCATGGTTCATGGTTGCCGGGCCGCGTTCCGACCAGGCCTGCTCTGTGGCATTGAGGGCCTTCTCATCCTTACCCTGATCTTCCAAAAACAGAAATTCATACAACCGGAAGTCGGAAACAGTTCCATCAAGAGCACTTCTGGCAAGACTCTCCAGTTCTGCAAGCCGCGTTTCTAACTGCGTCAGATCGGGATTGTAAAGCCGCAGCAGATTGAAAGTCTCTTCTCGCATTTGGTACAAAGACTCATGACGCGGCGCCTCCCAGGACTCCATCGTAAGCAGGCGATTCAATGCGCCCAGCGGTTTACCCGCACGCAGCAGGCTTTGTACCTCGAACAGGCCCAACTGGAATGCCATTTCATCATGGCCGGCCTGCTTCGCATCCTTGCAAACTTGACCTGCCAGAACTCCCGCTTCCACAAAGCGTCCCTGTCTGTAAGCTTCTCGCGCATGTTCGATCAGTATGTATGCTTCCGGTTCCATTGATGACAGCCTTCAATTCAGTGATTTGTGGACGTTATCCAGAAGTATGCTGGCAAAGCCCTTATGTTCATCCAGGCAGTCGGCGAGATCTTCCGCGGTCACTTTTCGCCAGCGCTCCTCGGTAGGGAATCTGCTCACCAGGGTACGAACCATTAATGCATCCAGCGTCACAGGCTTAAACAGCTCGATGAGCCGCCTGGGGGAAAGAAAACGCTGCCGCGCAGAATCCTTAAGCAGCTGCGCGACGTTGACATCTTTTTGCATTTCGTGGTCGAGATACTCCGCCAGCGCTTTATCTGCCCGCCCGCTGTAGTCAATACAATTCTGATCGCCCGGGTCGAAGGGCATGTCCTCTCGCAGTTCGTGCGTCTCATCGCGCAGAAGTACAAACGGACGTGAGCGAGGATCAAAGCGAACCGCACCGGTTTCCAACATCACCTGCGGTTGCCCGGTCGTGGACTCGACAATAAATGCGTCAGCCCGATTCATCAGCCGTCGAATACCGTCGGTCGATTTCTGCTTCAGGTCACGAGCCAGCAGTAACTCACATTTCCAGTAGTCTTCCACAACGGTGCGGACGGCGTCGATGACGTCGTCGAACTCCGCAGCCTCTGGTGTCACCATGAAGACACAGCGGTGCTGTCGCTCCGGATTTTTCGCAGGCACCACATCCAGCTTGGGCTGGTCCCGCTCCGGCTGCAGTATCATCGCCTCTTCCATCTCAGACACAGTTTCCCAGTGTTTCACTAACAGCCGATGCATCTGCTGATTCAGAATCTGAGTATTTTCCGTCGTTAAGAGATCTTGATTAAAGAGAATCGCATTGTTGTAGATTCCGCTGAGAATTTCATCCACGTCCGGTTCGCCGAACAACTCGGGATGTTCGGCAATATCACGAATCAGGCTGTTGTCCGCATTAATCGTGAGCCGCATTGCTTCTGCCGAGGTCATCTGGAGCAGCGTCTCCGCCATCTCACGCATACTCTGGGGAGTATTGGGCTGATTCAGCAGATCCTCTGCCTGTTGATGCATCTCGGAACGCTCGGTGGTGCGAATCAGTGCAGCCAGCTCTGTGGGCTTGAACTTCCGCGCCTCGACACGGATCGATCTCCCTCGGGGCTTGACCACCTGTTCCATGCGTGTTGCCAGACGTTGAAAGCGAACTTCTTCCTGATGTTCTTCCAGGTGGCGAAAGATGTTCGGGTCGTCAACCTGGTCGACGCGAATAATTTTGATAGAAACATCTTTGAACTTTGCGTATTGCTCCAGCAGCAACATTTCAAAGGGACCACTGGCGTCAATCACCAGTGAGTTCGCAGATTCCGCCATATTGAAATACTGATTCGCCGAGAACGCCGTGGCGAAACAGGGCAGCGCCTGGGGCCCGGATTCCGACTTAGGCAGCGCCGAAAGAATTTCAGGCAGGCGTCGCCAGTAAAAGCCGCTATAGCTCTCCTCTTCACTCGACTTGCCACCACAATTCGTCCGCCACTCGAGCAGGTTGGCCACGTTGCGGAACAGTTCATCGTATTCGTAGCAGGCAGCCTTGATGCCGATATCATGATATTTCAGGATTCTCTGGAAACGTTGTGGCTCGTCCAGCGAAAGTTCGCGCAGTTGTTCAATGATGAGATGCCCGAATTCTTCTTTGATGCGATCGGTGACCTCGTCGCGCACAAAGTTGTCACGCGCCGCGGTGGGGGTGATTGCGGAAGTATTGATCACTCCCCGGACAAACCGGGCCCACGGCGGCAGCAGGTCCGTCGTTTCACACAGAAACATTCGTTGCAGATACAGCCTGACTCTTCCCGGAGGCTGTTCATGATTGGGCAGCGAACGCTGATCGGAAATGTAAAGGACCCCTTGCGTTGGACCAGGGTCCGCAATGTCGACATCAATAATCGCCAGCGGACTGTCGGCCATGGTCTTGGCCAGATAGTCTTGTGTTTCCCGGGTACGCGTCTCCCGGTTCAAATCGTCACGCTCCCAGGGCATGATCATCTGGTTGATCGGTTCGCGACTGCCGTTCAGATGAATCGGCACTTTCAGCATGTCGGCGTATTTACGAATGACATTGTCAACTTCTTCCGGATGGATAACCCCTTTGTCCTCTTCCCCTTTCAGGAAGACCGTCACAGTCGTTCCAAATGAGTCCTTACTGACCTTGGTTACCGTGTAATCCTGTGTGCCGCTGTTTGACCACTTCCACCCGTCGTCGTCCCCCACCTTCCGTGTTTCGACTTCGACACGCTCAGCCACAATGAACGCCGACAGAAAGCCGATGCCAAACTGGCCGACCAATCCGGTAACGTCCCCCTTTTCCAGACGCGTGGCGCCACGGCCGATAACAGCCAGGTACTCGCCGATATCGTTGAAGTCCATACCGAGACCGTTATCGCGGATAATGAACTGCAGTTCGTCTGGTCGGCTTTCGACATCGATCCGGGGTGAAAACCCATCGGGTTCACGTGATTCACGACGCAATATCCCGTCATGCGCGTTCTGGATGAGTTCACGAATGAAGACGCGTTTTTCGCTATACAGATTCTTGGCCAGTAGCTGGATTAAACCTTGGAAATCAAATTCCATCTTGGGCATAGTGTCACCTTTTATCTAAAGTCGAATCGGTCGATTCGATTGAGTCCGCCGGGTTGCTGAGTCGTGGGAGCTGATTCTCACTCAAACTGAAAAGAACTTCAGGAACCGATCTGCATAATGCTGAATTGCCTGTTTCGCATTCTGCTCCCCCTGGAATCACCATTCATCATCATCTTCAGCGTCGTACTCATCTTCATAATCGTACGCGGCCTCTGCCTCTTCGGCGGCAAACATCACATCCGTACGCAACACATACTTGCGGCCCCGCGTCACCGGTTCGCCTTTATGATGAATCGCATGCTCAAAGAACAACGCCATTCCCTGTTGCGGGACGACTTTGAATTCATCGAACATTTCCTCGGAATAGGAATCCTCGAAAGAGGTCTCTCCCCCTTCGAAGTCATCATTCAGATAGATGATCAGCGTCAGATAGCTCTGTTCGCCGTTATCGCGTTCGAACGGAAAGTCCTGGTGCCAGTTGAACTGCTGCCCGGGATCGTAGCGATAGAAACGTAACATTTCGTTAACGCCGATCGCCGACCGGTCGTCATACTGATACGGCACAAAATCGCCGGCCCGTTCCCACAGCCACGCGGCGATTTCTTCGTTCTGTAACATCACCCGCTCATTATTGCGGAGATCTTTCCGCAGGACCTGGCCCCGCGGGCTGGAGACCAGTGCATCTTCGTAGCCAAAATCTTCGCTGATGCGAATGTACTTCTGGCACTCCTCGGGGGTTAAAAAATTCTCGACAGTGAAAACAGAGTCATTGAGCCAGTTTTCTTCAGGCATGCAGCAGATTACCCTTCGGATGTGAGTTGTTTCTGTTCCTGGTACCACGGTTCCGTAATCTCGATGGCGGAGATCACCAGCTGACAGAGATCCGGCGGCGGACCTTGAGATTCGGAACCATATTGGAATTTACAGACGGATTCCTCTCCGTCCCCGTTCATAAAACCCACGGTAAGACAACAGGTTTTGCCCTGGGGTTCAGGATCGGCGTAGCCCCCCTCCCATTCTGTGGTTTCGGGCTGGATCCGCGACTTCAGTGCCTCGAACATTTCAGACGACCGTTGATCGATGAAGAGCTGCTTTTCAGTATTGTCTTCAGAACCGGTCCCCATCCGGTTGACCGTCCCGTCTGCAGTCAGCAGGAGGAAAAGCACCTGTTCGTCTGCGACATGCATCGTGATAAAGATACCGTTGACGTCTTCAGCAGCAAACATGGGGGAGTCTCCTCTGACAAGACAGCCTGCACTGAACGAAATGCGAACTGATTCATTCATTAACGACAGGGAGAGTGTAATTTTGTCTATTCGCGCGCCATTGTCAAGTGAATACGCTCATCGTCGTTATGACGAACGCAGATCTCACCTTGAATTCAGACAGACCTTCGCACATCAGCGTCATCGGAACGCAGCACAAACGTAATTTTGGAGTGCGTATCGTCTTCGGGATTTTGCCACTCACTCACCCGCAGCAGGTACCCTGCTTTTTCCAGCGCCTCAAGATCTGAGAATAGCATGCCGTCCAGAATCTCGCTTGGTAAATGCTGGCCAGCCGCTGCCAGCCAGTGATATTGTCCATACGGCAGATAGCCCAGGTACTCTGTTTCATAAGTGAATTCCTGCACCGCCTGACCGTCAAGTGCCGACTGCAGTCGCTCCAGTAAATCGAGTTGTGGCCTGGTTAGTTCCATAATGAAATCGAGTAAAAAGATTCTTACTCATTACCCCCCCCGCTTTGGTACACCACTTCATAGGAATCTGAATAAAGCGGAAAATATCTGATTGCCAGGAGAACATTTTCACCGCTCTCTTTCCCTGTTTGTGCGTCACATTCCTCTATAAAGTCGAAATGAACGCCACTCTTAAATTCGATTACTTCTGGGCCCGTTCCGTGGCGTCTGACAACTCGAAATGGAATCTGTTCATCCTGCAGGAGATCGACAACCTCCGGGAAAGTAAACTCTTTTCCCGCCTTGAAAAACCAGGGATCGACCTGGAAATGCTCGTTCTGATAATCAAACAGGTCACCATCCAGCAGATGATCATTCTGTATGGCCTCGATTTCTTTCGTATCAGTTTCATAAAAAAACTCATACCATCCATAAAGAAAGCCACTCGAAGCACCACCAAAGTCAGTCTCATCACCCGGTTTTCCCAGCAGCGCAACGGCTGCATCCCGATGCATGCCAATTTTAACTGGTCCAAATTCACCAGTCAGTGCGAACTCTTTGAGTGAGATTGTCAGCATCTAAATCCTTGTTGAGTACATCCCAGAAGTTGGCTGATTGAATTCAGGTTCGAGAATTTCATTGCCCAAAAAAGGTGTCAGGTCAATTATAAAAGAGTCCTACAACTTTTCTCTCTACATTTATGCCCATTCGTTTCCCATGAGTTCTCTGTAATTGATCACATAAATCCCCTTTTCAGAAATTGCGTAATCCACTCCAATCAAATACAGCTCAAAGTAATTATCAAAGCTAAGATCAAGATTCAGTAAGTCACAAGTAAGAGCCCATTGGAGGTGTGCGTTGCTGGCTAATCCATAGAAAGCATTACTGAGAGCCCTGAATTTGACATCATTTTTAGACAAATGTTGAACAAAATAGTTGGCCATATCATGATAAAATAAGCAATTCAGCTCACATCCAGCATATTCCGCGAACTTTTCTTCGTCACTCATAATAGCATTTACACCGTAATCCATCGCTTGGATGAGGGAAGGAGAATCAATAATACGCCGTTTTTCTTTCAGATCTTGGAGAACAAGATTTGTAATTTCATTTTCAGTTTTGTCGTCTGCTCGAAAATCTAAACGAAACATTTTATCGAGAATACGAGATTTATTTGGGATATAGCTAAACACTGTTTCTAGATCACTCTTTTCTTTTTCAGTAAGAGATTCAAGATATAGCTCCATAAACATACTTGAGAAATGGTCTAATTCAAAAGAGCGTTTGTGTTCACAAAAACTCATCCAATCGTTTATCTCTTGTGAATCCATATTCTATTCTCTAATTGATCGAGGAAATGGTTTGGGTAGGAGTTCCGGGTCAATCTTCCATCTATTAAGCAAGTGAAAGAAGTCGTCGTTTAAAGCCTCTATGAGACGTGCTACGACGGGGCCAGGAAAGGTGTCAGGAATCTTTGATTGACGCAGCGCAACTTCAGTCGCTCCAGTAAATCGAGTTGTGGTCTGGTTAGTTCCATAGGATGACTTGGATCAGGGAGACACACAGCTACTCTCCAGAGTTTCCATTCTGGATTCCCACTTCACTTCTCCATTGAATCAGTGCCTGATTCTCAGATAACTTCGGAAAGACTTCCAGTGAAATCTCAACAAACATCTGTGCAATCTCCTGCAACATCGATTCAAAATGTGAAAATTCGATGTCATAACCTTCATGCACTGAATGATCGCAGTCTCTCATATCAAACGACACGCGATAGAGACCATTCTTTTTTTGCACTAATACGTCAAAGTTGAAACCTTGTTCAAAAAAGTGGATTACAAAGCTACGGACGTGTTCATTCTTTGATGCAGAGATAACCTCTGGCAACTGCTCCAGGAATATTGAAAGTTCACAATCAATGGGCAGCAGTATATCCTCCCCGTCACCAAAACAAAGCTTAAACTCAAAAGCTCCACTTTCATAAAGCGCTCGACAAACTGCAGAGATCACGGCGGGGGCATAATCCACAGAGTCATACAACTCCAGCCGAGCCTTATTCTTCAGGGATTGATAGGCATCTGATTTGACCGTAAATGAAAACATGGCGTTCATTAAATGGAACCTAATGAATCTGGCCAAAGTAGTGACACACGAGAAACACTCTTAATGACTCACTAAGCTGATCAGACTTCGATCAACTCGACCGCAGCGACAATCTAAATAAGTGGACTAGATCTCTTATACTTCTTCACTTCCTTGCTGTCTCGTTACACCCCGCTCTGGTACACCACTTCGTCTGTGACTTCACGAGTTTTGGCATCACATCACTCATTACGGGGCTTAACGAATCCAGACACTTTTTCTGCTCAAGTTCCTTTTAACTTTTCTCCATCTTCTTCACTAAGATGAACTAGGAAATAAGATTCATCCAGACTTGGATTAGTATAATGTTCACACCAAACCAAGTGAGGAAATGTAATATCAGTCGATATATCTTCTCCCGTTTTGGAATGACAAAGTGGACATTCCCAATATAGATGGACAGGCAAATCATTTGCGAAGCTCCCGTAGACTTTTCCTCCGATATGTTGGATTTCAACCTCTCTCGGTACTATACGCCATCCTTCAGTTTCATCATCTATTGCCCAATGTGCGCCTAATCTATACTCATAACCTTCTTCAGGCTTCCCGTAAGCATGACATCGCTTCACTGCCTTCACTGCTTTTTCTTCAGAACTGGAAAATACAAATACTTTATCTCCCCAGTATCCTTCATAAACAAAGATGAGTTCAGATTTCGGGATCATAATTCTCTACCATAGATATCTCATAAAATGAACCAGGGCGTTTTTATTGACTGCCGTTGAAGATCATTGTTTTCGCCAGGCATGGAGTCTTCCACTGAGAGAAATCAGTTCAATATTCAAGTATTAACGTTACTGCGTTTATCATTCACAATTAGTCGCGTGTTACTTAAATTCAGGAAGTTGGTCTTCGAAGTTTGCGCAAAGAAAAATGTCGACCTTCAGTTGTTGAAGGTTCTGACAGATCGTTCTAGTCGTGTTTATTTGCCGAGACAATGTGATTTCCTTACTCAGAGGCGTTGCCTCCAGACGATAGCGATAAAACAGAAAACCATCTTCGGTTTCTGTCTGAGATTCGTCGTAATCATCATTTTGATACATCTCGATCCAATTACCTTCGAAGTCAATTGAGTTAACTTTGCGCCCTCGTGCTCCCCTTAAGCCTGCTGACATTTGCCTGATAATTGAGGAAATAGTTAAGTCTGTATTCAGCATAATGATAAATTGTAATGCGCTATCCATCTTTTCTTACTCTTTTGATGAGAGGAAAATACAGTTGTGCTATTTTCATATCTCATGATAACTCATCACAAGAATAAACACCTCGGGCCCGATTTCTATGATCAACTTGAGTTTTCAATAGAGCATAGTCAGAGCTCCTGTTTCATCAACAGCATTTCACATCGGTTAAGAAGGCATTCACGTGGGTAGCAAGACCATCGTTTATGGGTTCATCGAATTAGATCCCCAATTCAACCAGGAAAATCGTCAGGCATTTGACGCTTGTCCTTTTGATGCAAAATATCCCTTCACAAATATCTTTGGAACAGAATTGCCGGGTTACGAATCCTCCACTGTCTCGTTTGCCGGGACGTTCAAGTCTTTGATCGAAGACTGGAATGAATGGGAAATACGATTCGACCAACTGCTCGCGTCACTCTATTGTCGCTCCGCAACCGTTCGAATGAGCGACGATGTTCATGGCGAGTTTGTAATTCAATATGTGTGTAACGATGGTTGGGAATCCACACTTCAGCCATACCAGCGAAGATGGAAGACTGACTTTGATGGATTAGAATCCGAAGAAAACCACCTGCGACAGAAATAAGGTTCAATAAATCATAGTCTGCACAATATTAGTACTGGGAACTGTTACCGAAACATGTCTATCTCTCGCCCGCTCTGGTACACCACTTCGTCTGTGACTTCACGAGTTTTGGCATCACATCACTCATTACGGGGCTTAACGAATCCAGACACTTTTTCTGCTCAAGTTCCTTTTAACTTTTCTCCATCTTCTTCACTAAGATGAACTAAAAAGTAAGAAGCTTCCAGACCTGAATTTTTTCGATGTTTACACAAAACTAAATGAGGAAATTTAGTATCAGCTAATATGTCATCTCCCCAGTTATACCCACAGGATGGGCAGTCCCAGTAAAGATGGACCGGCAGGTTGTTTGGAAAACTCCCGTAAACTGTACCATCGATATGTTGAACTTTAACTTCTCTAGGTACTATGCGCCATCCTTCACTTTCATCGCCGATTGCCCAATGAGTTCCTAGTCGATCCTCAAGATCTTCTTCTGGCTCCCCATAAGCATAACATCGTTCTAGAGCTTTTAGAGCATCCTCTTCCGTACTACCAAACGCAAATTTCTTATCTCCCCAGTATCCTTCATAAACAAAGATAAGTTCAGATTTCGGGATCATAACTCTCTTCCATAGACATAACACTTTTTTAATTTCCTGATCTGATCAGGAAAAGGTATCTGGAAGCTTGAGTCAAGTCATAAACAATCAATCGAGTTTCCCCTCATATCATTGGCTATCACCAGATCCCAAAACACCCCTGGCCCGATTTCTCAGACCAGGGGTATCCCAGATAACCAACCGAGCCGATCAGATTTCGATCGACTCGACCTCGGCGACGAACCGGCCGGCGTCGTTGCCCAGGAACGACGCCACCACGTTGAACACCGCGTCACTGAAGCCGCCCATGTTCAGGATGTCGTCGCGCTCCGGAGCCTGTGACGAACCGTAAGGCTGGATGTCGATGCATACCAGCTTCGGATCCGTCACGCCCAGTCGCCGCTGGTTCTCGATGAACCGCTGCCACTCGGTCATCACGCCGGTCGAACCGTAACGGCCCTTCCGCACCCAGCTCTCGTTGTCGCTCACCAGTACGCAGCCGGCGAACGCACGCTTGCTGAGCTTCGTGTTGGCCACGTTCAGCGGGATCGAACAGTCGGTACCACCGCCGCCGTACTTCGCCAGCCGTGCCGACAGACTCAGAATCGAGTCCGACGGATCCAGGCGGGCCTGGTAAGGCCGGGTATCGAATGGAATCACCACGCTGTCCGGGTTACGTCGCAGCACAGCCGCCGCAAACAGTGCCGCAGCATCCACACACGTCATCCGACTTGTAGCGCCACGACGCTGCCAGCCGGTAACCGGACACTGCATCGAACCGGACGTATCCAGACCGATCACGACCGGACCAGGCAGCTCCGGCACGTTACCGCAGGCAAGCTCAGCCGCCTGGTGCAGCGCCGTCTGAATCTTGCGAGGCACTTCGGCACTCACATTCAGATAAGCCGCCAGGAACTGGTACGGAAACTGTCGCGACTGACGGATCGCCTCCGCGTCCGCCAGACGGTCCGCCACATAGTCCACCAGCGCCGCATCCTGGAACACGTCGTGTCGCAGCAGCGTATTCAGGTTCATCCGCAGCGCCTGTGGTCCCATCTGTCGGGCCAGCGCCTTCCAGACCAGTGGACTCTTGGCCGCATCTGCCAGCAGATCCCACCGCACAGACAGATTCTCAACGATCTCTGCCTGCGCCTGGTCAGTCTCTGCCTGACGATACGCGATCAGCTGTCGCACCTGCCGTGGCAGATCCGCTGCGGTCGCCGGTGCCCACTTGGCAGGCTCCTTATCCGTCAGCCAGCCGAACAGCGCACGTCGCTCGTTGTCGACAGGCGTTGGTCGTGCCAGTCGCAGTACGTCGCGCAGGCTCGGATCGTGACCGATCGAAGCCGACAGCAGTCGACCCACCGAAGCCTCGTTCAGCCAGCGCTGAAACGCCCGCTGCAGACTCGATGACAGACCGGTTCGACCAAACTGACCCGAACGGATCATCTGGAACAGCGTCCGCAGTACACGACCGTTGTCAACCACGCGATCAAACACACGGTGCATCAGCTCGGTGTCCCGCGTCGACAGTGTCGCCAGCAGCGCTGCCGGCATGTCCTTCATGCAGGCCCGCTCCCGCGCATACACGGCCAGCTGTGCCAGGTAGCGGTCATCGTCCACCTGGTCAATCAGCGTCCGCAGAGTATCCAGCTGTGTCTGCGCACCGGCGTAGAACACGTTGTTGAACGTTCCGGTTGCCGCCAGCTGCGCGAGCGCATGCTTCGGCTCGAATTTATAAGCGCGACCGCCGGCCTCGTTACGCGAGTCCGCACGTGGATACTGATTCTGGCGATTTGAAAACAGAGTCTTGTTGGCCATCATAGCCTCCTTTAAAAAACGGGTCCGGCGAAAGACGCATCAGTCCCCACTGACGGCAGCCGGATCCTGTGCAAAGTTTGCATTTAAGGGGTCTGGTCTCCTTATTTAAGAGACCAGACCCCTTAAATGCAGCTTCAATAAAAGCACTCGACGAGGTATTCGAGCAGAGTCCCACCCTGCCTCTCCGCGCGCACGCGGAGTCCAGGGTCCGGCCCCGATTTAAATATTCAGTGGGCCGGGCAGGAATTGAACCAGCGAAACCATGTACTCCACTCCAGCAGTCGAGTGAGTCGCTTAAGAAAGACCGACGAAGTTGTGTAAAGAGAGTTTTCTTCTGATGCTTCTACCATTAAAGCTACAACGTGTTGTGCGGTTGCACGCGGCGCTGGTGGGATTCGAACCCACAACTAACAGATCACTATGTACTCCCCTTCGGCAGTCGGTCCTGTTTGCATGTGACGCTATTTGCGTCTCGGCTTGTCGACGATCAAAGTTTCGGTCTCCTTGAATGCATGCGATCCGTCTGCTGACAGATCGTCTTTCGACAGTAAATACAACCGACGAAGTGGTGAACCAGAGTTTCTACGGTGCTCTACCATTGAGCTACGGCGCGACTCGCTTTGCGAAATAGCGCTGGTGGGACTCGAACCCACAACCCCCGGGTCGTAAGCCATGTACTCCAGATCGGCAGTCGGTCATGTCTTTTTTTAAAACCCAACGAAGGGGCATCGAGATTGTTGCCTCTTCGGCCGTCCTGATCGGTCGCATGTGAAACCGTCAGTCGACACGCGCCAGACCATCTCACAGAGATGCCGTTGCGCTCACCTTCCCTGGATCACTCCAGGTTAGCTACCTTAGGACCGTCATAATGTAATCCCGACAGGCAGTTGGATTTTCAACAAACCGGCCAACGAAGGAATGACACAGACATCGGTTCTTTTTGACAGAAAGATGTAGTCCGCATCGGCAGTTGGCTGGTTTAAGACGCCGGTGGGAGTCGAACCCACTTAGAACTGCTTTGCAGGCAGTCGCCTGGCCATCTGGCTCCAGCGTCAGTTTTACTCAAGTACCCCGCCAGGGAATCGAACCCCGTCTAATGGTTCCGAAGACCATCGTGCATCCATCACACCCGCAAGGCAGATCAATTCGTTCACAGACAAAACACCGCTCGTCTGTTGCCGATAAAAGACAGTGAACGTTCAGCAGGGGTTCGCTGTTTTCTGCAGGAAATTAATTTCATTGGAAAACAGTCACTCTGATTTCTCACAAGTCCTGCTTGACCCGCCTGCGCGTCTCGCTGATACTGGATGACTTCGCACACCATTTCCTCAGGAGATCATCAGATGCCTCGACTGACCGACCACAGCCGAATTCTCACAGCGTTGTTGACGGTTCTATGTCTGACTTCGCTCGCAACAGCAGAACAGAAACAGGAAACCAAAGTAGATCCCAACCTGCCCCGCGTGCTGATTATCGGCGACTCGATTTCCATCGGTTACACCAAACCCACTATCGAACTGCTGAAAGGGGTCGCGAACGTCGAACGTGTCAAAGCCAACTGCGGTGATACAAACCGGGGTCTCAAAAACCTCCAGCGCTGGCTGGGCAAAACCGACTGGGACGTGATCCATTTCAACTGGGGCCTGCACGACCTCTGCTATCGGCACCCCGATTCAAAAACCCAGGGACACCGCGATAAAGTGAACGGCACCATCTCGGTCCCCCTCGACCAGTACGAGAAAAATCTGGAAGCGCTGGTGGAGCAACTCGAAAAAACGGGAGCCACATTGATCTGGGCGACCACCACGCCGGTGCCGAAAGGGGAAGCGGGCCGCGTCGTCGGCGACGATTTGAAATACAACGAGGTCGCGGAAAAGATCATGAAACAGCACGGCATCAAAATCAACGATCTTCACAAACTCGCTTCAGGCTTTGAAGCCCCCCTCTGGGCCGGCCCGGGAAACGTCCACTTCAAAACCGCCGGCTCCCAAAAACTGGCACAACAGGTCGCCCGCGAAATCAAAACCGCATTGCCGAAGAATAAACCAACTCAAGAATGAAATTACCATTCAAAACGAAAGAATGTCACATCACAATCTGTCCTGATCACAGATTCGAATCCGGCGATTCAATGGCTTCGATCACGACTCTGATCTTAGGCAGGTCACATCGGGAGACATTTGCTTCCAGCTCCTTCAGTCTGGGCAGGGCTGCTTTTGCCAAGGGACCGAACCGAGTCAGCACCCGCAGTACTTCACAACGATACTCCCCGTTGTCCAGCATTTCTACCAGGCAGGGAATGGCTGCGATCGCTGGCTCACCAATCGCGCTCAAGGCACCAGCGGCCGCTGAAAAGTGCCTTGCATCGTTTAACGTAGTCATCAGGTCCGGTACGGCGGACTGAGCCGCTGCTCCAAATTGCCCCAGCGCATGTGCGGCGGACTGACGGGCCTGCCAGGACTCCGAATTCAGCACCTTGATCAGAAGTGGCACCGTAATCTCGGGTTCCCGTCCGATTTCTCCCAATGCAGACGCCGCCATCGGCCATAAGCTTGGATTCTCTGTTTCCAGCACCTGGACTAACCGTTGCCAGGCTGTCTTAGTCTTGAGGGAACCCAGCCCACGAATTGCCCCGCTCCGATCATACTCCACATTACTCTGAAAAACCTCCAGCAATAGTGATTCCACCTCCGTCGGCAAGGCCTCTGCAAAACAGGCCAGCCCCAGGCAGGTTCTGGAACGCAAATCCGGTTGCTCCAGATTTTGTGTCAGGATCGCCAGTGTCGGACGGTGGTCCTCTTCGATACATGCCAGTGCCTCACAAGCCTCACGGAGAGACCCTTTCTTCTGCAGATGCGCTCGCAGTACAGGAATCGCAGGCGCAGCCAGTCGTCCCAACTGCTGGAGGGCCTCTGCACAGACCTTGAAATAACTGGTGGTATCCAGATATTCGACCAATGTCGGAATGGCCGGTTCGGCGGCGGCTCCCATCGTTCCCAGCTGTCTGATGGCCAGGAACCGGGCCTCCTGCTTCTGCAATAGATCGATCAGCAGCGGCGCCCATTTCGCATCGAGCGCAGGCACTTTCTCTAATCCGTCAATCGCGACCTGAAACAGTTCCCAGTCGTCTCCCGTTAAAAATTCGCTTATTATTATCCGCAGCCTATTATTACGGGAATCCGCTTTGAACAGAATTAGTGCCGCCAGCAACCCGCTCTTCTGATTCGCTCCTGAAAGAATCTGTTCCAGCTGATCGCGCAGCGGATCTGACAGCGACAGACCGGAAGCATCCAGCACCACCAATGTTTCCTGTACCAGATCTTCATCTGTATCCGCCAGCAGCTCCAGCAGAAATGATTCAGGCTCAACGCAAATCAGCTCACGCAGCACGACTGACCACGTCAGCCGTTCGTCCTCCCCCTGGTTCATTTCATGGAGTAATGACAGCATCACCCTGCGCAGTTCCGGATGTTGTTGATTACCATGATAGAAAGAAAACGTCAGCATCAAACGCTGTTCACGGGGTACGTCATTCAAATGAGGAATGACAGAAGCGAGCACTGTCGGTGAATGTGCCACGATCTTTTTGAGAGCCTCCAGCGCGGAGTGTTTCATTGAGTAGTCTTCACTCTGCAACCCCGCCACCAGCAGCGGAATCAGTGGCTGGCTATCATCCATCTTGTCCGCAATTTCAATAGCCGCGGACATCCGCAACTCGGGATCGTCTGATTCCAACAGTCCGGACAGCAGGGAAATCACTTCCGGCTCCGCGGGCGCAATCTTTACTGCGCCGCGCAACACAGCAGCACGTACATTTCCAGGCAGACTGCTGTCGAGTATCACGGAGCGCATTGCCTCCAGGGCTGGGCGTCCTGCCTTGACGAGTATGGCGATCAACAGCCTGACCTGCTCCCCCTCAAGACCGCCGTGACACAGAATATGGATCAAGGGTGTCACAGCGACTACGGGCACTTCTTCCTGTTCCCGCAACAAACTCAATACCCGGTAGCTTAACGCTCGTTGTTCCAGCAGCCCGATTAACGCAATCCAGTCGGCGGCAGAAAAACGTAACTGCGACAGCACAGCGCCGGCGGCAGAGACCACTTCAGGATCAGGATCTTCCAGCAGCTCAATTAAGCGCGCGGTCACATTCGCGTCCACCTGTTCCCGCTCATTCCTACGTCGGCCCAGCGCCTTCAGGCAGCAACAACGAAGTTCCGCCTGCGACGCCTGCAGCCCGTCGATCAACGTGCCATAAATCTTCGGGTGGCGCGAATCCGAACCTGAAAGTGCACAGGCCGCACAGTAACGCGTCCAGGAATCTGTTCCCTCCAGAGCCGCTTCCAGCAGACGTTGGTCGGCCCTGTCCACAGTCCGGAAAGACCGATCGGTCAGATGTTTGATCCTCTTAATACAGTTGATTTCCAGAATGATTGCGGCTGCTCTCAGCTTACTTCGCAGGGACCTGGATGGATCACAAATCAACCTTACCAGTTCCGGGAGCGAATATAGCCAAGCAGACTTCAGCACAGCTTGAGTCTCCCAGCTGGTTTCCGCTTCATCCAGCAGTTCGATCAGCACTGAGACCAGTTGCCTGTCGTCGCTGCCAACCTCCTGCAAATGACAGGCAGCTTTGTCTCTCACCGGCGAGTTCGGATCGTTCAATATTGCCCGGAGATCCGCGGCTGCGTTCTTGAGACAGGCAGCCTCCGTCAGCAGATCGTCCGCCAGATCCCTGATCCGCAGATCATCAGTGGCCAGTACTTTCACAAGTTCTACTGGCGCTGTTTTCGAGTCCCTGCAGATCTGTTTCAGTGCCTGGGCGATGACTTCCGCATCGTCCGGCAGTGACTTGTAAGCTGCGAGCAGATCAGGCACAGCAGAATCAGCCGCAGCTCCCAATCTCCCCAAGGCGGCGATGATCGACAGTCGCGTGGAGGCAGCAGCTGATTGAAATTCGTTGTGGTTTTTAATGCGGGCCAACAGACTGGACAGGCCCGGTTCTGCTTGACTTCCTGTACCCTCGACAGGTTCTTTCATTCCTTACTTCTTATGAGTGAATGTTTTAAAGAAAATACTAGACCCCAATCGATACCAGAAACACGTCTCTTTTGCAAACCGGACAGACAATCGTTTTACTTTTCCTCCCCGGTTTCCTCCGGCGACTGAATCGCTTTGAGGGTCGCTTTGACCAGTCGCAGATCATAGTTCCGGGACTCCTGCTCCAGTTCCTTCAAGCGGGGGACAGCGGATTCTGCCAGTGGTCCGAACTGCTTGAGTCCTTCCAGTGCTGCACGCCGCTCTTGCGGATCATCCAGCATTTTGATCAGGCGGGGAATGGCTTCCTGCGCCGGTGCGCCGATGCGGCCTAAAGCACCAGCGGCGGCCACGCGAATGGATTTGTCATCCAAGGCTTTGAGTAAAGCGGGCACCGCAGGTGCAGCGTCGGCACCAAACTTACCCAGGGCCTGCACTGCGGCATATTGCACCCGTTCATCCGCGTCCTGCATCGATTTCAGCAAGGCTGGTACCACCAGTTCCGCTTCAATCGCCAGTTTTCCCAGCGACAGCGCAGCCAGGTCAGACAGATCCTGGTCGTCTTCTTCCAGTACTTTAATCAGCATCGCGACCACCGCTTTAGACTTCAAAGAGCCGGCGGCACGCAGCGCCATTTCACGGTCATACTGATTTTCGCCGCTGATCACTTTCAATAACAGAGGCTCGATCCGCTCGGGAGCATCCGCGGCAAAGACTCCCAGGCTATAGGCAGCATCCCCGCGCAGATTCGGTTGATCGAGGTTCTTCGCCAAGATGTCGATCGTTGGCTGATGGTCTTCTTCAATCTTCTCCAGCGCCTGAGCAGCCGCATACATGGTTCGCTCATTCGTCAGCATCTTCCGCAGCGCCGGAATCGCTTCCGCAGCAGACGACCCCAGTTCTCCCAGCGCATAAGTGGTATCCTCGTAATAACTGACTGTCCCCAGCAGATCAATCAAAGCCGGCACTGCTGATTTCGCGGCAGCTCCCATCTCTCCCAACTGTTCAATGGACGCCTGCCGGTAATCCCGATTTTGCATTAACTTCATCAGGACCGGCGTCCATTGTTCATTTAAGGTACCGACCATCTGCAGACCATAGGCCGCCTGCTCACTCAGTTCTTCATCGTCCGAGTCCAGCGCGTTTCGCACGATCGTCAGCAGACCCTCATCCTCAGACCCCGCTTTCAACAGGCACAGCGCCGCCAGTAACCGGGTCTTCGGTGGCGCGTTTTTCAATAACGCTTCCAGTTCCGGCAGGACGGCTTTAGGAACGCCGTCTGCATTATTTCCCAGGGTGCGTAAAGTCTGCTGCACGATCTCCTGATCCTGCTCGGCAAGCAACTTGTTGATCGCGGTGCCCTCCCTGTCGCCGCGGACCAGGTAGCTGATCGCCGCCCTCAGCTGGTAGGCATCCGTTTCCTGATCCATACCTTGAACCTGGGAGAGCAGTTGCGAACTGAATTGATCTCGCAGTCGCTCGTCCTGGCAGAGTAGAACCAGCACTGCAGATTGCTGCTTTGGATCCAGTTCTTTCAGTTGTGCCTGCACCAGCTTGAGCGCTTCCGGCGAATCTGCTGCAATATTCGTCAATGCCTCACCGGCGAACTGTTTGATCTCCCAGTTTTCACTTTGCACACCAGTCAGTAATAGAGGCACCAGGGACTGCTTGTCCTCGACCTCACCTGACACAGCAATCGCAGCCGCCACCTGTAATGGTTCAGGCTGTTTCTCCTTGAGAAATGCTTGAAGATATTTCACGAGCTCTGGTTCATCAGCCGTGACCTCGCTGAGTGCCAGAATCACTTTGGCGCGGCGTTCCGGATCCACCTCGGTATTCGAGACCACCGCTTCCAGACTTTTGAGAGCCGGCTTGCCTCCACGACTCACAACAGCAGTCAGCTGATTGATCAGTTCTTCATCGATTTCATCGCTCACTAATTTCGCGGTCAGTAAGGGAACGACCGCGCCCGGCAGTGTTTTCTGCCTGTTGAGAATACTCATCACAGAGTACTGCAAGTCCGGATTCTCGAGGGATTCGACCACCGTTTTCAACTCATCCTCAGTTAACTCAAAATTGGCAAGGGCAGACCCGGCGGCTTCACTGACGCGGGAATCGGACTCCTTCAACAGCTTCAGTAATGCTGCTTTCGCCTGCTCCTGCTGCGGTTTTGAAAGGGACTTCCGACGGCTGCCCAAGGCCCGGGCTGCGTGCAGGCGCACACCCTCGTTGTCTGACTTCACTGCTTCCAGCAGCAGGGAATTGATCTGAGACTGCTGAGATTCGGAGGACGACAGCATGATCGCGGCACACTGTTTTGTCAGCAGGTCTTTCTGGTCTAAAGCCTGTTCCAGCAAAGCCTGTTCTTCCGGACTGGGTCGATGATGAAAATCTCTGAGCACCGACATCGCATTCTCTCTGGCCTGGGGAGTACTCTGAGGATCGCAGATGATTTTGGTCAATGCGGGATACGAGTATCGCCAGGCGGTCCGCAGCGCGGAACGGATTTCCCAGTCCACTTCCCCTTCATCCAGTTGTTTGACGAGTGCGGATACAATCTTCTGGTCCGCCCCGCCGATTTTTTCCAGCAGTTTTGCCGCTTTGAGACTGATTTCCGGATCGGGATCGTTCAACAGTTTCTGCAGGGAACTGCTGGCTGTGCGGATATACTCGGCCTGATCCAGCAGCGAGACCGCCAGCGATCTGGCCTCTGCGTCATCTTCCGCGAGCACTTTGATCAACGCCTCCGTAGCCGCTTTGGAATCAGGACAGATCTCCTCGAGCGCTTCGGAAATGGCATCGCTCTCATCAGGATAGTTCGAGTAGGCGGTCAGCAGTGCAGGTACCGCGGCATCTGCTGCGGCACGAAATTGTCCCAACGCGAATATATACGCAGTGCGCACATCTTCGGGAGCCTGATCCAGGTGCTTCACCTTATCAATCAGTACCGGCAATCCCTGCTTGATTTTCCGGTTACCAATTTCTTCTGCCACCTCTGCCTGCAACGCTTCGGAACGGGATGCCTTTAACAGGGCCACCAGTTTTTCATCGAGCGCACCGCTGCGTGCGGGATCGTGGCGGGAGAGGAAGATCACAGCCATGCCCCGCAGTTCCTCCGACTGTTTCGGATCGTTCATGATCTCCGTCAGCACCTTGACGATCTGCGTCGCCTGATCTTCTGACTTCATGAACGATTCGAGGACCTGCATTACCGATTCGCGAAAGACGGTGCGCTGCCCCGGATCCTGCAGGATCTCAATCAGCGTCGGCAAAGATGCCTGCTTTAACTGCTGCTTCGCCTCATACCGATACCAGGGGTTCTCCGACTGCATCGTCACCAGGGCGCCATATACCTTCAGCTTCGGATCGGTCACATACGCCTTCTCCCGATCCTGCTTATCTGGTTTTGGAATCGCTTTCAGCAGTTTCAGTAATTCTGATTTATCGACCACGCCGATCCTGCGCTGTCGCATCGATCCGTCGACAATCAGTGCAAACGTCGGAATGCTGGTGATATAAAAATGAGAACTCAAATCCGGATTCTCATCGACGTCTACCTGAATGACCGGGTAGCCTTCGTCTTGAAGTTCTTTCACAACCGGCTTCATCATCCGACAGGGACCACACCAGTCTGCGTAGAAATCGACCAGCTGACCTTTGGATTCAAACGTGTGTGACTGGATGTATTTCCGCGACATATTTGCCACCTGTTCATCCTTGTCATCCACAACATTCAACAGACCGGCGACCACACGGTTGGGGTCGATCTTGGACGTGACCATCATGGCAACGGCCATCACGCGCTGATCGCGATCCTTGGCCTTCAGTTCGCTTAATGACCTCTGGAACGTTTTCTCCTGATGCTCGGCAACAACTCTTTTGACATAGTCATCACCGCTAGAGTCCTTTTGGGGGGCCGCCGTTTTCTCTTTCTGAGTGACAGGTTCCTGCGCCGGTGCTGGCTCAGGCTTTGCCTGACTGGGAGACACCTGGCTCGCAGGTTTCTGACTGGCGGTGGTTTGTGTCTGTTCAACGGGTTTCGGCTGTTCGCCACACCCGACCAGGAGCATGAGGCCGATGAGCCATCCGGTTTTCTGATACATGATCCATCTCGTTATGCGTTGCCTGGTGAGACAGGAATGATCCTGTCTCTCCAGTAAGTCCGTGCCCGCGGTGACTGTCAGGATGGAGTGCGCTGCATCCTGAAGTTTTCTGCCCAACCGGATGCCTTAGTCACATCTGCACATTTCTAAACATCCGGGTGCAGGTTTGATTCATCTCATTATGAAAACTCCGCCCGGGTTCGTCCAGCGTGAACTGAACAAATAGCGAGTATCCGTCTCAAAGCCGTAGAATTGAGCATCTAATGATGTCTCGATACAATTTCTGTCAATCTGGATCAACCAAATCTTCAGCGAGGGGGATGGTACAGTGAAAGCGTTTTGTGGCTTAGTGACCGTTGTCATATTTTCCCTGATGCTTCACTGCAGGCATGAGTGCGCAGCAGAATCGTCCGGTAAGTCGGTGACGAAACTCACGACTCAGGCAGGGACACCAACGCGACAGCAAAGCCTGATCCTCGACAGCAGACAACCGGATTTCGAAACGTTTCTGGTCGAAGCACACATTGATCCCACACAACACGCCGCCGGTGATCTCCAGGCGATTGCTGGTTTGACGTTTGGCCTCAAAACCCCTGAAGAGGACCCCTTCTCCAAAACGGAACAGATTCGTTTCGAGTTACGCGAAGGGGCCCACCGCGGTTTCTGGGACATCTGGATCGATGGCATCAACGAGCCACGCCGCGAACCGTCTCCTAAACCACCGGGCTGGATTGATCATCGAGAATACCAGCGCCCGTGGGAGTTCACCCCTCACTCGGGGAGTTACCAACTCCGCATTCTCTGTTCGCCCGTCAAAGAGGGAACCAGACTGCGTTTTTACTTCGAGCACATGGATCGTCCCGTTTTTGAGTTCACGAAGAAAGGCAAAGTGGTCCCCGGCTATATCGGCTTCTATGCCGTAACGGGGGGTACGACCCCGCGTCAGAATACCGCGACTTTCAGTAAATTGAACGTCAGGGAGATTCAGAATCTTGAGTCATTCATTCACCCCGCCCCGCGGGACATCGTTCTCGATGCACTCGATCTGACACACCCGGCACTCTCGAAAGTCGCTGCAGCAATCGAGCAACAGGATCGCGCTCGCGCCGGCCAACTGCTGCTGGAACATCTGCGGACCCGGACCACACCGAAGGGCCCCGGGTTCCAGCCGGAATACTGTGGCACAAATTACCGTGAAGTGGCCGATGCCGTTCTGGAAGATCGTTATGGCACCCGCGGTCCCTTCCTCAGTTTCTCAAAGACCTACGTCGACGGAGCGGGGAACACGCAGCACTTTGTCGATCAGAACGGCACCATCCGCTGGGATTTATGCAACGGTCACCTGACGCGACATTTCCACTGGGTCTCGCTGGCAAAAACATACGCGGAAACCGGAGACAAACGCTACGTCGACCGCTTCGCACGCGAAGTCCAGGACTGGGTGGCACGGGAACCCTTTTTACATCCCCGGAATCCGGATATCGGCAAGTTAAACTGGATGGATGGGACTACGTTTGAGCCGGGGTATCTCAACACCAGTAACATCGGTCGACGCTGCGAGATGACCTGGTGGCCCGCCTACGATGAATTTCGCAAATCAGCAGATTTCTCAGACGCAGCCCACTTCCACATGCTGCTGGGATTCATCCGACAGGCGCGGCTCATCATGAACCCCAGCAGCTTCGCTGCCCATGATGACGGTGGAGCTCACATCTGCGTCGCACTCCTGCAAACCGCATTGATGCTCCCGGAACTGGCAGAATCAAAGCGTTGGGAACAGGAGGCCGTTCGACGCTGGGAGGAAGTCCTTCGGGTACAGTTCCATGCTGACGGAAGTCACGTCAGCTTGAGTACCGGCTATAACTGGGCTTCGCTGATGGCGCTCGAAAACATGATCGCCCTCTACCGCAGAGTCGGGCGCGACGTCCCACAGCAGTTTCTGGACACACTCGAACTGGCGTATCGGCATCCCATCGCTCTCTCCCGCCCCGACCAGGGACAGATTGACATGAACGATGGGGGCTGGGGCATGATCGACGACCACATGCAACGCGCCCACAAGCTCTTCCCTCACCGCGACGATTTCCTCTGGATGGCGACCAGAGGCGCACAGGGGCAACCGCCCGCGTATCGCTCGATCTACTTCCCCAATGCCGGACACTTTGTAATGCGGACCGGCTGGGGACCGCAACACCGCTACCTGTTCATGGATGCCGGACCGGTCGGCGCCAGTCACGGTAAAGAAGATAAGCTCAACATCTATGTGGATTACGGCGGTCATCAGTTACTGGCCAGCGGCGGACGGGGTTCGTACTCCGGTGGCCCTTTTGCGGCTTACACAGGATCGACACGCGGTTACAACACGCTGCTGGTCGATGGCGGTCTCCAGGCCAGAACGTATCCCAGATACGAAATCGAGGGACACCTCCCCGAAAAAAGACGCTGGCAGACCACAGAGCACTTTGACTACGCAGAAGGCTTTCATACGCATGGATGGTTCGCCCCGGAGAAACGGATCGAAGGAAAGCAGACGCGGCAGATCATCTTTATCAAAGGCGATAACCCACCCGCGACATCGTACTGGGTTGTGATCGATACCGTCGAACCAGCCGACCAGGGATTGCATGGATACGAGGCTCTGTTCCATTCACGTCGAAACCACGCGGGTGTTGTCGACGATCAATCTAAAATGGTTCACTGCTGGGACGCTGGTGCTGCACTCCGCATCATCCCCGTGGTCACCGAGGGGCTGGAGGTTGCACTGATCCACGGCCAGACCGAACCACACATCCAGGGCTGGCATGTCGTCGGAGATGCGCATGCCCCCATGTGGACTCCCGTCTTCAAATGGAAAGCGTCTGGAACAACGACACGCGCATGGATCCTCGTCCCGGCCGGTCCTGACCAGAAATGGTGTCTTGATCGTGTCGAACTGAAACAGGCTGACGAAGCCGCTCTGATTTTTCGCTGTTTCCGACCGGATGGCAGTAGCGAAATCGTCTATCGCCGCCAGGGAAATGAACCGGCGACATTCTCTGCAGAGGGAATTCAGGTTCGGGGTGATATTGGTGTTGTCTCCCTGGATTCTGCCGGCGAGATCAAACAGCGATTCGCCATAGTGCCTCAGCCGTGATACCAACTGCCAGAATATACGAACAGTGCTTCCCTGCACGTATTACTTGACCCGGAGGTCCGGTTGCCTGATACTGAAAGAATTCATATCGAAGTTGATTTATATTCAGCATCGCCCCGTTTTCATCCATGGTCAGCAACAGCGGACTGGCTCAACCGTAGTTTGGAGAAACGAGTAATGACGCAACCCACGGAATCAAACGTATCACGCCGCGAGTTCATCAAGACCAGCGCGACAACCGGAGCGGCAGCGAGCCTGCTGGCGGCAGCCACAAAGACACGCGCAGCCGACGCGAACAGTCGCTTGCGGATCGGCGTGATTGGCGCAGGGAATCGCGGCTTCAATACACTCACTAAGAAACTCGTCAAACTCCGTGAGCTGGGTCACAACATTGACCTCGTTTCCGTCGCCGATGTCTACTCGGTGCATCGCCAGCGGTTTGTCGATTACATCAAGGAACAGACCGGCGTCACGCCAACCACGCACGTCGATCATCGCGAGCTGCTGGGCGATAAAGACATCGACGCCGTCGTGATTGGCACCCCCGATCACTGGCACGCCAAAATCACGCTGGATGCCCTGGCCGCGGGCAAACACGTTTATTGCGAAAAGCCGATGACACATACGGTCGAAGAAGCCGCGGAAGTCGTCGCCGCCTGGAAAGCCAGCGACCGCGTGATGCAGGTCGGCGTGCAGTCGACCAGTGCGCCTGTCTGGGACATGGCCCGCGAGAAAATCGACGCCGGCCTGCTGGGCAAAGTCGTCCAGTTCCAGACCGAGTGTGCCCGCAACGGCAAGTTCGGCATGTCGCGGCACAACCTGATCACCAAAGAAATGACACCACAAACGGTCGACTTCCGTCGCTTCCTCGGCGTGGACGAAGGCTTTCATCCCGACGTGCCCTTCGACCGTGAGATCTTCGGACAATGGCGCTGCTACTGGGCCTTCGGATACGGCATGTTCTCCGACCTGTTCGTGCATCGGGTGACCGGCATGCTGAAAGCCACGGGGCTCCGCAAGCCCGGTCGCGTGGTTGGTGGCGGCGGGATCTTCTTTGAATACGACGATCGTGAAGTCACCGACGTGGCATCGATCATCGCTGACTTCCACGAAGGGGTGCAGGGGCTGGTCAGCAGCACCATGGTCAGCGAAGAACGCAAGCTGGATCACATCATTCGCGGCCACAACGGACTACTGCTGTTCGACAAGAGCTGTTCGGGCAACAGCGGCAAGTGTTCGTTCGAATTTGTACCCGAACGACCACAGGTCACGCTCAACAGCGATCTCAAACCCGAGACATTCCACGTGCAAACGGAACTCGACATCGTGTCGACGCACTGCGCGAACTGGCTCGACGCCATCCGCTCGGGTAAACCCACATCCGTCAATAACGATCCGGAACTGGGCGCCGCCGCTGTCATGCTCGTCAACCTGGCCGTACGCAGCTACCGCGAAGGCAAGGTGTTCCATGTCGACCGCGACGGTCAGGTCAGCGACGGTAACAGCAGCTGGGCGGACGGCTGGGAAAAACTCTCCAAGGCCAAAGCCAAACCCCGCCACGTACCCGGCTGGCACGCAGGAGACACCGGCAGCGTGATGTACCCGCCCGAATATCAGAAGCTCGCCGGCCCCTGGATCGATGGCAAGCCTCCGCAAACATAAAGACCATCGCCATCAAGACAATCGCTGACCGTTGCTGACACCCACCAGGCTTGAGAGAAACTAAAGGGCGAGGAACGCATGAAGTGCAACGTACGTATTAACGCCGGAGTGAAACTGCTGGCCCTGTGCTTCGTCTCGCTTTGTATCCTCCAAGCCTCGTTACCGGCTGCTGAAACGGAACTGTTCAACGGCCGGGATCTCACCGGCTGGGTCAACGTCAACGGAGCGCCCGATACCTGGCAGGTTCGGGACGCCGCGATTGTCTGCACGGGCGAACCCCGTTGTTTCCTGCGCACCGATCGGATGTATGAAAACTATGAGCTGGAACTGGAGTGCCTGCACGTGAAAACGGCCGGGAATTCCGGTCTGTTCTTCCACGCCGATGCTCTGCCGCAGATCGGGGCCCCCTATCCACGTGCCATCGAAGCTCAGTTGCTCGTCGAAGATCATGGCAGTCTGTTTGGAATCCGCGGGGCCTCGCTTGTGCCACTGACCGACCCCGACAAAAAGGGGACCACCGCACGGGCGCGTCCCCTCGAAAAACGCTGTCGACCAGCGGGATACTGGAACCGGTACGTGCTCACAACCAAAAACGGCACGGTGGAACTGGCCGTCAATGGAAAGGTGGTCACGCGTGCGAAACAGACGAGCCTCGTCAAAGGCTATATCGGCCTGCAGGCAGAACACACCGAAGTGCATTTCCGCAACATCCGCATTCGCGAATTGCCCTCGAGCAACCCGCCAGCGGAAAAAGTCGCCCAGGCGGACGCAGGCTTCGTATCACTGTTCGACGGACTCACATTTGCCGGCTGGAACCATCGGCCGGGACACAAGGGGCACTGGGTCGCCCACGACGGCGAGATCCACTACGACGGCAAGGCCGAATCTAAAAAGCGGGCGGACCGCGATCTCTGGACGAAGGACGAATTCGCAGACTTTGTCCTGATCGTCGACTGGCGTCTGTCAGCCGAACCGGAAATGAAGCCACACCCCATCGTGCTGTTTAACGGCGATTTCCTGATGGAGGCAGACAATCCCCGCCAACGCGTCACCCGCCCGCACCTCGATGCCGGTGACAGCGGCATTTATCTCCGCGGCAGTTCCAAAGCCCAGCTCAACGTCTGGAGCCAGGTCCTCGGTTCCGGCGAAATCAACGGCTACCGCACCGACAAGACGATGCCACCGGAAGTCCGCCGCGCGTGCATCCCCATCAAAAACGCAGACCGTCCGCTCGGCCAGTGGAACCGCTTCGAGATCACCATGCGCGGCGATCGCGTATCAGTGGTTCTAAATGGAACAACCGTTATCGAAAACGCACAGCTCCCGGGAATTCCTCCAAACGGCCCCATCGCCCTGCAGCACCACAACGACCCCGTCGAGTTCCGCAATCTGTTTATCAAACCGTTGAAGTAACTGCCCCCGCATACAGACTGTTCACAGACAGGATCCCTGCTATGAGTGATAATCTTTCCTGGCACCTCAGGTTCGCGCTGCTATTTAGTCTCCTCTCGACATCAGCAACATACCTGGCTGCTGCGGAACCGACGTCTGCTCAACAACAGCTGCCCCGGCCCCACTCTGAGCAGTGGCAGAACTTCAAGCAGGCAGAATGTATCACAGACCTGACTCGCTGCCTCCCGGCCGACGCACTTTCAAATCGTCGTCAGCATAACAAATGGAAAGTGTTCGAATATGAGACGGCTGAATTCTCGGGAAAATGTATCTCGGTCGGACGTGAGTCTTCCGCGCCGGATCTGACCTTGAAGCTCGGCAAAGAGGGCTGGCACGCCGTCTATATCGGACTGAGTTCGATTACCGATCTCGTCCGACCCGCCAAAAACAATGTGGAAGTGAAATTCACCAGCGACCCGGCTTACACCCGGCTGAGTAATCGACTCGACCTGGGTCCCCAACGCCGGGATGTGCTGGAAGAAGTATTTCTGGGCACCGTAGACCTGACCAATAACGACTTACAGTTCTCTACCGTGTATCACATGCCGGCGCGGATCCATTACGTCAAAACCATTCCGCTGACCGACGAGGAAGTCGCTCGGTTAAATGCTGATCGGACTCAACAGAAAACCAAAACCGCAGTCGCCACGTTTGATGGCTACACCTGGATTCACCCGTTCCGTCCTCAGAATCGCGCCGATCTCGCGGCGACATTTTCTGCTTACCGCGACAGTGATTTCAAGACCTGGTGGTTTCAGGTGGGAGGCGCGGATCTCGTCCATCACCCGAGTCAGGTAGGAAACCTGATGGGGGCGCAGCTGGATACGTTCCCGCGGGAAGTCGATCGCGAGTATGTCGAATCGGTGCGCCATCTGCATCAGCAGGGAATTGATCCTCTGAAAGTGGCTGTGGAAGAAGCACACCGTCAGCAGGCGGAAATCCTCATCTGCCTGCGTGCTGCCGGCTGGAAAGCGGCACCGCCGTGGGAGGAGTTCTTCATGAGTGAATTTTATGAAGCCCATCCCGAATGGCGCTGCATCGATTACGACGGAACGCCCACCATGCATCTCAGCTACGCCGCAGAGGAAGTTCAGGATCATCTGATCGAAGTCTACCGCGAAGCACTGCAGCGAGGCGCAGACGGGGCCGGCTTTCTCTTTCATCGCGGCATGCCTATGATTTTATGGGAAGAACCGTTCTGTAAGCGGTTCATCAAAGAATACGGAAAAGATCCCCGCCAGCTGGCCGAAGACGACCCGCGCGTGCTCCAGCTGCGGGCGACAATTGTCACGGAATTCATGCGTAAAATTCGCAAGCTGCTGGATGAGGTTGCGACTCAGCGCGGCACACCCGGTCGCCGCCTTAAACTGGCCGTTTCCACATTTTCCACCCCCGCAGATAATCGGAAGTTCGGACTGGAAGTGGAACGCTGGATTGATGAAAAACTGATCGACCAGATCGGCATCGCCTGGTTCGCGTATTATACCAGCGGGCTGAAATCCAGATCAGGAGACACGGCTTACTACGCCCGCATCACCGAGGGGACCGATGTGAAAATCTTCCCTTTCTATATCGGCTGGAAAATGGAAAGTGCGGACAGCCTGCTGAAGTCGGTCGCGCGGGACAATGAACAAGGGGCAGACGGAATCGCCGTCTGGGATCCGAACCAGTTCGTCACCTGGCAAAAGGGACGTCATCCTTACTGGCCACTCGTTTCAAAACTCGGTCATCGCCAGCACATCCGCGATGGCTCACTCATCTTCAAACCCACCACCATCCCCCTGACCAGACTGGGCGAAAATTATTACAGCCGCTGGTACCCGAATACCGGGTTTTAAAGACTTGCTCGCTTCTCCAGTTGCAAAGCCGATTCACAGCACGATGTGCTTGACCCTGCGGTCCCGTTGGTTGATACTGAAGCAAACACAACACACCAAAAATTCTCAGAGGATGAACCATGCCGTCTGCCAACGTTGCGCTCTCTTTATCTGCCAGAACCCGCACAACGCGTTTTCTGTTTCTCTCTGCTCTGCTCGCATTTGTCTGCGGATTGACCACGCTCTGCTGCACTGCATCTGCCGTCGCCGCGGAAAAATCAAACGATCCCAACATCATCTACATTTTGGCGGATGACATGGGATACGGCGATATCAAGGCACTCAACCCGGAATGTAAAATCGCCACCCCGCACCTGGATCAGCTGGCGCGCGGCGGCATGGTTTTTACCGACGCCCATACCAGTTCCTCCGTCTGCACGCCCACCCGTTACGGCGTGCTCACCGGTCGCTACAACTGGCGCTCCCGCCTGAAGAGCGGCGTGCTCTGGGGACTCTCCCGGCGGCTGATTGAACAGGACCGCATGACGGTTCCTTCCATGCTCAAGCAGCATGGCTACTATACCGCCGCGGTCGGAAAGTGGCACCTGGGTATGGACTGGACACTCAAAGACGGCGGCATTGCCACCGAGAAGTCATATAACAAAAAAACCAATCCCGGCTGGGACGTCGATTATTCCAAACCGATTCAGAACGGCCCCAACAGTGTCGGTTTCGACTATTTCTATGGCATCAGCGCCTCACTCGACATGCCCCCCTATGTCTATATTGAAAACAACAAGAGCCAGGGCATCCCCACTGTCACCAAGGCCTTCTTCCGGGATGGCCCCGCCCACAAAGATTTCGAAGCCATCGACGTGCTGCCCCGCATCACTGAGAAAACCGTCCAGATCATCGACGAACACGCGGCCGCTTCTAAAAAAGGCAAGCCGTTCTTCATCTACTTCCCCCTCAATGCACCGCACACACCGATCCTGCCCACACCCGAATGGCAGGGCAAAAGCGGCATCAACGCCTACTGCGATTTCGTCATGCAGGTCGACGACACCGTGGGCCAGGTGATGCAGGCACTCAAAAAACAGGGCATCCATGAAAACACGCTCGTCATCTTCACCGCAGACAACGGCTGCTCCCCCGCAGCCAACTTCAAAGAGATGGCCGACAAAGATCATCAGCCCAGCTACCGCTTCCGGGGGCACAAGGCCGACATCTATGAAGGCGGACATCGCGTCCCCTTCATCGCCAACTGGCCGGCCCGCGTCAAAGCCGGTACGCACTCCGATCAGCTGATCTGCCTGACCGACCTGATGGCCACCGCCGCAGACATCGTCGGTGCGAAGCTGCCCGATAACGCGGGAGAAGACAGCGTCAGCATCCTGCCGGCACTGGAAGGTAAAGACACGCAGCCCGTCCGCGAAGCCGCCGTCCATCATTCGATTCGCGGGGCCTTCTCGATCCGTAAAGATCACTGGAAGCTGGAATTCTGTCCCGGATCGGGAGGCTGGAGCTTCCCCAAGCCGGGGAAAGACGATCTCAGTCAGCTCCCTCCCATTCAGCTGTATGATCTGAATGCGGATCTGAATGAACAGAAAAATCTGCAGTCCGAATACCCCGAAGTCGTGAAAGAACTGACTGACCTGCTGCAGAGCTACGTGGACCGGGGACGCTCGACTCCGGGAGCCCCCCAGGAAAACAACGGCGACGTCGATATCTTCGAAGCAGGCAAGTCCGCACACAAAATGAAACGACCACAGAAAAAGAAACCGGCGAAAGCCAAGTCGTGATGGGCAGGTGCGATCCGGTGGCTCTGTTGGCTCGTATTCCCCCAGAAGAATGGGTGGGCTCGAATGCAATTCGGGCCGAGCGCAGCGAGCAGGAGGTCACAGCTCACTCATACAATTCACGACAGACTATCGGCATATTATTGAACCTGTCCCAGTCTCCCCTGCGACCTCCTGTTGCCTCCGGCAATATCGGATTACATCCGATACCACCCGGAGTTGGTTGAGTGAGCCACAAGCCGAGTATTTATCTACTTTCAAAACCACAACTTAGGGCCAGCTGCCCCTCTCTCAGATCTCCTGCAATCCGGGAAAAAACTTGAATTCCGGCCCTGGTCGGGTTATCTTAAAAGCTTGATTCTCTCTCCGGGAAACAACAACACATTCCCCTGATAACACATTCAGCCCGTCAGGCAGTGGTGTCTGACTACCGTCCCTCCGATATCGGCGGTTCTGACGGACCGGCATTACTTTCAATCTTCTCATCAGGTCACTTTCCAGGTCGCCAACAGCCTTGGAATTACCGCCTGTCAGGAATTGAACGCGTATGTATGGTTCTCAAGTGCCACGAGCTCTCTACGCAGGTCTCTCACTGATCAGTGCACTCACGCTGAGCACCTGGTCTGCCAGCGCAGCACCAGCGCCCGCAGACAAACCGGCTGCCGGTGCCAAGATTGATTTTGAGAAATCGATCCGCCCGCTCTTCGTCAAACATTGTCAGGACTGTCACGGTCCCGATGCCCGCGAAGGGGGACTGCGGCTGACCAGTCGTAAAAATCTGCTGCTCCGAAACGATTCCGGAGAGCCCGCCATCATCTCGGGTAAAAGCGATCAGAGCGTGCTCATGCATCGCGTCGCGTCAAAAGACGACAGCGAACAGATGCCCCCCGCGGATGCAGGCGAGCGTCTCACCACACAGGAAATCGCCGCACTCAAACAGTGGATCGATCAGGGAGCCGACTGGCCCACCGAATCGGAAGAACCGAAACACTGGGCCTACGTGCCCCCCGTGAAACAACCGCTGCCGAAACTCAAAGGCACGCCGCGCGTGAACAACGCCGTCGATGCCTTCGTCGTCGAGAAACTGCAGCAGCAGAATCCTGCGTTGCAACAGGCGCAGCTGGCCGAACCCGCCCGGCTGCTGCGTCGCGTTTCCCTGGATCTGATCGGCCTGCCTCCCACTCCGGAACAGGTCGCTGCTTTCGAAAAAGATCCTTCACCGGCCGCCTATGAAAAGTATGTCGACAGCCTGCTCAAGTCCCCCCGCTACGGCGAGAAGTGGGCCCGCCAGTGGCTCGACCTGGCCCGCTATGCGGACTCGAACGGCTTCCAGGCTGATCAGCTGCGCGAGATGTGGCTCTACCGGGACTGGGTGATCAACGCCCTCAATCGGGACATGCCCTTCAATCAGTTCACCATTCAACAGATCGCCGGCGATTTGATTCCCAATGCGAGCCTCGATCAGAAAATCGCCACCGGCTTTCATCGCTGCACCACCTGTAACGTGGAAGCGGGCGTCGATCCCGAAGAGAATCGCGTCAATCAGATTTTCGACCGAGTCAACACCACCGGCATGGTCTGGCTCGGCACCACCTTCGAATGTGCCCAGTGCCACAATCACAAGTACGACCCGTTCACACAACAGGACTACTACCAGATCTTCGCTTTCTTCAATAACACGCCGCTGGAGGTGAAGCAGGTAGGTAAAAGTGTGACCTTTGATGTCACCGGCCCCAAGCTGATGGTGCCCCTCAGTAAAACAGCTCAACAACAAAAAGATCAGCTGACCCAACAGCGTCTGGCTCTGCAGAAGCAACTCAATCAGCGACAGAGGGAACTCGAAACCGGGTACCCGGCCTGGGAAGAAGCAACGCTCGCCCTGTTGGAAAACAGCGAAGAGGGGAGCAAGGTTCCCGACAACATCCGTAAAATTCTGAACACGGAAACCGACAAACGGACTGCCAAACAGACCAAAGCACTAAACGCTTACCAGCGGGAACAGGATGCCGATTTCGCCGCTCTGACCGAGCAGTTGAACCAGGTTCGCCAGCAGTTAAATGCTCTTGAGCCGGACACATCTCTGGTGATGGTCGAAATGGACAAGCCCCGGATGAACAACATCTTCAAGCGGGGCAACTTCCTCGACAAGGGGGCCCAGGTCAAACCGCAGACACCTGAGTCCCTGCATCCACTCCAGGCAGAAGACACGCCCAACCGGCTCGCCTTCGCGAAGTGGCTTGTCGCTCCGGAGAATCCGCTGGTCGCCCGTGTGACCGTCAATCGCTGGTGGTCGCAGTTCTTCGGACAGGGGATCGTCGCCACCCAGGAAGATTTCGGCAGTCAGGGTGATCCTCCCACGCATCCCGCACTGCTCGACTGGCTGGCCGTCGAGTTCATGGAACACAACTGGTCGATGAAACACGTGCATAAACTGATCGTGATGTCCGCCACGTATCAGCAGTCAGCGAAGATCACTCCCGAACTGCTTGAAGCCGATCCTTACAATAAACTACTGACCCGCGGCCCCCGCCTGCGGCTCTCGGCGGAAACCATTCGCGATAACGCACTGGCCATCAGTGGTCTGCTCTCTACCAAAATGGGAGGCCCGCCCATCTATCCGCCACAACCCCAGGGACTCTGGCGGCACGTGGGCCGCAATGCTCCGAAATACAATACCTCCACTGCAGAAGACCGCTTCCGCCGAGGCGTGTATGTGATCTGGCGCCGCAGTGCCCCCTATCCGAGCTTCACGAACTTCGATGCCCCCGACCGGGGTGCCTGCACAATCAATCGCTCGCGCACCAACACGCCGCTTCAGGCACTGACCCTGCTCAACGACCCCGCGTATATTGAAATCGCCACCGGCCTGGCCCGACGACTGGCAACACACGGTATGAACGATGGCATGACCGACCGGGAACGGATCGCGTATGCGTTCCGCCTCTGTGTAGCTCGTCAGCCTCAGGATGTGGAAGTCGATCACCTCACAAAAGTCTTCGAACAGGAACTGAAACATTTCCAGGACCACCCCCAGGCAGCCCAGAAACTGATCTCTGCAAAAGACCGCCCCGAAGGTGTCGGCGCGTCCCGCATGGCGGCCTGGCTGTACGTTGCCAACATCCTGCTCAACCTCGACGAAACAATCACCAAGGGATAATCATGAACGAGCGCATGCAACAACTGTTGAATTATACCCGTCGTGAATTCTTTCAACGGGCCGGCATGGGTGTCGGAGGAGCGGCTTTAACCACACTGCTCGCGAACGACCTGCTGGGAAACATCCCCACCGCCGTGAATCCGATGGCGGCCCGCGAATCGCATTTCACGCCCAAAGCAAAGAATGTGATCTTCCTGCACATGGTGGGTGCCCCTTCGCATCTCGATTTATACGACGCGAAACCAAAACTGCAGGAACTGGATGGCGAACTGGTTCCCGACAAACTCTGGGAAGGCCTGCGACTGGCGTTCATCCGCGAACAACCCAAACTGATGGGCAGCCCGTTTGCCTATCAGCGACAGGGGGAAGCAGGCATCCCCATCTCCGAACTGATGCCCCACCTCGGGTCGGTCTCGGATGAACTCTGCATGATCCACTCGCTCAAGACCGATCACTTCAATCATGCCCCCGCACAGCTCTTCTTCCAGACCGGCTTCTCCCGCTTCGGGCGGCCTTCGCTGGGTTCGTGGGTCAACTACGGCCTCGGTTCGGAAAACAGCAACCTCCCCGGCTTTGTCGTACTGATCACCGGCAATGTCGCTGGTGCCGGCAACAGCCTGTGGGGCAGCGGCTTTCTGCCCAGCATTTACCAGGGGGTCGAATTCCGTTCCCAGGGAGATCCGGTGCTGTTCCTCTCGAATCCCAAGGGGATGACCGGCGAAGACCGCAAACGGATCATCGACAGTGTGAATCATTTGAACAAAGTCCAGCTGGCGGATGTCGGCGATCCCGAAATCGCGACCCGTATCAACCAGTACGAAATGGCGTACCGCATGCAGACTGCGGTGCCCGAGCTGATGGATATTTCCAACGAACCCAAACACATCCACGATCAGTACGGTACCCAGCCGGGCAAAGCGAGCTTCGCCAATAACTGTCTGCTGGCGAGACGACTCGTAGAACGGGGCGTGCGGTTCGTGCAGCTGTTCGACCAGGGCTGGGACCATCACGGTAACCTGGTCAACGGGCTCAAGAAGAAATGTAAGCAGGTCGATCAACCAATCGCGGCTCTGATTAAAGACCTCAAGCAGCGGGGCCTCCTCGATGACACGCTGGTCGTCTGGGGTGCCGAGTTCGGCCGCACTCCCATGGTTCAGGGAGACCGCAAATCACCCGGTCGCGACCATCACAAGGATGCCTACACCGTCTGGATGGCAGGCGGCGGCGTCAAACGCGGATTCGCTTACGGCAAGACCGATGACATCGGCTTCAACGTGGCCGAGAAACCAATGCACGTGAATGATTTTCACGCAACCCTGCTGCATCTGCTGGGTATGGATCACGAGCGGCTGACGTTCAAATTCCAGGGGCTCGACATGCGGATCACCGGCGTGGCCGGCAACGTGGTTCCCGAGATCATCGCTTAGGCACCCGGGTCGGAAGCGAGACTAATCGTCGGTTCGCAGCATGGGCTGGATTTCAGTTACGAAATCGTTGGCATCGGTAAAGTTGCGATAGACCGAAGCGAAACGGACGAAGGCCACCTGGTCGACGTTCTTCAGTTCCGTGGAAACCCGCTCGCCGATGAATCGCGAGGGGACTTCGCGATCGAAGTTCTCATAGATCTCGGCTTCGATCTGGGCCACGATCGATTCGATCTGATCGGGGCTGACCGGGCGTTTGTAGCAGGCCGTCTCAATCCCCTTGACCATTTTCATCCGATCGAAGGGGACACGAGCCCCATCTTTCTTGACGACTTTGAGGGGGGATTCTTCAATCTTTTCATAGGTCGTGAAGCGCTTTCCGCAGGCCAGACACTCACGTCTGCGGCGTACACTGAAAGGTTGACTCAAGCGCGAATCAATGACTTTCGTCTCACCATCACGACAAAAAGGGCACATCATGAGCGACGCGACTCCCAGCAGGAAACAGCAACAGCCCGTCTATTCAGCCATAAAAGCTCTGCGGACCTTGTTTAAAAAATAGCAGGATCGTAACTGATTCACCAGTCAATTGTTCGGAAAACCCGAATTTTTAGCCGTTTATAAACCGTGTCCTGGGTGTGGTTTCGCAGCACAAATCGACTTATTCGATGGGACGATCCAGAATTTCTTCGTGCGCCTGTGATTCATTCACGTCGGCCCGCAGGTCATTGAGTGTCGCTTTCAGTTCCTCTTTGACGCCACTCACGACGTAAACCAGTACGACCAGAAATGCCAGCCCACTGATCAGGAGTAAGGCAGTCCAGATACTCATCCACAGGTACATAATCGTTTCTCTCTCAGTTTAAGCCGGATTGACGGAGACATTCGAACTGGTTTCAGCACGTTGATCGGGAATCAGCAGTGAAAACACGATGTATGCCACGCTCGAAAACGCGAACGTCAGCAGCGTCAGGTGTGTGCCGTTTAAGCTGGTCGCAAACAGTTTGTTGATCAGATCCACGCAGGGGCCCATCGCCAGCAATCCTGACAGACCTCCCAGGATCGCCGCCAGTGCGCCGGCCCGGCTGCCCCGTTTCCAGTACAAACCACCGACCACCGTGGGAATCGCCCCGGACAGATACACGGCTCCCGTGACGGCCAGGTACCCCCAGAGATCGCTGCTGACTTCGTACCAGAGTCCCCAGGTCAGAAGCATCGCCCCGATCACGAAGATCGCAATCCGTGTCGTCAGAATCCGGGAACGCTGGCTCATCGGCCCTGCGATAGGTGCGATAATATCCTGGGTAATCACGCCACTCCAGCAGAGCAGATAGCTGTCGTGAGTCGACATGAAGGCGGCAATCATGCCTGCCGTCACCAGCCCTAATAAGCCGGTCGGCACCACTTTCGCCAGAAACAGAGGCATCGCAGACAGTGAGGTAATCGAGGCGTTGGTTTCCACGGCCTGGTGAAATTCCTGGAACAGTTCCGGCTGGGAGGCGAAAAAGGCAAACGTCCCGATCCCCCAGAATACAGGCAGGGCACGACGCGCCAGAAAGGAGATGGAGCTCAGCGAATAGAGTTTCTGAGCGACTTCCGCACTCTGACAGGAGAGCGTACGAGCCGCGCTGGTTGGCCAGAGCAGAGCGGCCGAACCGATGACAATCGCCATCTGCACGATCTGCAGCCAGCCGATGGGATTCCCGTTCCCCGACTTATTCTCAGGATGGAAGGGATCAAAATAGCCGTTCTGCTCGGTGACAATCGCCGAGAGTCCGTCCCAGCCGATCGACCAGAAGACCACGCCGGTCACAATCACCATGCCGGTCCCCAGGATCAGAAACTGGATCAGGTCGGTGATCACCACCGAAACCATCCCTCCCAGCACCGTATAGAACAGCACCAGCAGCAACAGCCCCGTCATGATCAGTTTGAGGTACATCTCATCCTGCAGTCCGGAAACCGCGGTCAGAAACTGAGAGCCCGCTTTGAGGAACAGCCCCATGTTCAACACGCCCGAGACGACCATCACCGTCGCCCCGACCACCCGCACCGACTGCGAGTAGCGTTGTTCATAATATTCGGGGATCGTCATGATCGAGGATTGCCGGAGCCGATAGACAACAAAGCCGGTCAGACCGATCAACAGTACCGCCCCCGCCTCCAGAAAAGCGAGATACAGGGAGGCGTACTGCTGGGTGAAGCCGAGTTCGGCCATGTACATCACGGTCACGAGCCCCAGTTCGGTCCCCGTCATGGTGGCCAGGGCCAGTCGAAGCCGTAATTTGCGGCCGGCGACGAGATAATCGGAGAGATTTCCGACGTAACGATTGGCCCACAAACCAATTACGATTGATGAGAGCAGGTAACAGACGACGATGGACCAGTCCAACAGGGTGAAATTTGTATCGTACAAAGAAATGGTCTGGTCTCCCTCGATCCCGGTTTCAGGGCGAAATTTCAGAATTTCGCGAAAAACAGCTGAAAGGTTTCATTTAGCAGCGGTTGCAATCGTTGACATTTCCTTTTACCATATGTCGCTTCGCAAATCGTCGCGGGCAAATGTCCGTTTGACCAGCATGCTGCTAGAGCGCTTCTTGCGAATAAGACACCACTATGCCAGTTTTGACGGTCAATTTCCATAGTAAATGACCGTCTTCGATATAACATCTATTCAGAGGGGATGACACCGTGTCACTCGACAAAAGTTTGAAGAGCAAAAGCTCGCTGACCCGTGCCCGCAACGTTTTGAAGCGTGCTGAACGTATTGAGAAATTGAAGTTCGAAGACCGCTGGGCCGATGGCCAGGGCGCCTTGGGTCTGCCCAAAGTCCGCGTCGAGAAAATCTCGATCGGCAAGAAGAAGAAAAAGAAGAAAGACGACGACGAAGATTAATCGTCCGGTCCCATCTGGCAGGAGGAGAGTTCTCTCTTCAGGCAGGCTCTCCTCCACGTGGACCCTTTTCTGAGCGCAGAACATTTCGTCCGGGGAGCAAGGAATGCATGCCCTGTATGTGCTACGGGCTTTCGGAGGAACCTTCGTGCGACGACGCTATCGTCGTGCCGCTCATGAATTCCTTGCCTGCACCTCTGACTGTCGCTCGGTCCAACAGGCAACGCTGCAGCGCATTCTGCAGTTAAATGCTGCCAGCGATTTGAGCCGCCAGTACAACCTGGACGGTTCCTGCACGATTGCAGAGTTTCAATCCCGCTTCCCGGTTTCGGAATACGATTTCTTTCGCCCCTACATCGAACGCGTCAAACAGGGGGAAACCGCTGCGCTATTAGGCCCGGAGAATCGCCTGCTGATGTTTACGCTCAGCAGCGGCACCACCACCGATTCCAAGTTCATCCCGATCACCGCCCCGTTCCTCAAAGACTATCGCCAGGGCTGGCAGAACTGGGGCATCCTGACCTATGACGATTTCGCGCCACTGAAGTATCAGAACATCGTGCAGCTCACCAGCAACTTCGACAAGTTCCGCACACCTGGTGGCACCCCCTGCGGTAATATCAGCGGCCTGGTCGCAGCGATGCAGAGTCCCGTCGTGCAATCGATGTATACCGTTCCCGGTGACGTCTCACGCATCGATGACCCGCAACTGAAATATTACACCGCTCTGCGACTCGCGCTCGCCGACCGGCATGTGGGCATGCTCACCACCGCCAACCCCAGCACCCTGCTCCACCTCGCCCAGTTCGCCGACCAGGAAAAAGAATCGCTGGTAAGCGACATTGCCGAGGGACGCCTGACGGGAGCCGCTCAGATGGACCTGCAGATCCTGGGAAAACTGAAACGGCGGCTGCAGCGTAAGAACCCCGGCCGTGCGCGGGAACTGGAACAGCTCATTGAACGCACCGGACACCTCTATCCCCGCGATTTTTGGCCCGGACTCTCCGTACTCGCGGTCTGGACGGGGGGCAGCGCCGGTGCTTACCTGTCACAGCTCAAACCCTATTATGGCGATCTGCCGGTCCGTGATCATGGTCTCTCGGCCAGCGAAGGACGCATGACGATTCCCCTCAACTCAGGCACCTCGAGCGGCGTTCTGGATATCACGTCGCACTTCTTCGAATTCGTCCCCGAAGCGGAAGACCCGTTGAACACCTCGCAAATCCTGACGGCGGATCAACTGGAAGAGGGACAGAACTACTATATCCTGCTGACCACCCCCTCGGGTCTCTATCGTTACCATATCTGTGATGTCGTGCGCTGCACCGGCTTTTATCAGTCCACTCCCCTGCTCGCGTTTCTCCACAAAGGCGCACACATTTCAAACCTGACAGGCGAGAAGATCACCGAGTCGCAGGTCGTCGATGCCGTCCGTGGCGCAACACAGCAGCATGCGCTGGAACTGGGACAATTCGCGCTGATTCCACAATGGGGCGAGCCCCCCTGTTATCAGCTCTTATTCGAAGCATCTCCGCTGCTTACGGATGAAACGCTCACGCGACTGCTCGCCGACTTTGATCAGCGTCTGCAGGAATCCAATTGTGAATACGCCGAGAAACGCCAGTCCGGACGACTGGCACCGCCGGTCCCCTGCCCACTCGAGCCGGGCACCTGGCAGCGTTTCGCGACCGAGCGTCAGCAGAAACCGGGAGGCAGCTTCGAACAGTACAAGCATCCCTGCCTGATTCCCCAACTCGACTACGCGAGTGAACTCATCGCGCGGTTCTCTCCCTGAAAACTTCGGATCCGGACAGCTCGCTTATTTAAAGACCGGCTGACTGCTCCGCAGAAATCCGAACAGGTCCCGCAGCTCCTGGTCACTGAGTTTATCGAGCAGGCCTTCGGGCATCAGGGACTTGGGCTGCTTGATCATCTCATCGATGTTCTCCCGCTTGATGGTCACATTCTGACCATCGGCCCCGCGGATCACGACAATCTGTTTGTCCTGATCGTAGAGGAAACCGGATACCACCAGGCCATCGTCGGTGATCACCAGGTACGTTTCAAAACCCTCGCGAATTTCCGCACTCGGGTTCACCACGTGCATCAGCATCCGCAGGGAATCGTCGCGTTTGTACTGCGTCAACTCCGGTCCCACGCGTTTGCCTTCCCCAAACAGCACGTGACACTTGGCACAATTCTGCTGATACAGTTCCTTACCGCGATAAACATCACTGCTGCCCTGCTCCAGCACACCTGAGATACGGGCGATGCTGGCCTGCATCTGCTGGTTCGAAGCGCCCTGGATCTCTTTCCAGTGCCGACCTACGTGTTCTGTGATCTGCGGATCCTGGTGAATCGTCATCTTGCGAACCAGGTCTTCTGGAATCGCCTGGGCGTCCAGTTGTCCCGCTTCCACCGCAGCCAGCAAGTCGCGGGTCCATTCCTTTCGACTGACGAGCGTGCTCAACGCGACTTCGCGTACGGCTTCAGAAAAAACCGGATAGCGTTTGAGAATCACCGCCGCGATGTCCGGCTGCTGATATTTCTGCAGCGCGACCAGCAGGCCGGTCTGCAAATCGCTGTTTTTGGTACTGCTCAATAAAGCCTGCATCACGGGGCGGGCCTGTGGTTCCTGCAGTTCACCCAGCACCTGAATATAGTCCAGCAGCTCAGCCTGATTCTTGCCGGGTGACTTCAACGCGTCCAGTGCCGTCTGAATCGCGGCCTGGTTTCCCAGTCGCATCTGCAGCGTCGTCGATCCGCCCCCCGCATCCGCCAGGGCTTTAACCAGTGCCTCGGGCAGCCCGGCCAGCGAACGTCCCTTGAACGAATTCTCGAAACCGGTCATCAGCAGTTGGCGTGATTTCGCATCGGGAGCCAGCTCGAACAGTTTCGCACAGGTGACCAGATCCGTTCGGCTGCCTGCGGTCGCGTAACGACGAATCAGTCGTTCCAGCAGTGCCGTCTGCACCAGGGGACGCTCCCAGAACTGTTTGTCTTTAAACAAGGCGAGTACCTGTTCCCGATCGGAGACCGACCTGGATTCCAGGGCCCACCAGAGCATCAGTGGCTGATGCGGATCGTCCACGTCTGCCTCGTAACGGCTCAAGGCTTCGACCAGGGGCAGGCAGAGATCCGCAGGCAGGCGTCGAGCGGTTGCCGCCAATTGACCGCGGACTTCCGCATTCGGTTCGTTCCGTGCGGCCTCAATCAGCTGCTCACCAATATGACTGGAGACCACTTTGTCGTCTCCCAGCAGACGCACCGTCCAGAAGCGGACCATGGGATGAGGATGTTTCAATGTCTCTTCCGCGACGGCATCGTCAAAGCCCTGCGAAAGATTCAACGCCCAGAATGCCTCCAGGGCAAGGTGTCCATCGTTCTCTTTGATCCATTGTTTGAGTGTGGGAATCACAGACGCATCTTTACGGTCGCCCAGCAGTCGCAGCGCGGTGCGGCGGTGCCATTCGTTGGGATGTTTGAGCAGATCCAGCAGTTCCCGTGAACTCTTTTGACTCAAGTCCTCAATCTTGCGGGGCGCCGCATCCTTACCGCGGAGGCGATAGACGCGACCCGAATTAGGATCGATCTGTCCCTGGTAGTGCTGACCATGCGCGATGAATTCTTCGTAAAAGTCAGCGATGTAAACACCTCCGTCAGGTCCCGTGTAGATCGCCACCGGACGGAATCCCAGGTCGGTACTCTTTAATGGAAAGCCCACGTCTTCAGTCTGAAAGGAAGACCCCAGTTGATTCACTTGAGTGAGGACCAGGTACTGGTGCAGCGGATCGACGGAAATCAGCTTCCCTTTAAAGCGCTCGGGCAGCGTGTCCCCCTCGTATTTCACCAGCGCGTGACTGAAGCGGGGCGTAGCGGCATGCTTCATGAAAGGCAGCAGACCAAAGGCATACGGGTTACTCACATCGCCGTACTTCCTCTCGGTCCCCTTTTCGTAATAACCTCCCTGGACATAGTAGAAGCCACGGGTGCCTCCGCCGTTATGGCCGGAATAAACACGGCCGTCCGCATCGACTTCCAGCCCGAAGGCATTGCCGCCCCCTTCAGCAAACAATTCATAGCGCCCTGTTTCGGGATGATAGCGCCAGACCCCGGGCCCTTCACAGTAAATCGATTTCGCATCCGGCTTGTCGGTGTTCTTCAGATGCGAAACGAGGTTACTCCCCTGCACCATGTAGAGCCAGCCGTCCGGTCCCCACTGCAGACTGTTGGGAGCCGAGTGTGTATCGGACAGACCAAAGCCCCACAGGCGAACTTCCGGATCGCCATCGGGAATGTCGTCGTTGTCTTTGTCGGGATAAAACAGGAGGTAAGGTGGATTGAGGACCCAGATCCCGCCACGCCCTTTGACAACCGACGTCGCAATATTGAGATCGCCGGCAAAGACCTTGTGTGCATCGTACTTGCCGTCACCGTTGGTATCTTCATGAATTGTAATCCGGTCCTTACCCGGGAAGTGGTTGGGAGGCGGCGGGGAGACCCGGTCGAATTCCATTCGGTAATATTTATTCCGGCTCAACACCTTGAGTCCCGCGGGATAAGGATACTGGCGATACTGTACGACCCACATCCGCCCTCGTTCATCGAAACTCATAAACAGCGGCTGCCCCACCAGCGGTTCGGTGAGTAACTGATCCACGGCCACATCGTCATCGGTTTCAAAGAGCGTCATCGACTTCTCGGGGGAAAGGCGTCGCCCCGGAGAAAGTTTGGCAGAGCGTTTGAGTGTCGAGGTGGCTGGAGTGAACTCATCGAAAGCGGCATGGGCTGGCTTCTGCTCGCGGGCGGTCAGTGCCCATTTCACATCATCGCCCGGCAGGAATTCCCATTCCCCTTTGAGCACGCATTCCAGAAAGTAACCGGCCAGGATCGGAGGTGCGCCCCGGAAACCTCCCGGGCCTGCTTCGTTATAAACGCGGACCGAGATCGTATTGTACTTCCCCAGCTTGAGCGTTCCCGGCGGAACCTTGTAGCGCTGATAACTGTCGAAGCCACTTTCGAAGTTCGGGGGGAACTTTCCAATCTGACCGATGCGCGTCCCGTTGATATAGACTTCGTGAGCATCCGCCAGTTTTTCGATGGAGAGTGTCACCGAATCCCGCCAGAGGGGACGGGCATTCATGTCGGCCCAGTTATTGGGAACTTTGACGTAGCAGCGATACCAGGCGAACCCGTCCAGGTCTGCATATTTCCCTGCCTGCTGGTCTTCCCAGGCTCCGGGAACCTTCATCAGAGAAGTTTCTCCATTAGATTCTGCCGCCGGAAGACAATTAGTACTGTAGAGGGTTAAAGTTACGAACATTGCCCCAAAAACAGACATTTTCATCTCTATGTACTCCAAGCGGAATGTGAGCCCTTGAGAGAGCATTGTGATATTTAAATGATATTTATTTATTTGAACAGAAGGACGAGCGACTTTCAATATCGATAAAAAACGCACCCTGTTTTTGAAATAAAAGGGAATTGCCGGAAATTTCTCCGTTACAAACCGGGTGTCTGCGTAGAGAGAGTACTACACGACTGAAACAACTTGATGAACTTGCAGGAACCAGAACAGTGGAAACGACTCGGCTGATTTTACGACGGTGGTGCGAGGAAGACATCGCACCTTTCGTCGAGCTCAATAAAGACCCACGCGTCATGCAGTATTATCCATCCACGCTGACTTCCGAGCAGAGCGTGCAGATGGTGGAAGATATCCGAACACACTTTGAAGAATATGGCTTCGGCTTATGGGCCGTCGAAATTAAAGACCAGACTTCCTTCGCCGGTTTCATCGGCCTGGCGGTTCCCCAGTTCACCGCGTTTTTTACTCCCTGCATCGAGATCCTCTGGCGACTGGCAACCCCCTACTGGAACCAGGGATACGCTACGGAAGGCGCACACGCCGTGCTCGACTTTGGCTTTGATGAATGCAACCTGAAACAGATCGTCTCATTCACGGTCCCCTCCAACATCGCTTCCCGCCGCGTGATGGAAAAAATCGGCATGTCGTATATCGACAACTTCGATCATCCCGGACTGCCCGACAATGATCCACTGCAGCGGCATGTGCTCTACAGTATCAACCGTTCAGAACGCGATGGACTCCTGCCGAACTAGGCATCACTTCGACAACCGGTCGAGGACGTTCCTGGTGATCTGCTGGACGATCGGATCTTTCCCGCGCAAGCCGTGTGCCCAGTCGGTACTCCCCACCGTCAGCACGGTCCCACCGTTGGTATACATCCCCAGCACAGCGGCGCCGACCCGGTCTTTCTCGAAGCGATCGTACCACAGGCTGTCACCGGGAGCCCATTTCGCCGGACAGGTCGCCAGGATCTGAAAGGTCTTCGGAGTGCCATCTTTATGGGTCGGCACAGGCAGACCGTCCTGCATCACAAACTGACATCCGTCGCATTCGTAACCGACAATCGTGTCTTTCCCTCCGAATTCGTCACCCTGCTTGATCCCCGTTTTCTCAAAGATCCAGTGTTCGGGACGATGCACGCGATAGGCGGCGGAACCATCCATGAACTGACCGTGGCTCTTATGATAGCCGCCGTACAGAAAGCCCACGCCCGTCAGTTGATTTTCCGGCCGATTGACCAGGTGATGACTCCAGAGCGTGGTCAGGGTGCTGTGATCGTCCGTCGGAAAAACAGGATCCTGGTTGTACCACTGTTTCCAGCAGGTCAGGGCGCGACCGTCGTCTTCACTCCGCACCTGCCAGCAGACTGAATTTCCACTGAAGAAGGCAACATTGCCTCCCTGTTTAATGTACTGCTCCAGATGATCGCGCATCGGGGCAGACCAGTATTCATCATGGCCCACACTGAGAACCAGTTTGTAATGCTGCAAAATTTCGGGATGAAATTCCAGATCGCTGTTGGCGGCGTAGTCCAACTGGTACCCATTCTGCTCGGCCCAGGCGATGAACGGATATTCCCAGTTCGAAAACTGACCTGCCAACGGACGATCAAACGAAACGCGGTGCCCCTGCAGATGATTGCGACCATGGTAGCTGTACAGGCTCGAGCCGCCCCAGTTGTTATAGGCATTGTAAGTGTTGGTCGAGAGTTGAATCAGGATTTTCGTTTGAGAGCCGGGCTGCTGGGGACGGACAATGAAAAACAGGCTCGACTCAGCCGAACGGGAATTCCGCTGAATAAATTTACCACCCCCGTCGCGTACCGCCAGACGCACACTGTAATAACCACTGGCCCAGGAATCGGGAACCGTCAGCTCAAACGCCGCCGGCCAGTGACAGCCGTTTGATGAAGCATCTTCAGGCACGGGATGAGCGGCTCCGTTCTGACGCGTCTCTTTATAAACCGTTTTGTTCTCGGCTCCCAGGCGGGTGATCTCAATCGAATACTGCGGTTCGGAACTGTTGAGGTGGAACTGAATCTTCTCGCCGGGCTGATAGCTCAACTGATTCGTATAGCCTTCGATAAAAATCGAACCGGCATCGTCTTCCGCAGCAGTTACAGGCACCGCGAGCAGAGTGGTAAAAACCAGCAGCAGCCACACACGTGAGAACGTTGAAATCATGGTGATCTTCCTCAGACAGAACAGCGGATATAAAACAGAGTTGTTGCTCTTCTTTGATCGTACCATCGGCGGTTCCCCATCGCCATCAAACCAGTGGTCAGATTCGCAAGGAATTGCCGACCGTCCGGAAACACTCAGCGCAGCGTATGACTCGACTGACGATATTCCCGGGGCGACATGCCCATCTCGCGCCCGAACATGCGAATCATCGCTTCCTGATGCTGAAAGCCACAGCGTTCCGCGATCTGCGAGATCGTGAGGTTGGTCTCCCTCAGCAGGCGGGTAATCCGGTTCAGCTTCGCCTGGCGAATTTCACTGGCCGGCGAGCGATGCAGGGCCTTCTGAAAACGATGTTCCAGAATACGACGCGAGACATTCAGCCGCTGCGTGAGATCGGTGACCTGCAGGGGGAGATGTGCCTGCTGACGAATCAGCTGGATCGCCTCGCGAACCAGATCGTCATCGGCGAACAGCGTATCTGTGGAAGCCCGTTCTTCGATGGACAGGGGAGGAATCAGCACCGGCCTCTTCGGCGCGGGCTGCCCCTGAATCATCTGATCCAGCAACTGCGCCGCGGCATGACCGACAACGTGCGGTCCCTGGTTGATGCAGGACAATGGTACCGGCGACAGCGCCGACATCAGTGGGTCGTGTTCGATACTGAGGATCGCCACCTGGTCCGGGATTTCCAGATGATGGTTCACGCAGACCGTTGCCACTTCGCGTCCCACTTTACTCGACCAGACCAGCAACGCGACCGGCTTGGGCAGCTCCCGCAACCATTCTTTGAGTCGATGCTGCTGCTGTTCGTAGTCGGCTTCCTTCGTCAGTTCGTAATAAGGAAAATCATAACAGACGCCCCCTGCCTCGCTGACTGCCGATTCAAAATCGTGCTGAATGGTGGGAGGGTATTTCAGATTGGGGTCGGCACCAATATAGCCAAACGAACGAAAGCCCTTGTTAAGGAAGAAGTCCGCCGCCATGCGGGCACAGGCGCGTTCGTCTGAAACGACTTTCGGAATGCGGGCGGAATGCGTTCCCAACCAGGAGACGTTCACCGCGGGCAGACGCCGCCCGATAATCGACTGACGAATGCGTGCGTCGGTCAATCGACAGATGGTGCCGTGCCCGTGCCACGAGGCGGGAATCTGCAGTCGTTCTTTGAGCCCCCGGAATTCAATCCAGAAGTCCCAGCCCCCCTGCTCGAAAGCATAGTCGGCAATACCCTGAATGATCTGGCGGCTCCAGTCGCTGGAGGTCTGGATCAGGAGTGCGATTTTTCGACGTTCAGGAAATCTCATCGTACGACTTCTACAACAAACAGGTATTGGCGTTACCAGCGTTCTATGAACCGACACTCTGTCAGCTAATGTTAAAGAACCCGTGAAGCCCATGTAAATATTGTCAATTTAACTGCGTATATTATCATTGTATTCTGCACTCTGATCCCGATACTTGGCAATACTTAACTTTAAGTTTGGCACACTGAAGTTTGACAGTGCCTGGTGGGTAGAGTTCCTGTCTGCCCGCCAGGCCGCGAACTTCCTGACCTTCACCCGATGGGAAACTCAAGCGACTCTCTCGTTCGGGCTTCACTGATAGCAAACCATGTCGACTCAAACTTACCAGCGAAAATATGATGTCATCGTCATCGGCGGTGGCGTACTTGGTGCGTTTCATGCGTACTTTGCCATGCAGCGGGGCTGGAAAACCCTGCTCATCGAACGGGACATCTTTCCCCAGCAGGCATCCGTCCGTAATTTTGGCCTGATCATTCCCAGTGCCATGCCCCCCGGAATCTGGCGCGATCGTGCTCTGGCTTCCTCGGAAATTTACGAAGAGCTGACCCGCCAGCTAGGGATCCCCCTGCGACAGGCGGGCACACAGTATCTGGCACACACGGAAGCGGAAGCCGACTTCCTGAAACAACTCGCTGACACGCAACAGGACACTCTCTGTCCCGCGAAGTTCCTCAACGCCGAGGAGACCATCCGTTCGAGCTGCTGTCTGAATCCGGAATTCTGCACGGGCAGTCTCTTCTTCCCCCAGGATCTGCAACTCGACCCTGGCCAGTTTTTTCGCGAACTCATCAACTGGATTGCCTGCACCTCGGACTGCGATTACCTGCCGAAAACCACGGCGGTCTCGGTGCGGGAACGGAGCAGTCACTGCCAGGTCAAAATCGCAGACGGCAGAACCTTTCATGCACAACAGGTGATTGTCTGCTCCGGCGCTGATCTGCAGACACTGTTTCCCGAAGCGTACATCGAACGCAACGTGCAGTACTGCAAGCTGCAGATGCTCAAAATTTCTAATCCGGAAAACCGCACACTGGGTACCAGTATCGCCTCACCAATCGCGCTGACCAGGTATCCCGCATTCCTGAACGCTCAGTTTTTGCAGGGTATCAATCTGGCGGGCCCCGAACCCACGCTGCAGGAACATGGCATTCAGATCTGGATGACACAGAACCAGGACAACGAATTCATCCTCGGCGATTCGCATGCGTACTCGGTCGATCCCCCTCCCGAACGCATGTCGGCTGAGGTGGAAGAACTCATCATAAATTATGCGCGAAAGATGTTCATGAAACTGGATTTTCAGGTCACAGACCGCTGGTGCGGCATTTATACTGAGGAGAAGTCTGCAGGCCTGTTCCACAAACAGCAGGGCGAGCGCATTCAGCTTCTCACCGGCATCGGCGGCAAAGGAATGACGACGGGACCAGGTCTGGCAAAAGAAAATATCGGTCAACTCTCTCTTTGAAAAGCAGCACCTGATGTCCAAGAACCCCAATCGCAACTGGCAGCTCATGACTCTGACGAGCCTGTTTCTCGGCTACGTCGGATATTACATCTGCCGGTCTAACCTGGCCGTCGCCACGCCACTGCTGCTGGATGAAGAAACCGGTCTGGGCATCACTAAAATCCAGATCGGCACCGTCGCCTCGGTCGGTGTCATGCTGTATGCCTTTGGAAAAATCATCAACGGCTACCTGGCCGACTTTCTCGGCGGTCGCCAGATGTTTTTGACGGGCATGCTCTGTTCGATTCTGTTTTCCGTATTTTTCGGACTGGCGGGCGGGCTGGCCCTGTTCATCGTCATCTGGGCCGGCAACCGCTTTGTGCAGTCCATGGGCTGGGTGGCTCTGGTCAAAACCGCATCGCGCTGGTATCCCGTCCAGTGGCATGCAACAGTGATGGCCATTCTTTCGCTCTCGTTTCTGTTTGGCGATGCCTTCGCCCGCGTCTACCTCGGCAGCCTGATCATGCTCGGAGAGAAATATAGTTCACTCAGTTTTATGGCCAACTGGCGCACCGTCTTCTTTGTCGCCGCAGGGACATTAACGGCGATCGCGGTCTTCGTGTACTTCACCCTGAAGTCGAGCCCCATCGATGTCGGCCTGGAAGAACCGGAAGCCAACCCGCTCAACGTCTTTGGGGCAGAAGGTAACCACGCGCAGCGGATTTCGATCAAAGAGGTACTCAAGCCCCTGGTCGCCAGTCCGCTGTTCTGGCTGATCTGCGTCATGAACTTCAGCCTGACGCTGGTCCGTGAAACGTTTAATTTCTGGACACCGACCTTTTTGAATGAAGTAGCACAATTCGATATCGGATCGGCGGCGGTGGGCAGCATGCTGTTTCCGCTGGTAGGCGGTTGTTCGGCCCTGCTGGCCGGAATTCTTTCGGATCGACTGCGGGGCCGCCACGGTCGGGTCGTGTTACCCAGCCTGATTCTACTCGTGCTCTCGCTGGCCCTGTTGAGCACTGTCGATGTGACCGGCAAGCCTTACCTGGCATTAACGCTGTTGTCACTCGTCGCATTTTTCCTGATGGCCCCCTATTCCTTCCTGTCCGGCGTGATGGCCATCGACCTGGGAGGCAAACGGGGCTGTTCGACCGTCGCGGGACTCGTCGATTCCGCCGGCTACCTGGGTGCCATCCTGTCCGGACATACGGTCGGCATGATTGCCCAGTACTACGGCTGGAAGATGGCCTTCGGCGGACTGGCCGGCATCTGCTGTACCGCCATCATTGCCGGCGTCATTTACTGGATGATCCAGGAACGTGAAATGAACCTGGCGCAAACCCTGTCCGAAATCAATCCCCCGGAGGCAAACGATGTCACCCCTGGTTGAGACGCGTGAAATTCTGGATGAGATCCGTACGCTCTTCGCGGATAAGGGCAACGACATGTATGCCGGCGAACCTGTTTCACAAACGGAACATGCCCTGCAGGCAGCCTCCGCAGCCGAGCAGGAACAGGCATCACCGGAACTGATCACCGCAGCCCTGCTGCACGATGTGGGTCACCTGCTGCACAAGCACTCCGCAGACTGTGCCATACAGGGCATTGATGATCTGCACGAACGCATTGGTGCCGCCTGGCTGAAGCAGCACTTTCCGGAAGCGGTCACCGAACCCATCCGCCTGCACGTGGATGCCAAACGATACCGTTGTGCCACCGACGAAGAATACTTGTCCCGCCTGTCCCCCGCTTCCGTGTTGAGCCTGGAACTGCAGGGCGGTCCCTTCGATGCACGCGAACAGAAACAGTTTGAAAACAATCCCTGGTACGAGGAAGCGCTCCGCCTGCGGACCTGGGATGAAGCGGCCAAAATTCCCGGCTTGGCAACGCCGGATCTGGAATATTTTTTAACCTTTGTCCAACGGGTGCTGGAGCATCCCGTGGACCTCAACTGATTGAAAGTCAGCATGCAACCGACACAGATTAAACTCGTGATTTTTGACTGGGCCGGCACAACCATCGACCATGGCTGTTTCGCCCCGATCTCCGCCTTCATCAAAGCCTTCAAGGCCTGTGGTGTCGAGGTCACCCCGCAACAGGCACGCGGACCGATGGGCCTGCATAAACAGGATCATATCCGCAGTCTGTTCCAGCTCGACGAAATCGCCAGCCAGTGGGAAGCACTCCACCAGCGTCCCTGGTCTGAAGACGATGTGAAACAGATCTATGAAACGTTCATGCCGCTGCAGATCGAGGAAGCAAAACTCTACACCGAGCTGGTCCCCGGCCTGTGTGCGTCACTCGCGCCACTCAAGGAACGGGGAATTAAAATCGGTTCCACAACCGGTTACCCGCGCGTAGTGGCCGACCCGATTCTCATGTCCGCACGCGAGCAGGGTTACTCTCCCGACTTTTCCATGTGTGCCGACGAGGTCCCCGCAGGCCGCCCTGCCCCCTGGATGATCTACCGCAACATGGAAACGCTCGGCGTCTATCCCCCGCGCGCAGTGATCAAAGTCGGAGACACGGTTCCTGATATCGAAGCGGGCCTGAATGCGGGCACCTGGACGGTCGGTCTGACCCAGACCGGCAGCGAAGTGGGACTGAGTGTCTCCGAACTGGAGGCCCTCACTCCAGAAGAAAAACAGCAGCGATTACAGGCTGCCGAAACTAAACTCAAAAACGCAGGCGCTCACTTTGTCATCCCGACACTTGAGGGGCTGTCCGCCATCATTGACCAGATTGAAGCAGGTAGTGTGCCCTATGGATGCTGATATTCCTTACTTACTGTTGACCCCCGGTCCCCTGACGACAACCAGAACCGTCCGCGAGGCGATGCTGGCTGACTACTCAACGTGGGATGTGGACTACAACCAGCACGTGGTGGAAATCCGCGAACGACTCGTGCAGCTGGCGACAATCAGGCCCGGTTATACATCAGTCCTGATGCAGGGGAGTGGAACGTTTGCCGTCGAAGCGACCATCGGCTCGGTCATACCCCCTGATGGGAAACTGCTGCTGATTTCCAACGGTGCCTACGGCGATCGCATTGGCCAGATCGCCGACTGCCTGAAGATTGCACGCGTCACCATTTCCTGCCCGGAAACCGAGAGCCCCGATCTGGATCAGATCCGCCAGACCCTGGCCGACGATGCCTCGATCACGCATGTGGCTCTGGTACACTGTGAAACGACCACCGGCATGCTGAACCCGGCCCGGGAAGTGGGTCAGATCGTCGCGGACGCAGGTCGCGATTATATCCTGGATGCGATGTCCTCCTTCGGCGGCATCCCGCTGACGATGGAAGAGTTTCACATCGACTACCTGATTTCATCTGCCAACAAATGTATTCAGGGAGTCCCCGGATTCGGATTCGTGATTGCCCGTCAGCAGAAGCTGGAACAGACGAAAGGCTATGCCCGCTCGCTGAGCCTGGATCTGTATGATCAGTGGAACGAAATGGAACAGAAGGGGGGTAAATGGCGCTACACTTCCCCGACGCATGTCGTGAATGCGTTTCTGCAGGCATTGAACGAACTGGATGCTGAGGGGGGCATCACCGCCCGGCATGCCCGCTTCGTCGAAAATCAGACGACGCTCGTCCGGGAAATGGAACAGCGGGGACTGCGCACCCTGCTGCCCCGGGAGTTGCAGTCACCCATCATCACTTCTTTCTACTATCCTGAATTCGACGGCTTCTCTTTTAACCACTTCTACGATGAACTCAAACGCCGTCGGTATGTAATTTATCCCGGTAAAATCAGCCAGGCGGAGACGTTCCGCATCGGTAACATCGGCCATGTTTTCCCCGAGGACATGGAGCAACTGGTCGCCCAGATCGAACTGGTCCTGGCTGAAATGCAGGTTACATCTGGACAGACCACATCAGGTTAAGATCAGTTGAAAAGAAAATCGGTACACTTTCCGATTTCATGCGGGCCGTTTATAAAAAAATATCTTTTCTAATTAAGAGAGTTCTTCTCGTATCCGGATAATATTCAGAGCCCGTCCGAAACTGCGACCGATTCTGACGGCTTTTAGATAAACGTAATTGACAGCATTATGAGCGATCCCTGCGTCTCGATCATCCTGACAGGTGACACACCTGCCTTGCAGCGTACTGAAGTCAAACAACCCCGGCTCCAGCCTGGCGAAGTCCTGGTTGAGATCTTGTGCTGCACGATCTGCGGCAGTGATCTGCATACCTACGAAGGTACGCGTTCCACTCCCTGCCCGACCATCCTGGGACATGAAATGGTCGGACGCGTTGTCGATCTGCATCCGGAACATCATACCGTCGATTTTCTCAATCGGCCGGTCAACACAGGAGATCGCATCACCTGGTCGGTGGCGGTCGCTTGTCAGAAATGTGAGTACTGCCGCCGGGGACTGACCCAGAAATGCACGAGCCTGTTCAAGTACGGTCACCAGAAACTGACTGACGAGAACTACCTCAGTGGCGGCCTGGCCAGTCATTGTCACCTGGTCAAAGGGACCACGATCTTCAAAGTCCCCGCGTCACTCCCCGATCAGATTGCGAGCCCCGCCAACTGTGCCACTGCGACCGTCATGGCCGCCTTTCGGCTGGCGGGTGAGATCAAAAATCGGAGCGTTCTGATTCTGGGAGCGGGTATGCTGGGTATTACGGCAACCGCCGTGGCGAAGTCCAGAGGTGCTGCTTCTGTCATCGTCAGCGACATCAACCCGCAACGCGTCCAGCGCGGACTGGAATTCGGTGCGACCCATTCGATCCTGGTCAAAAAAGATCAGCCGCTGCACTCTGAAGTTCATCATCTGACCCAGGGGCGGGGCGTGGACTTCGTCTTCGACATGACCGGCGTTCCCGATGTGATCGAAAGCGGTCTGGAAGCGCTGGACATTGGTGGAACAATGATTCTGGTCGGCTCGGTCTATCCGGCCCGTCCGCTGCAAGTCTCCGCGGAACAGGTTGTCCGCAGGCTGCTGAAGATCGAAGGCATTCACAATTATGTCGATCTCGATCTGGCGAATGCCCTGAATTTCCTCGAACGCTACCAGCACACATATCCGTTTCAGAAACTCTGCGATCAGAGCTATTCGCTGGAAGAAGTCACACAGGCGTTCGAGGCTACCGGCGAGCATCACTCTTACCGGGTAGCGGTTCTACCACAAAAAAAATCCTGAACGAGTCACTTGCTTTGAGCGACACCGTTCAGGATTGATTCAAACCGGTCGGTTATCAGAAGTCGATTTCGGCGGACTGACCGAGATCGATTCCGCGTCCCGGGCTCTGTTCACGCTGATAACGGGGGTTTGCTGCTGGACGCTGAGGTCGGCTGTTGTTCGCAGCCCGCTGCGGTTGAGCAGCGTAACGTGCTGGTTGCTGCTGTGATTCCTGGTGCAGCGAAGTCCGGGGACGACGCTGGTTTTCCTGAACCAGAGCGATGTCTTCCGCAGGCTGACTGCCGGCTGCAGGACGGCCACTGAAGGGAACCCGGGAATCGATGGGCAGCGGCCGCGATCTACGGGAATTCTCTTCGGAAGCCATCTGGTCCAGAGGCAGTGCATTGTTCTGATCTGCGGCAGCAAAATCAGCTTCGTTCTGGAGTGGTCCTTCCTGGTCAGGACTTTGCGACCGGATGACCAGGTCTTTGTTTTCGGTAGCAGGCTCAGGCTGATTGCTGGCCAGCTGCTGACCGGCGGGCTGATTCAGATCCGGGCTGCCGGCGATGATCCAGCTGCCCCAGTTCTGTTCCAGCTCATCCACATTTTTGAACTGATACATTTTGGCAACGGCTTCATCCCAGCCGTTCTTATGGGCATCCTGCAGGAACATCAGGTAGCGTTTGCGACCACCACGCTGCAGCAGGAAGTCTGCCAGGGAGTAACCTTCGGCATACAGTGTCAGGACCTGCTGCATCTCTTCGGGGTATTCGGTCATGGAGAGCAGACGACGCAGCGGGATGCGTTTGTTGGTGCCCATCACCTGGCGGTTTAGCAGTCGCTGACGACGTTTTTCAGATTCGTGTTCCACAATCGTCGCAGCCCCTTCATCGGCCCAGCGGGGAAGCGGACGACGGAAGTGACAGGCGAAGATGGTGTGATTGACTTCGTGAGGCAGTACAGAATCGAGGATGCGTTCCAGAGAACCCTGGATCTGCATGTCCCAGCCAAACACGTGACCACGATCGAACGAGAAGGTGGTCGCACCGCCGGCACCATAGTTACCAACTTTGACTTTAATAGGACAGGGGGCATACCATTTGGGGAGTTCGTGTCCCAGCCAGGCAATCGCGAGTTCTTTGCGATACACCTCGGCGGCATCACCCACCTGTTTGGCAATTTCGGGAGTCGGTGCGTGGGTCACAAAATTGGGGGTTTTGTATGAGGCACCCAGCGAGAAAAACGCAGCCAGCAATAGTACGCAACAGCGATAGAGTTGAGCTTCCATGCCCTCTAATTCCTTTTGGTTGCAGTCGTCGGCGGGATGACGACTGACAAACACTCGGTAGTTGGTTACGGGATAGTTTTGGGTCGATCACTCGAATTGGGGATTGAGAATTGATCGGGGGTCCTGTAACGGATATCGGTGAATTCCATTCAGACCGATGCGGGTCGTGACAGGCAGAGGATCTTATTGCAAAGAAAAGACCAATGGCAAGCTGAGTTTAGAAACCCACCGGGATGTGCTAGATTTCGTACTCGCTAAAACGCTGTCAGAATACAGCTTACGCATTTCCCAAAAAATTCGAAACACGCCGGTGCGTGCCGAAGATGTTCACCAGAAATGCTTGTAGATATTGCAAATCCGTCTGACGCGCTGCGGGAAATGCAAAAATTACAATCGCCTCAGCAGGGGCAAAAATGCGGTTTAAAAGCGAAGCCGGGCGAAGACCCAGCCCGCGATAAAACCGGCCAGCATGATCAGCCCCAACTCGGTAATACGCTGCGTTTCACTGCCCGTCACATGAAAAAATGCCTGGAACATAAAGCAGAGCACCATCATCACTCCCGCCCCATACAGGCCGAACCGGACGCGAACTTCGCCCGGCGTGGGCAGATCCTCTTTCGGCAGGGGAGTCCCGGTTTCCGGTTTCGATGTTTCGGGTTCGGGGGTTTCGGACGGGGGCTGTTCGGCAGTCACGTCTGCTAAACCTCGTCTTCCAGGTCCTGAAGTGTATTGACGATCTTTCTGACCAGCTGATCCAGGCTCTCTCCGGTGGCAGAGGAGATCTGCAACACCGGCTGCCCCAGTTCTTCAGACAACAGCTCGGTGACCGCTTCCGCATCGGGGAGTTCACATTTGGTGACAACCACGATTTCCGGACGATCCATCAGCGTCGCATCATAGAGCCGCATTTCTTCCCGGATCTGACGGTAATTCTCGATCGGATCGGTCTGATCCATGGGAGCTGGCTCGACCAGGTGCACCAGCACCCGGGTCCGCTCCACGTGCCGCAGGAATTCATGTCCCAGCCCGATCCCCGCGTGGGCACCTTCAATCAACCCGGGAATGTCGGCCATCACGAACTGATGATCAAAGCCGACCCGCACCAGTCCCAGGTTCGGGTACTTGGTCGTGAAGGGATAGTCGGCGATTTCCGGATGAGCCTTGGAGAGTCGGCTGAGCAGCGTCGATTTCCCGGCATTCGGTTTCCCGACCAGCCCGACGTCTGCAATCAGCTTTAATTCGAGGGAAATATCGCGTTGTTCTCCCGGTCCCCCCTTCTCGAATTCACGGGGCGTCTGGTGAGTGGCGGTAGCAAAATGCCGATTGCCGCGGCCTCCCTTGCCCCCTTTAGCGACAACCACTCGGTCGCCGGTCTCTTTCATATCACGCAGCAGGTGCCCGCGTTTGGTGTCGAGCACCAGTGTCCCGGGAGGCACCATGATCACAATGTCTTCCCCGTTGCGACCGGTTTTCAGGCTCCCCTGACCATGGCCGCCCCGTTCGGCGTTCCAGTGCTTGTGACCAATAATATTCGCCAGGCTGTTGACGTTTTCATCCGCCAGCACGACGACATCGCCCCCCTTGCCGCCATCGCCACCATTCGGGCCGCCCCGCGGAACGTGGGCCTCTCTTCGGAAACTGGCACAACCATCTCCGCCGTCTCCGGCTTTACAATAAATATCAACGCGATCAACAAACATGGGTTTCGTCTACTACTATCAGTCAGCTAACAGGTGATGAAATCAAGGGTTGCAACGCATCAGCGGCAGCCCTGCAAAGCGATCCGCCGCTTCTATCTTCGCCGGTTCATCGTAAAAATCAATGCTGTCTCAGCTCAGGGAGCCCAGTATCTGGACACCCGAACTCGATAAGAAGAACCCGGGAAATGCGTGCGGCATCGAACCTTACATTGTAAAAGTTCAAGCGGAAAATACGAGGTCCTCTGATATCAATCTGCAACAAAGCCCGTTGATCGAAGTACTTCGCCAGAGATTTTGAAATTAGCGAGCGGAGTCCCGCGGAATCTTTTCATCATAAACCGCTGCAGGCTGGTCACTTACAGCCCCACTACCCGAATAAAAACGGATTGACCCGTTTTTCGCAGCGCCTTATACTCCCGCTCCCCCACACATGCCCGCAAGGATGCGATAAAGGAATGGCGTGATGAGTTCCCTGCCTGCAAGGTCGGTGATTGAGTTTTCCCAGTTTGATCAGTTACGAGATGCGCGCGAAATTATTTTCAGCGAAGCCGCGGCATTGCGCCAGATGGGTAGCGCGCTGGGTACCGAACTCTGTGATGCCGTCGATCTGATCCTCTCCCGACCGGGAGCTGTCATCATGACCGGCATGGGCAAAGCAGGACTGATCGCACAGAAAATCTGTGCCACCCTCTCTTCGACGGGAACCCGTTCCCATTTTCTGCATCCCGCGGAAGCGATTCACGGCGACCTCGGTTGCCTGCACCAGGACGACACCGTACTGGCGTTGTCCAACAGTGGAGAGACGGAAGAACTCCGTCGGCTCCTGCCGATCATTCAGAAAATGGATCTTCCCATCATTGGAATTACCGCCCGCGAGACCAGCACCCTCGGTCGTGCTTCCCGGGTCGTACTCTGCCTGGGCGATCTCAAAGAGGCGGGCCCGCATCAGCTGGCGCCCTCCACCACCACCACCGCGATGCTGGCGATGGGCGATGCCCTCTCACTGGTCATCAGTAAGGCCCGCGGTTTTACGCCGCTGCAGTTTGCCACCTTTCATCCCGGCGGCAGCCTGGGCAGACAACTGACACAAATCAACGAAGTGATGCGTCCCCGCGCCGAAGTGCGGGTGACACAGGAATCAACGTCCATTCGCGATGCCTTCGTCCGACTGAGTTCTCCCGGCCGCCGGAGCGGTGCCGTGATCATCGTCGATGAATCCGATCGCGTTACCGGCATCTTCACAGACAGTGACCTGGCCCGTCTGCTGGAAGAACGACGCGACGATCAGCTCGACCGCCCCATCTGCGAAGTGATGACCCTTAAGCCCACAACCATTCAGGCCGATGCTTCACTGCAGGCCGCCGTCGATCTCCTCAAGGCACGTAAGCTGAGCGAGCTGCCCGTGGTCGATCGCCAAAACCAGCTGGCCGGTCTGATTGACATTACCGATGTCATCGGCTGGCAACCCGAAGCCGCCTCGGTTGATCGCCAGGCGGGATAACACCTTATCAGTTCATTTCCCTTTCGACTGTTCATCTCACTTAAGTAAGAAACGATTCCCTTTCATACATGACCGCAACCATTCGATATAACAGGAATGGATTGTTCGATCGCCTGATCGCCAACCGGACGCTGCTGACCTGGGTGACTATGCTGTCACTGACAGGGTCGTACCTGGTCTACGCGCAGGTCCTGCAACAGGTCATTAATGGTACGGTCGTGCGGCAGGAGTTTCCCGAAGAGGTCTTTCAGTCTCCCGAATACGCGTCTGCCAATAACGAGCACGCCAAAACGTATCTGCCGGAAATCCCCTGGGCGGCCGACGCCCGCTACCAGTTCAAGGATGAAAACGTCTTCATCTACACCGAACGCTGGCAGCAGGAAGAGGAGAAACGGGCCGCCCGTCTGAAACCATTCGCAATGCTGATGTTCGATCCCAAGAAAAAGGATTCGGAAAAGCCCTTCGCACTGATGAGTGAAGAAGCACTAATCCGCTTCGAGCAGCCGTTTGGTATCAAACAGACCGATCCGGGCCATATGATCGCAGGCTCGCTGGAGGGCTTTGTAAAAATTACAGGACCCAACGGCCTGATCATTTACGGACGTAACTTCTTCTACGATGAATCTTCCATGAACATCTGGAGCGACAGTGAAGTCCGCTTCGCCTACGAAGAACACCGCGGTCGCGCGCGGGGCATTGAGATGAAGCTCATCCCCGCAGCCGTGAAACCCAAAGAACTCAAACCTGCAGCCGACGGGATTCGCGAAATCGTACTGCGACGCGATGTCTATATGGAGCTGGCGCTGAAGCAGGACAAAGAGCACGCATCAAATAACCGCAGCCGGTTCGCCAAAGTCAAAAGCGCTGGAAGCTTTACTTTCAACCTGGAAACCAACCAGGGTACATTCCATAAAGATGTCCGCGTCTACCATCCCACTGGTCCTCAGCATGCGGATACGCTGGACTGCGATCAGCTGCAACTCCAGTTTGTCAGAAAAGAAGACCCCGACAATCCGACACCGGAGGCAGATAAGAAACCGGGCCACGCTTCCGGGAAGCTGCAGTTCCAGGAGCTCGTCGCTACAGGGGAAAATGTTGCGCTGGTCTCGCAGGAAAACCAGTTCTCAGGCCGCATGACGCGTCTCTCGTATAACGAAGCAACAAAAACGATCGTGCTGACCGATGAACGCTCGGTCGAAATTTATCAACAGGCGTCGAAACTCGAGTGTCCCAAGATCACCATCCACCAGGATGATGAGGGACGCGTGGAAACCGTGCTCTGTGAAGGTGCCGGCAAGGTGGATTACGTGGATCCGAGTACGGGCCAGTTAACCGTCGCCGCCCAGTGGGCAAAGCTGATGAAAAAATCGCGCGATCCCGAGACACAACTCGATATGGTGGAACTGGAACAGCAGTGTATCATCCGGCAGCCGGCTGAGGAATTTGCACTGGCAGCACAACAGATTCGTCTCTGGCTCAAAGGGGATCTGGGCGCACTGAAACAGAAAGACATGCTGCAGCAGGATCGTCAAGAGAATGCGAAAAAGACCGCGCAGAAAGTCGATCCGCACAAGATGATCGCCACACAGGACGTCGCCATCTACAGTCCCCAGCTCCGCGGGAAAACGAAGCGGCTGGAAGTCTGGTTCGATGAAGCCACCGTGCCGACATCTGCTCCGAATGCCCCCGTCAGCAAATCCGTCGCACCACAGAAATCTGCGATCCAACCGGCGGCGTTTGCCGTCGATGACACACCGGCTGGCCAGCAGGGCGGCAGAGCTCCGTTGGGCCCGGAAAAGAAAGAACCTGAGCCGGTAATGGTCGTCTCCGACCTGATCAAACTGCGCATGCAGAAAGACGAAGCAGGCAAAGCCGAAGTTTCTGAAGTCTGGACTGAAGGCAACGTCTCCGTCAAACAGCTGAATGAAACGCAGAAACAGCCGATGCACATCACCGGCAACCAGATGCACATTCAGAATAAAGGCGAAAACGACCAGGTGCTGCACGTGATGGGCACTCCGGCGAAAATCAATGGCGGTGAATCCCAGATCGAAGGGGATGATATCTTCCTGTATCGACTGGCCAACCGGGCGGAAGTCCAGGGCAAAGGATTACTGCTGCTCCCGGTCAAAGGGGGCAAGAAATCAGCCGCCGGTCTGCTCTCGGGCGCGGAGGGAATCACCCAGGAACGTGGTCTGACCGGTGAGGTCCAGGAACAGGGTAACGACCAGGAGAACCTGCTCGAAATTCACTGGGATCAGGAAATGGTCTTTGATGGCATCACCGCGAACTTCTTCGGTAAGGTTCGTACCAACATGGGCGACAATCGCCTGCGGTGCCAGGAAATGGAAGTCATCCTCTCCGACCGGGTCTCGTTCACCGAGAAACAACCCGAAGGTCAGAAACCGACGGTGCACTTCATTACCTGTCGGGACGGCGTGGAAGTGGAAAGTAACGAGTACCAGGACAACCGGCTGATCGGTATCCGTCGCGCCAGCTTCTGGCAGATGAACGTGGATAAAAAAACCGGTAACGCAGAAGCCCGCGGTCCCGGCTGGCTGATTCTCTGGCGACGTGAAAATTCCAAGGAATCCAATCCCGAATCCCGGGTCTCGCAGGCCAACCTGCCGCAGAAAACCGATACCGACAGCTGGAATTACACCCGCATCGACTTCAACGGCAAGATGTCCGGAAATGTCTCGCAGCAGAGCACCACCTTCGACGATCGCGTGCAGATTACCTACGGGGGCGTCAAACGTCCGCTGGATACGATCAACCCCGATCAACTGCCTCCCAATGCAGGCTGGATGCGGAGCAACAGTCTGAAACTGATTCAACATGACATTGAAGGACAGAAGAAGAAATTCATCTCGATGCTGGCCAAGGGGAACGCCGAACTCGAAGGCAACGCCCTGGTCAAAAACAAGAAGACACCGACCAACCAGTCGTTCATTGCCCGCGCGGATACGATCAGCTATGACGAATCCAAAGACCTCTACATGATGCGTTCGTTTGGCAATCGCAAAGCCACGATCCGCCGCTATTCGCGTACCGGCAAAACTCCCAGTGCGCCTAACCAGGCCCAGCAGATTGAATTCGCCCCCTCTTACGATCGCGTCACATTACACGGCGTAACCGGGTTACAGGGACTTCCCTGATCGGTTCCCACCTCAAATTGCCGATAAATTCCTTTTTTCCTCTGCCTGACTCGCCTAAAATCGTATTAAGAGAGCCTGTTAAACTGTCCCCTAAGGAACACCGAAGACCATGCCTGATGTGAATCGACAATCTGCTGCAATCCCTTCAGGGGAGTTCCCCCGTCAGTGCCGGCAGACTGTCTTTTCCCTGCGAACTGCGGTCAAGGGGCTATTGTTATGTTGCGCTCTGCTTGTACTGACCCCCGGCGCCGGATGGGCACAGAATGCACGGGCCCTGGAAGTCTACCACAAGCAGTACAATGCACTGCGGGATCAGTTTCAGGATCAACTCAAACAACTGGCAACCAGTTGTCAGCAGAATCAGCAGCCCGAAGGCACCGAGGCCATCGCGACGCTCATCCAGGAGTGGAGCGAATTTGATCCCGATTCCTACACGCTGCCCCGCGAAGTTCAGCCAGACCTGCCGGCCAGTCTGCCTGCAGGGGAACGTATGTGGCGACTCAAATTAAAGAACCTGCAGGAAGATCAGGCCAACGACCTGTTCGTCTTCTCCCGCAAAGTGCTATATGCCGGCTTCCCCAGTTTTGCCTACGACCTGATTCGGGAAACCGCTTACCACAATCCGGATCACCGTTCGGTCAGACAGATCCTGGGATACGTGCGGAACGGCGATGAATGGATGACGCCTTTCGAAAAAGAGATGCAGGATCACAGACAGAAATGGCATCCTCAATTCGGCTGGCTCCCCACGACGCATATCGCCCGTTATGAACGCGGGGAACGCTATGTCAACGGACGCTGGATGTCAGCCGCCCAGGAAGCCGAGATCCGCCGCGATTTCCGTAACGCCTGGGAAATCAAAACCGAACACTTTCTGATCAAAACGAATCACAGCCTGGAAATGGGTGTGAAGCTCGCAACGGAAATGGAAGAATTCTATCGCTACTTCCATCAGACCTTCGCCGGGTTCTTCAACACTCCCGAACAGCTGCGCAGAATGTTTCAAGGCTCCCGCAATCCGTTTCGCCGCCAGAATCAACAACAGCATGTGATGCACTATTACAGTACCCGCCAGGAATATCTGCAGCGACTGCAGAAAGAGATTCCCCAGATCGCTCTCACCCACGGCATCTACCTGTTCGGCGATCGCATCTCCCACTTCTATTATAATCCGGAAGCGGAGGGAGACCTGGGAACGCTGTATCACGAAGCCACCCATCAGCTGTTCTATGAGACCGGCAACAGTCGAGGCAGCCGACAGGTCGGTGAAAAGAATCATTTCTGGGCCATCGAAGGCATCGCCTGCTACATGGAATCATTCGAGAAAAAAGGTAAGAAGTTCAAAGCCGGAAATCCCAATCATATCCGCTTCAATGCGGCCCGCTATCGTCTGCTGGAAGACCAGTATTACGTCCCCCTGGAAAAATTCGCCGCCATGGGACGCACCGCCTTTCAGGGCAGTCCCAATATCAGCCCCAACTACAGCCAGGCGTCGGGACTCTCGCATTTCTTCATGCACGCCAACCAGGGAGAATACCGGGACGCGTTCATTCAACAGATGACGCAACTCTACAGCGAAAACTCGCGGCTTCGCAACAACGCGCAGAGCCTTCCGGAACTGACGGGGCTCTCCTACGATGAACTGGATCGCAAGTACCTGGCCTACTCGATGACGCTGCAGAAAGCGCTCGACGAGCAGGCGCTCAACCTGCAATCCCGGTAACACGCCGCTTCCGCAGCCTTGAGTGTTACCCTCCTCTCGCCGAATCTTTCTCTGGTAACTACTGGAGAACGAGGCGTTTACCTCTCTTCTATACGAAGCCTCCGTTTGGTTTTTCCTTGCTCCTGGCTCCACTTCAAATAAGAAATCCCTTATCCATATTGGATTTACAACAGAATGTTCTTGCCATTCTGACTAATGGCCGATTAGAATAATTAATGCGCTTAAATTTCTTTTTCATTTCTTACTAATCTTTTCTTAATCACTGGAAGGAATTCTGAACCATGGCACTTGAGTTCAAGAAATATTCAAAACGAGGTTTTACCCTCATCGAGTTACTGGTGGTGATTGCGATCATCGCGATTCTGATCGCCTTGCTGTTACCTGCAGTTCAACAGGCTCGCGAAGCCGCTCGTCGGTCAACCTGCAAAAACAATCTCAAACAATTGGGACTGGCGCTGCACAACTACCATGATTCCCACCGCGTTTTTCCTCCGGGAGATGTGAATGCTGGCGGATATGATTCTGGATGGATGCCATCAGGTGCTCCAGTGCGTAATTTTACTGCCTACATGTTTCTCTTACCTTTCATTGATCAGAGTGCGATTTACAACGAAATCAATTTCTCCTTACCGACCGGAAATGCAGATGGTCCTCCTGCCCATGGGGGTGGCGGCTATCAAACGGCAACAGAGCGAAAGATTGTAGTTTTCCTCTGCCCCAGTGACTCTCACTCTCCGGGACCTTATACCACTACCTCCGGGGCTTATGCAGTTCGTAATGCCTACCGGACCAGCTACAGTGTGATGTATCCCACCTATAATATGGGCACTTCCTACGAGGCTTATAATACGAAAGCCTTAAAGTCAGCCTTTGGCCATAACGGTGCTGCCCGCATCCGAGACATCAAAGACGGGACCAGCAATACGATGATCATGATGGAGACTCCACTCGAAAAAGATAGTGATCTGCGTGGTCCTTTCTGGTCTGCTTATGTTGCAACAGGAGCCGTCAGTGGCAGCTATCGTAAGATGAACCAGATCGACACCAGCACCAATCGGGTCATCTGGTATTCTCCAGGTAGTGAGCATGTCGGCGGATGCCATGTCCTGATGGGTGATGGAGCAGTCCGATTCCTGAGTGAAAACGTGGACTTCAATTTACAGAAAGCATTGTCGAGTATCGGCGGTGGTGAAGTCATCAGCGATTTTTAGTCTTTAAGGAAAGCATGAATATAATGCAGCTCTATCATCTACCTGTTTTACGAGTTTTCTTCCTCCTGACGGTCGGTTTGCTGACAGCCTGCTCGGGAGGGGATTCTGATGTGCCCGAACTGGGGCAGGTCTCAGGAACGATTACACTGGATGGACAACCGCTGGAGGGCGCCAGTGTCACTTTTGAACCCCAGACCGGAACTCTGTCTACCGGATCGACCGATGCCTCCGGGCATTACGAACTAGTCTTTAATAAGGACCATCAGGGGGCAGTACTGGGAACTCATACCGTACGCATCAGCAAGCGTGGTGAACCCGGGACCCCCAACGATACCCAGGATCAGATCCCGGCCAAATTCAACGCCAACTCGAAACTGACTGCTGAAGTCAAAGCGGGAGACAATACCCTGAACTTCGATCTGGAATCCAAGTAGAGTCAAACCGGTTCCCGAAGTCGTTTCACTGCAACACACAGGCGATGCTCCCCCGGGGGCATCGCTTTTTTGTGCGCCGGAAAGGATTCCCCTGCTGACATTCGTTCTGGACCCACGGTTTGTCGTCGGGTACGATGAGGGAACTCTCTGCTTTTCTGCGTCCCTGCATCATCTGCCGCTCAAGAACACTCCGATGAACCAGACAGGCGATCCACAACCCGAACCGCGTCCCGCACAGCCAAAGTCTCGGCACCCCGTGCTGTTTCGCACGCTGGCGGTGCTCCTGGGGCTCATCTTCATCGGTCTGCTGGAAGGGGGGCTCCGCCTGGGTGGCGTTCAGCCACTCCCGCACAGCCAGGATCCTTTCATTTCTTTCAGCGAAGACTCGACCCTGTTTGTCAAAAACGCTGACGGAACCACTTACCAGACCTCAGCCGACCGCAGCGACTTCTTCCGTCCGCAGCAGTTCCCGGTCAACAAAGGAAAAAACACCTACCGCGTGTTCGTTCTCGGCGGATCGACCGTCCAGGGACGTCCGTATGCCGTCGAAACCTCTTTTACCAACTGGCTGAAAATCAATCTGCAGGCCGCGGCCCCCACGCGGAATTTTGAAGTCGTGAACTGTGGTGGCGTCTCTTATGCCAGCTATCGCCTGGTGCCCATCCTGCGAGAAGCGTTGCGCTACGAACCCGACCTGTTCATCGTCTACAGCGGACACAATGAATTTCTGGAAGACCGTTCCTACTCCCGTCTGAAAGATCAACCCGAACTGCTGCTGCAGACCGAGAGTACCCTGCTGGACCTGCGACTGGCATCGGTGATTCAAAGCCTGCTCCCCGACTCACAACAGAGAACGCAGGCAACGGAAAAATCAGAAAACGTACTCGAAACCGATGTCAACGCGCTGCTCGACTTTCGACAGGGACTGGAACAGTACCACCGCGATCCGGAACATCGCCGGGCCATTATGGTCCACTATGAATTCAACATGCGTCAGATGATTCTGCTGGCGCAGCAGGCTGGCGTTCCGCTGCTGCTGGTCAATCCGGTGAGCAATCTGAAAAACTGCATTCCCTTTAAAAGCGAATTCGCTTCCCGCCTCACCGCAGCAGAGCGCGACGAGGTGAATGCCCTCTGGAAGTCCGCAGATGAATGCAGCTGGGACGAGGCAGAGCAGAAAATGAACTACTGGCAACAGGCCCTGAATATAGATGACACACACGCCAGCCTGTTGTATAGCGTGGGAAAAACCTGTGAATACCTGAAACGGTACGACGACGCACGCAGCTGGTTCATCAAGGCCAAAGAGGAAGACATCTGCCCGCTCCGCATGCTCGAACCGATGCACGATACTCTCTTCCGTCTGGCGCAACAGTACGATGTCCCCGTCATCGATGCCCGCAGGTTGTTCGAACAGAAAACCCCGGACGGCATTCCCGGTAGCGAACTGCTCGTCGATCATGTGCATCCCAGTATCGAAGGCCATCAGTTGATCGCCGATGCGATCTATGAAACCATGTGCGACCTGCAGTTCATCGCTTCCCCTCCCGACTGGCAGACCACGCGTGACCGGTTGCGACAGGAACAGTTGGAGTCACTGAACCAGGAATATTTTCTGCGTGGCGCGAAGCGTCTCAGTCGTCTAAAGGGTTGGGCCCGCGGTCAAAGCACGCTCGCTCCGCCCGGCACGACGCAAACCCATACAAAATGAACGCGTTCTCTGATTGCTTCCGGTCTGCCGCTGCTTTATGATCGAAGTACCTGCCTGAATTACAGTTGCGATTCGCGCATCACATTGAGAACCGGCCCCGACTGCAGCCCACAGAGAAAGAGACCGTTCAATGAATCAACGAAGGACCTGCCTGGTGACAGGACTTTTGTGCCTGATCATGGGCCACTCCCTGCTTGCCGCTCCCGATCCAGCCCCCTTTGTTTCCGGCTTCGACCGCTTCGGACGTCATGCAGAACTTCCGAAAGGGACCGCAGGCCGACTGTTGATCAGCGAACTGAGCTGCGCCGCCTGTCACCCCACATCACAGTCTGCTCTGCAACCCAAGGGCGGCCCCCGACTCGATGGCGTCGGCAACCGTCTGCAGCGGAAGTGGGTCACAGAATTCCTGTCCGCCCCGCATGTCACCAAAGCCGGCACCACGATGCCCGACGTCCTGCACGGTCTGCCTGCGAATGAAAAAGAATCCACCATCCAGGCCCTGACCGCGTTTCTGATGTCCCAACAGAAACCGTTTCCCACGATCAAAGCCACCGGCGCCAATCCGGTCCCCTACGAATTCTGGAACAAAGGGAACGTGGCGCGGGGCCGCGAACTCTATCACAAAGTCGGCTGCGTCGCCTGTCATGAAACCGATGCGAACTACGAACCCGGCGAAACCAAAATTTCGCCCAATGACAAACTCCTGGCCCAGCTCGATCCGGAAGACATCAAAGAGCTCGGACTCGCTGCAGCAGTCCGTCCGGTGAATTCGGTTCCGCACCCGGATCTCACGGCGAAGTACACGCCACAGGCTCTGACTTTTTTCCTGCTCAATCCGGAACAGACGCGCCCCGCCGGTCGCATGCCCCAGTTGAAACTCGCCGCCGTGGAAGCAGCAGACATCGCCGCCTACCTGCTCCGAGATCAGCAACCAGGATCCGCGACAGCTGCTACCAGCAGTGAATCTGCAGAACTGATCGCCGCCGGCAAGAAACAGTTCGTCGAACTCAGATGCGTAAACTGCCATCAGGTCGACCAGTTGAAACCGACATTCTCTGCCCGGCCTCTGAGCCAGTTACAGCCGACCGCCGCTGCCAGCTGTTTTCACAATCCCCAACAGAAGATGCCCGCCTATCCTCTGGATGAACTCCAGCAGACCGCGATCAAAGAATCTCTCGCCGCTCTGAAGCAAAAACAAAATCCAGCTGCAGCAAACCAGCTGGCCTTTCAGCTCCTGCAGTTCAACTGCTATGCCTGCCATGAGCGCGATAAGCAGGGTGGCGTCGGCTTTAACCGGAAACCGTACTTTGAAACCGCCGGCCATGTCGACCTGGGTGATGAAGGTCGGATTCCTCCCACGTTGACAGGCATCGGCTTCAAGCTGCAGAAGGGTTGGCTATCGAAGGTTCTCAAAGGCAAAGGGGATATTCGACCGCACATGCACGCCCGCATGCCGATCTTCCCTGGTAAGGAGATTGCAGCGCTGCCCAACCAGTTTGAGAAAGTCGATCGTCCACAAAAGCGATCTGAAGCCGATGTCTTCCCTCAACATGCGCAGCTGCCTCCCGCCGGTCGCAGCATGCTGGAGACCGGCTGTATTCAGTGTCATCCGATCCGGGGCGAAAGTATGCCTGGTGTGGTTGGTACGGACCTGGGTGAGGTCACCAGCCGCGTGCATGCCCAGTGGTTTCATGACTTCCTGCTCGATCCCGCATCTCTCAAAGAGCGCACCCGCATGCCAACCTTCTTCCCTGATGGCAAGAGCCAGAACAAGGACGTACTCAAAGGGGATGTAGAACAACAGATCGCCGCGATCTGGGCGTACCTGAAAGCGGGAGACAAACAGCCGCTGCCGGAAAAGATTCTCGCAGCCAAGTCGAAAAACTACGAACTGGTGCCCGACAAAAAACCGATCATCCTGCGAACCTTTATGGAAGAGGCAGGCACACATGCGATCGCCGTGGGCTTCCCGCAGAAAGTCCATGTTGCCTTTGACGCCGAACAGGTTCGCCCTGCCCTGGCCTGGAAAGGACGCTTCCTCGACGCACAGGGAACCTGGTTCATCCGCTTTGCCCCACCGGCAGATCCGCTGGGAGATGCACTGATGCAGTTTCCTTCAGGGCCACCGGTCGCGTTCCTCAAACAGACAGAAGAAGCCTGGCCTGAATCCAAACCGGGCGAGAATACGCTGCAGTTCCGAGGCTATCGCATCGACAAGCAGGGCGTACCCACGTTTCTTTACCGCTACCAGGGAATCGACATCGAAGACCGCCTGGAAGCGACTGCCAAACAGACACTGAAACGACGGCTCACCATCAAGGCCGGCTCACAAGCCAAGTCTGCCGGCACGCTCTGGTTCCGCAGTCTGACGGGGAAGAACCTGAAAACCGTTGATCCGAGCACGCGACAAAACGAAAACGGCCTGCGTGTCTCCGTTGCAGAAGCCTTCGCCAAAGCAGGTGAAGAACGAACCCGGGACAAGCTCAGCGAATGGCTGATCCCCGTGCCCCTGACAGAAGACACCACGATTGAGGTGACATACCAATGGTAAAATACATTTTCTGCCTGCTCACGCTGCTCTGTCTGACCAGCGTCCTGACGGATACCAACGCGTATGCGGAGAGTGAAGACGATTATTACCGCATCGTCTCCATCATGACCCCCAAAGCGCAGACCGAGTCGCGTTCACAGAACTGGAAGCCGGCCCCCGGTGACCTGGTGCTGGAAGTCAGCGGCATCGCGGTCCTCGACGATCAGCGTATCGCGGTTGCCATCCGCAAGGGGGAAATCTGGATTCTGGACGGCGTCTATGACGAGCCACCCAAAAACGTGACTTACAAACGGTTCGCCACCGCCCTGCATGAGCCGCTGGGACTGATCTGGAAAGACGGCGCCTTCTATACGGTGCAACGGAGCGAGCTGACGCGGATTCGCGATACCGACGGCGATGGGACCGCCGATGAATATCTGACCATCGCCAAAGGCTGGGGCGTCACCGGGCACTACCACGAATACGCTTACGGACCAAAGCTCGATCACGAGGGCAACCTGTGGCTGACACTCAATATCGGACTGGGACTGAAAAAAGAACACAAGGCCCGGGCCGTCAAAGATCCGACGCTCGGCTTTGCCCAGGGACGCTGGCGCGGCTGGGGGATGAAGGTCACCCCCGACGGAGAACTGGTTCCCGTCTGCGCCGGCATGCGTTCGCCTGCGGGAATTGGTGTGAACCGGGCCGGCGATGTGTTCTACACCGATCAGCAGGGGAACTGGGTCGCCACGAATACGCTGCATCACATGCGCAAAGGGGCCTTCTTTCATCATGTGGAAGCACTCGCCTCGATGGGCCTCCCGGGCTCACCCATTCAGGGTGTGAAAGCGATTCCCAACGGCCTCCCCTTGCCCGAGGCGATCAAACAGATGCCGCAACTCAAACCACCGGCGGTCTGGTTCCCTTATAAGAAAGCGGGACAGTCCACGACCGATGTGATGCTCGATAACAGTGGCGGCAAATTCGGCCCGTTCGATGGTCAGTTTTTTGTCGGCGAATTCACCCAGGCTGCCATCAACCGCGTCTTCCTGGAACAGGTCGACGGCGAATACCAGGGCGCCTGCTTCCCCTTCCGGGAAGGCTTCGCTTCTGCGGTCCTGCGTCTGGCACAGGGAACCGATGGCAGCGTATTCGTGGGTCTGACCAATCGGGGCTGGAGCAGTCTCGGGACGGCGTCCTACGGCTTACAGCGTCTGGTCTGGACGGGTAAGACGCCCTTTGAAATCAAGGAGATGCGGGCGAAACCCGACGGCTTCGAACTGGTCTTCACGCAACCCGTCGATCCGAAAACCGCGATGGATCCCCGGTCGTATCAGATGAAAAGTTACACTTATACTTATCATTCTTCTTACGGCAGCGACGAGATTCTGAACCGGGAACTCCCCCTTGAACAGATCACGGTCTCGGAGGATGGCACCCGGGTCCACCTCAAAGTGAACGACCTGCGGGAGCTGTATGTGCACGAACTGGTCGCCGCTGGTGTGAAGAACAAAGCCGGTCAGTCACTGCTGCATCCACAGGCTTACTATACGCTCAATAAGATTCCGAAAAAGTAAAAGAGATCCTGGAACTACTCGTGTGCGTCGACCCTGGCAGCTTCCTGTTGCCTGCAGCAGTATGTTCTATCACGTAGGGGTAGCCCTGTGTGGCTACCCGTAGAGCGAGTCTGTCTGCGTTTGGTAGTACGAATATTTGAGAAAGCTGCCTTCGATGCCTGCATAACGGTCGAAACTCGCCAGGCGGGCGGACACACAGGTACCGCCCCTACGCCTGATTTCATCACGAGAAGTGCAACCCACATTCAAAATGACAATGATCGCGTTAATTGAGAAAACCCCGTTCGCGTAATTCCTGAATGTTGCCCGGGGCACTCTCCCAGACCCGTTCGGCGGCGTAACGCATGATGGCGATGCCTCCCATGCCGGGCGGTGCACTGAGGATCGCGGTGTGCTCTTCCTCTTCGTCGTCCAGCTGTTTATTCAGCTTGTCGACTGCTTCCTCGACGCTGTCGCTGACGATCCGTTCGGGTCCGCTGGTGTTGGAGAACTTCAGATTGGAAAAGCCTGCCGTCCGCGAGAGCAGGAACGCGGCCAGGTCCGCCTCTTCCTGCTCTTCAAAAAAGTTACGAAACTCGGGCTCCATCGAATCGGGAGTGATGATCATCGCCCGCGTGATCAGGACTTCCCCTTTGCGGACCTTGACCGTCGCCCCGGGTTCGGGCGCGCCGGTCACCAGGTAATAAGGAAGCTGCTGATCTCCAAACGTAAACAGGGAGAAATTCACGGGACGCTCAATCCGTACTGCCGTCCAGATTTCGAAGAAGCGCTGCTCATCGAACTCGTGAGAAAAATTCATCAGGTTCCAACCAGGGTGAAGAGATTAAAGCGAGTGTGAACTTTAGAGTCAAAGGCGGTTCAGCTGACTTTCTTGAGTTTGCTGATACGGCCCGTTGAGACCCATTCGGTGACAAAAATATTACCCACCTGATCGAAGCAGGCATCGTGGGGATGCACGAAGCGACCGGCTTCCCACTGCTTGGGCTGCGTGCGAATCTTAAAGCCATCCAGCACGCGGTTCGTCCAGTCCTGATCGTAGCCCAGGTGAGTGATTACCTGGTTCTGTTTATCGAACAGGGTCACCCGGGCATGCAGATCGGAGACCAGCATGATGTCTCCCTGGATGTCGATGTCTGCCGGGAAACTGACCGTGTTGACAAAGCCCAGGTGTTTACCATCCAGGCTGAAATACTGGAGCCGGTGATTGGCCCGATCACAGACGGCGATCTTAGGTGTGCCATCGCGGGTATCAAGCCACATGCCGTGCGGTGTTTTCATTTTGCCCGCTTCGGTGCCGCTGCCTCCCCAGAAAAACTCGGGCTTCCCGTCGCTCGTGTATTTGTGAATGTAGTGGGAGCCGTAACCATCGCCGACATAAAATCCCCCATCGGGGGCGAAGGCAATGTTGGTGGGACTGTAGCGTTGTTTGGCGTCCTGATAATGCGCGGGCGCAGCGGGTCGTCCAATCTTCCAGACGACTTCCCCTGTGAGACTGGTTTTAGCAACGATACCGTGCTTCACATCAGAGAGATACAGGAATTCCTCGTTGCCTTCCTTGCGGACATCAATGCCGTGACCGCCGCCGTGATATTCCTTTCCGAAAGAGCGGACGAATTTCCCATCGGCGTCAAACACCACGATGGCATCCAGGGGCGTCTTTGCGCGGGAGCGATGTTTGATATAAATCAGACCGGCCTCGTCGACACAGACGCCGTGTGTCTCTCCCCACTTGATGTGCTTCGGGGTACCGCCCCACCCGTGCGTGACTTCGTACTGAAACGCGCCTTCTCCGACAAGCGGCGGCTTAGTGCCTGCTTTGTCGTCAGCCCCCAGAATTGCGGGAGCAAAAAAACTGCCGGCAACCGCGGCCCCGGCGGTTTTCAAAAAAGTGCGGCGGGAATCAATGTGAGCAGAACAAGCGGTGGAACGTTGAGTCATGAGCAGACGACCTGAATCGGGAAAGATTTCTGGCAAAATACGTGAGGTTCACGTAAGACAAGGAGGGCCCATCCACCTGATCTTAACGGACGGAATGTGGTCACCTCAATTGCGGATCGGAAAAAATAGGGTATTCTGACAATGTTCTCCACGCCAGGCTGCTCAGTTTACCTCCAGTCGGGCGGTCCGCCCCCGATTAAGATGGTCTTTAAGCAGTGAATGTGATATGAGACAATTCCGCCGGAAAACGTATGTTTTCGGTGCTTTGTTTCACGTTAGCAGAATTCAAGCTCACTGCTTTCCTGATAAAAGGAAGAGAATCACCATGAACCGGTTGTGTGCCTCAATCTGTTTGTTCACCACCCTGGCTGGTCTGCAAATCGCCGCGCCGCTGGCCCTGTCCGCGGATGAGCGTGCATCAACGGACGCGCCGCTGCGCATCGACTCGGTGCTGGTGACCGTCATCGAGCAGGTCGAAGTCCCCGCGCGGGAAGTCGGGCAGTTGACCAACCTCAGAGTCCGGGAAGGCATGACCATCGAACGGGGCGCCCTGCTGGCCCAGATTGAAGACTCTGAAGCCAGGCTGCTGCTCAAGCAGGCACAACTGGAATATGAAACCGCGCAGCTCAAAGCGGAGAACGACGTCGATCTTCGGTTCGCCCGTAAATCGCATGAAGTGGCGAACGCGGAACTGCAGCGGGCGAAAGATTCGATCCAGAAGTATCCGAAGAGCATCTCGAAAACCGAACTGGATCGTCTGCAGTTGACCGCAGAGAAAGCAGAGCTGGAAATCGAACAGGCAACCGAAGAAGCGAAGACCGCGCAACTGGAAGCGAAACTGAAACGGAACGCGGAAGAGATCGCAGCTTTGGCTGTGGAAAAGCGGAAAGTGGTCTCGCCGATTGACGGGATGGTCGTGCAGATCATGACCCGGACCGGGGAATGGGTGCGTCCAGGTGAAACCGTGATGCGGTTGCTGAAGCTCGATCGTCTGCGGGCAGAAGGATTGATCAACTTGTCACTGCTGCAGGAACGGGATCTGAAAGACCGTCCCGTGGTACTGCTGGTCAACCCGGGCACGAAGCAGGAGCAGAAGTTCCAGGGCAAAATTTCCTTCGTCAGTCCCGAGATCAATGCGGTCAATAACCAGACCCGTGTCTGGGCCGACATTGAAAACCCGGACCTCAAACTGAAACCGGGCATGCGTGCCTCGCTGATCATTCAATAAACTTCCGCGACTGAGAAGGCGGTCCTCCCTCATGTCTATCGGTGCCCAGAACTATTCGAACCAGCCCCTGCACCTGCGGATGCGGGCCGACCTGCAGGTGCAGCCGCTCCAGTTTGGCGGCAAGACGTACTGGGGCATCAAGGATCCGTTTTCGCTCCAGTACTATCAGCTGAGGGACGAGGAATACTTCATCCTCAAACAGCTGGATGGCGTAGCCTCGTTCGAAAGCATCCGCAGGCAGTACGAAAAAAAGTTCCTGCCTCAGAAACTGGAAGCCTCACACCTGCAGGGCTTCTTATCGCGACTGCACGAAGCGGGTCTGATTCTGGCTGATGCCCTCGGGCAGGGTGAAATCCTGCTGGAACGTCAGACACAGAAACAGCAGGCGGCTCGGCGGGCCCGCTGGATGAATCCGCTGGCCATTCGCTTCCGGGGCGTTGACCCTCATCGACTGCTGACCTGGCTGCAGCCGGTCGCGGCACTCTGTTTTACTCCCTGGTTTCTGCTGGCGACGCTGCTGCTGTTGCTCTCAGCCGTGACACTCGTCTTCACACACTTCGACGCTGTTGTCGCCCAACTGCCCGAGTTCACCACCTTTTTTGAAGCGAAGAACCTGGTTCTGCTCGGCGTCAGTCTGGCGCTGGTCAAGATCCTGCACGAGCTGGGTCACGCGCTCGCCTGCCGACACTTTGGCGGGGAATGTCGCGAAATGGGTGTCATGCTGCTGGCCTTCATCCCCTGCCTGTACGTCAACGTCAGCGATGCGTGGACGATGCCGCAGAAGTGGCACCGGATCATCGTGAGCGCGGCGGGCATCCTCGTAGAACTGGTCATCTCATCGCTCTGCGTGTTTCTCTGGTGGTTTACGTATCCCGGCCTGTTTCATTCGCTCTGTCTGAATATTGTCTTCGTCTGTTCGGTGAGTACACTGCTGCTCAACGGCAATCCGCTGCTCCGCTACGATGGCTACTACATCCTGCTGGACCTGGTCGAAGTGCCGAACCTCAGGCAGCGGGCCCAGACCATTGTTTCCAACCGCGTGCATCATTTTTTCTTCGGACACAAGGCAGACACCCTGCTCCGCGAACCGCGACGGCTGCGGCGTTTTCTGTTTGCCTACGGCGTCGCCTCGGCGATTTACCGTTGGCTGGTTGTGTTTCTGATTGTGACCGTCTGTTATTATGTACTGGAACCCTACGGCCTGGAAATCATCGCGCAGGTCCTGGGAACCTTTGTCTTTTTGGGAATGCTGATCGTGCCCGTCAAATCCGGAATCAAGGAAATTCAGACTTACGCGAACGCAGGCCGCATCGACGGCGGTCGCTTTGTCCGGCGTGCGGCACTGGTCATTCTGATCCTGATGGGGCTGCTGCTGATTCCCTTCCCGCACCGCATCTCCGCCCCGGCGTTGATTGAACTGCAGGACGCGAAGCACGTCTATGTCACGTCCCCGGGGTTTGTCGCCTCCATCGCCAGGCCGCAAACAATTGTCGAACCGGGGGCTCTCATTGCCCGCCTGCAGAACGATCAGATCGATCTGGAAATTCTCAAGCTCAAAGGACAGATCAGCGAACAGCAGATTCGCATCACCACGCTCAAGACGCGCCAGGTCGACGATCCCGATGCCGCCCGCGAACTGCCCACCGCCGAGGAGCAGCTGACCGATCTCAAGGACCAGCTCGCACAACGGCTCACCGATCAACGCCGGCTCACCCTGACTGCCCCCGTGGAAGGAACTTTGATTCCCGCTCCGCGTACACCCGCACCTGCCGATACAGCGGAGCTGCCCGACTGGGTCGGCTCTCCCTTTGATGCGGATAACCAGCACTGCTTTCTAAAGCGGGGGACCTGGCTCTGTTCGCTGGGAAATCCCCGCGCGCTAGAGGCCAGCCTGATTGTGGATCAGGAGGACGTCGAGTATGTACAGGCCGGACAGACCGTGCGGATTCTGCTCGACGAATATCCGGATCAGGTCATTACAGGCACGATCGACGACATCGCGGAGATCGATCTCGAAGATCTGCACCCCAACCTGATTCATCGGGAAGAGGTGATTACTGAAGTCGATGCCGAGGGCAAGCGGCGGCTCAGCAGCACTTCCTACCTGGTGCGGGTCAAACTGGATGTGACAAACGAACAACCCGTGATTCACGCTTCCGGACAGGCCAAAATCGTGGTTGCCCCGGAATCCCTGGGAAAAAAGGCTTATCGCGGTCTGCGCAAGACCTTTCGGTTACTGCAATAAACCACACCCCAGCACACCTTCTTTGCCTGATTTAACATTCACTATTATTAGAAGATCACCATTTGCAGATTGGTGACCAACTGCTAGAATCCCGCGAATCTTTGAAGATCTCAGAATTTCAACGTTGAAAATCCAAGCGATATTGTGGCCGGAAGCAAGGAGGCGACCCGATGAGCCATTCACCAGCACAACCCTCGACCCCTTTAAACATTGTGGTACTTGCCGGCGGGGAATCTGCCGAAAGTGACATCAGCCTGAAGAGTGGCGAGAGCGTGTCGCGCGCGTTGACTGCGCGAGGACATCAGGTGGTGACGGTCGATCCTTCCCTGGTCGATCTGGAAACGTATGACTGGTCAACCTGCGACGTCGTGTTCCTGGCATTGCACGGAACTTATGGCGAAGACGGCACCATCCAGGCCACACTCGAACGCTTAGGTGTTCCGTACTCCGGTTGCGATGCGCCCACTTCCAAGCTGGCCTTCAGCAAGTCGGCCTCCAAGGAACGTTTCATTCAGCAGAATGTGAGCACGCCTTCCTACGTATTGATTCACGAATCAGACGATGCCCAGCGCATCGAACAGCATGCCCGCAGCATGGGTTATCCACTGGTGGTCAAGCCGGACGCCCAGGGCTCCAGCCTCGGGGTGACGATTGTCAAATCGCCCGAAGAACTGCCGCAGGCGCTGGCCCGTTGTTTTCATTATGACTCCTTCGGCATTCTGGAGTCGGCGATCGCGGGTACGGAATGGACCGTCAGCCTCGTCGACGACGACGTGCTGCCTTTGATTCAGATCGAAACGCCGCACGAGTTCTTCGACTACGAAGCCAAGTACCTGGAAGATTCGACTCAGTATCACTTCGAATTCCAGCAGCCCACGAACGTGATTCAGTCGATCATTAAAACGGGCGTCAGTGCCTGCCAGGCACTGGGAACGAGCGGCATCGTCCGGGTCGATATCCTGCTGGATCGCTTTCAGCAGCCCTGGGTACTGGAAGTGAATACCATTCCCGGCTTCACCGACCATTCGCTGGTCCCCAAAGCAGCCGCTCAGGCGGGTCTCGACTTTGGCGAATTGTGCGAACGGGTCCTGCTCAGCCGCCTGGCGAAAGTCACCACCCGCCCGCAAAACTGATAAAGTTTACCCAGACGGCCTGTGCCCAGCGGGAATTTGGACTTTTCTGTGGTGTGCCACAACTCGCGCTGCTTGAGATTGCGATAATGTTAATGCAGGGGACGGTGCGCTGAGGCTGCGTCGCGCGCACCAGAATGGAACACATCAATCAGAGCCCATGAGTCGCAAAGCATCTAAAAAGAAGCCGACGAAGAAAAAAGTCCCGGCTAAAAAACAGATCGCAGAGATCGAAGAAGAAGAGGACGTGCTGGACGAAGAACGGTCTGCACTGAGCCCCGCGCGACTGGTCCGCCTGCTGTTTCGTCCCAAGGTGCTATTGATTCTGGCGGTGGGAATTACCGTCTGGTTCTTTTCGCAGAAGCTCAAGGATCAGCTCCCTGATCTGGCAGAACAGGAACAGTACCAGATTGAAACCCGCAGTCTGTCGCTGATTCCCGCCCCGCCCCACTACGTCCCCATTGATCTGGTCGACCAGGTAATCAAGCGCAATCAGCTGCCTGAGAAGGTCTCGCTGCTCGATCGGGATCTGGTCATCAAGGTCGCAGAAGCATTCCAGAAACATCCCTGGGTAGAAAAAGTGGTCTCGGTTCGCAAGACGAGCACGGTTGAAGTCGAGCTGCAGTTCCGTAAGCCGGCGGCGATGGTGGAATTCAAACAGCGACTGTTACCCGTCGACAACGCGGGCGTCCTGCTGCCTCCGGAAGACTTTTCGGTCTCCGATGCCCGTCGCTACCCGGTGATTACCGGCATTGAATCGGTTCCCGCCGGACCTCCCGGAAATGCCTGGGGCGATGTCACCGTCACCGGTGCTGCCCAGCTGGCCGAAGCACTCTCGCCGCACTGGAAGGAACTGGAGATCGTTGCAATCGCCGCGCCTCCCCGCCTGAGCGAAGCCATTTCGCTGGACGATCTGATCTTCCGGCTGATCACCGCAGGCGGTTCAGAGATTGTCTGGGGCCGGTCTCCCAAGAGCCAGCGGCGGGGAGAGCTCCGCGTCGATCAAAAGATCGGCAAGCTGGAAAAATACCATCGGGATTACGGCGGCTTCGATCGGCCACACGGTCCGTATGAAATTGACATTCGCCACTGGCAGGAAATTTCCCGCCGCCCGCTTCGCCAGCAGAGTCACCGCCAAACTTTGATGCGCCGCTGACTCTCAGCTGGCTGCAGTGCCTGATCCTCTCTGATGTTCCGACACAAGCGATTCCTGTATCGGCATCCCGGTACCGGTTTCAGGGCATCTTGCAGAATCTGAGAAAAAATCGTGGAAAACCGATTTCAACTCATTAGATTGAAAGGGATCTGCATCTTGCAAGCGCGCTGATTTTGACCAGGCTGCCTATGAGGAGAAAGCCATGACTGAAGACGCCATCGTTCAGGAATACCGGGAACAGGGATTTGTGCACATTCCCGAATTCTATTCTGCCGAACAGCTGGCCCGGATCCGTGCTGCGGTTGATCGCTACAATCGGGAAGTCGTTCCCGGAGTGCCTGAGAACGATGTGGTCTTTGAAGCGGACGGGACCGCGATTCGCAACTGCTGGCGGATGCAGATCCACGATCCGTTCTTCGCGGAACTTCCGCAGGCAGCACAACTGCAGCCCCTGATCGCTGCCCTGGTCAACGGCACGCCCCTCTGTATGGGAGTTGAGACGTTTAACAAACCGGCGAAAGTCGGCTCGGGTGTACCGCCGCATCAGGACAATGCCTACTTCTGCCAGGAACCGCCGGACGTGCTTACGGTGTGGGTGGCCCTGGATGAGGTCACGCCGGAAAACGGACCGGTACAATACGTGGGTGGCTCGCATCAGGCAGGACTGCAGGTACATACGCCATCAGGCGTCAAAGGGAATTCGTTCGGTCTGGCGGAAGACGTTGATGCCGCAATAGCAACGCCGGCACTGCTGAAAGCCGGGGATGTGCTGATCCATCACTGTCAGACCATTCATTTCAGCGATCCCAATGTCAGCGATCATCCGCGGCTCGGTCTGTTGATGGTCTTTCGAGGTGAACACACACAGGATTCGCCTGAAATGAAAGCCGCTTATCAGAAGGCACGGGCCCTGATGGAGTCGCAGGCAAGCTGATCCGGCTGTATTTCCCGCTCCCGGCCTCTGGGAAGGTGTTCAAATAGTCGCCAGTGGTCGGTTCTGCGTCAAAAGGGACCGATTCGGGAAGAATTCGGGAATCTGCGTTACTTTCCGGTGATTTAAAGTGACTTCCGTACCCCGTTCTGCTTGATTTTCCCTGTTTTGACGCTTAGATAAGTGGTTACCTTTCATAATTCCGTTCTGAGAGGAAGCGATTGGCCGTTTGTTGACTTCAAAAAAACAGCACCCTAAAATCGCTAACTTAGCATTGTTTAATAATTCGACTTCAAGACACAGGGAGAGAATCGAATCTACGCTCCTGAAAATTCAGGTCGTTGATTAGCATTTTTCGGTTCTTATTTCGCTCGCCAAATAAAGCAAAGGGGAATGACAACGATGAGTGACCAGGCTAACGAAAACATTGAAAGTGTTCTTCAGGAAACTCGATCATTTCCGCCGCCAGCCGAGTTCGTCGAACAGGCCAATATTTCGAGCAAAGAACAGTACGAAGAGCTCTGGAACCGGGCCAAAGACGATCCGGCCGGTTTCTGGGGCGATCTGGCTCAGGGACTGGAATGGTCTCAGCCTTATGATCAGGTTCTCGAAGGCGAGATGCCCGATACCAAATGGTTCACGGGCGGCAAGATTAACGCTTCGGTCAACTGCATCGACCGGCACCTCGACAGCTGGCGGAAAAACAAGGCCGCTATCGTCTGGGAAGGCGAGCCGGGCGATACCCGCGTGCTGCGTTACCAGGACCTGTACCGCGAAGTCTGCAAGTTCGCGAACTGCCTGAAAAAGCTGGGCGTTGAAACCGGCGACCGCGTCACCCTGTATATGCCCATGGTTCCCGAACTGGCCATCGCCATGCTGGCCTGCTCCCGCATCGGGGCGACTCACTCGATCATCTTCGGCGGTTTCAGTGCCGACGCCATCGCCGACCGCAACAACGACGCACAGGCCAAACTGGTCATCACCGCCGATGGTGGCTGGCGTCGTGGTAAGAATATCCCGCTCAAAGAAGCCGTCGACCAGAGCCTGGAAAAATCCCCCAGCGTGGAAAAGGTTGTGGTTTACCGTCGCACCGGCTGTGAAGTCGATATGGTTCCCGATCGCGATTACTGGTGGCACGACCTGATGGAAGACGTCTCCGCAGAATGCGATCCGGTGGAACTCGACAGCGAACACCCGCTGTTCATCCTTTACACTTCCGGAAGTACCGGTAAGCCCAAGGGCGTGCAGCACTCCACCGGCGGTTACCTGCTGGGAACGATGATGACCTCCAAGTGGGTTTTCGACCTCAAAGAAGACGACACCTACTGGTGTACCGCTGACATCGGCTGGATCACCGGTCACAGCTACATCGTCTACGGCCCCCTGGCCAACGGTGCGACTACCGTGATGTACGAAGGGGCTCCCAACTGGCCCGATGAAGGTCGCTTCTGGGAAATCATCGAGAAGTACCAGGTCAACATCTTCTACACGGCCCCGACCGCGATTCGTGCCTTCATCAAGTGGGGCGACGAATGGCCCAACAAGTACGATCTCTCCAGCCTGCGTCTGCTGGGCACCGTGGGTGAGCCGATCAACCCCGAAGCCTGGATGTGGTACCACACCGTCATCGGACAGGAACGCTGTCCGATCGTCGACACCTGGTGGCAGACCGAAACCGGCGGCATCATGATGAGCCCACTGCCCGGTGTCACCGCGACCAAGCCCGGCAGTTGTACGACTCCCCTGCCCGGCGTTGTGCCTGATATCGTGACTGCAGAAGGCGAAAGCCTGGGCGACAACCAGGGCGGTCTGCTCGTGATGCGTCAACCCTGGCCGCACATGCTGCGAACCCTGTACGGCGACCACGAGCGGTTCAAAGACGTCTACTTCAGCACCATTGAAGGTTGTTATCTGGCCGGCGACAGTGCCCGCCGCGACGAAGACGGTTACTACTGGATCATGGGTCGTATCGACGACGTGATCAACGTTTCCGGTCACCGTCTGAGCACGATGGAAGTTGAAAGCGCCCTGGTGGCACATCCCAAAGTTGCGGAAGCAGCCGTGGTTGGTTTCCCCCATGAAATCAAAGGGGAAGGCATCTGCTGTTTCGTCACCCTGACGACAGAAGATGGCAGCGATGAGTTGAAAAACGAACTCAAACAGCACGTGCGAACTCAGATCGGCGTGGTCGCGACACCGGATGAAATCCGCTTTGCTGCCGCTCTGCCGAAAACCCGCAGTGGTAAAATCATGCGACGTCTGCTGCGTGACATCGCCGCCGGTCGGGAAAGCACGGGCGATACCACGACGCTGGAAGACTTCAACGTCATCGCGAATCTGAAACAGAAAGAGGACTAAGACTCGCGGACTTCGGTCCCCGTTATCTATAATGTGCCCTGCGGCACAAAACCAATTTTGCAGGATGGTCGCTTTCGGCCATCCTGCTCTTTCTTTATACACTGACTTTTTTCACTGGAAATAGAGGCACTCTGATGGCGGATGATCAACTTTCTCAACTGTTTGAACTGGTAAAACAGGGAACGCTCTCTGTGGAACAGGCGGTCGAGCAGGCGGAGAGCCAGGGACATCACAAATCGGGAATGCTCTCTTCTGCGAACATCGACCTTGATCGCAGTTCCCGCTGCGGTTATCCCGAAGTCATCTACTGTGAAGGCAAGACGTCCACCGCGCTGGTCGAAATCTTCACGCTGCTGCTCGAATCAAAACAGCGCTGCCTGGGCACACGGATTTCCGAAGAGCAGGCTGAGACCGTACTCAAGCAGTTTCCCCAGGCGATCTACAACCAGGTGGCGCGGACCATTCGCATCCCGGAAAAAGATGCTGCTTTCGACGAAGAGTTGACCAAGGGCAAAATCACGGTTCTGACCGCAGGCACCAGCGATCGTCCGGTCGCGGAAGAGGCGATGGAAACGCTGATCTGGATGGGCTACGAGCCCGACCTGATCGTGGATGTGGGCGTCGCAGGACCGCATCGCCTGATCGAACAGTTGCCCCGCATTCAGAACGTTTCGGCCATCATCGTGGCTGCCGGCATGGAAGGGGCACTCCCCTCAGTGGTCGGTGGCTGGGTCTCCTGCCCGGTGATCGCGGTGCCGACGAGCGTCGGTTACGGCGCGAGCCTGGGCGGCCTGACGGCGCTGCTGGGCATGCTCAACAGTTGTGCCGCGAATGTGACCGTGGTTAATATCAATGCAGGCTTCAAAGCTGGTTTCATCGCCGGCCTGATCGCCGACCAGCAGCGTTCCTCCTCCGAAAGTTGACCCCATAACGAGAGACTCCCGCCATGCTGAATCTGTCCCCCCGTACTCTGCTCTGCGTTCTGTTTATCCTTATCGGCAGCTCTCTGTCAGGACACTCGATATACGCTGCAGAAGAGAAACCGGCCCTGGATCCGATCGTGCGGGTTGTTGATCTGAATGTGGGTGAAACGACGACGGTCACGCTCAGCAATGGGGAACAGGTCAAAGTCAAACTCTGTGACCTCAAGGAGACTCGCGATCCGATCCGCAACGCAGTGCGCAGTGCGATCGTCACCGTGGAAGTGGACGGCGATACCATCGAACTGGAATCGGGCATGTATAATTTGCCGCAGACAATCGGTAAAGTGCAGATCGACTGTTCCATCACCAGTGGCTACAACTCCAACGGCACGCCGTCATTCTGGGGTCTCGACAAGGATGCCCGGCTCCGCCTGTGGCCGAATGGTTCGCCGCTGCTCAAACCAGGTTCATTTATTTATCCCGTCGATCAACGCTGGTTCGCCACGCGCACCTGGTACGACAATGAACCGGTAGACGGCGGACATGAGATCCTGCCGAAGATTTACTATCACAGCGGTCTGGATATCGGCGGTGCCGAAAAACTGACGCGGGTCATCGCGGCCACCGATGCGATCGTCGTCTCTTCCGGAACGGACGTGCTGAACGGTCATGAAAAAGACACACCCGTCGCGGAGCGGTATGACGTCGTCTATCTGCTGGATGCCCGGGGCTGGTATTACCGTTACAGCCACCTGCACCAAATCAACGATCGCATCCGCCCGGGACGACTGATCAAACAGGGCGAAGAGATCGGTATCCTCGGAAAGAAAGGGGCCAGCGGCGGCTGGTCGCATCTGCACTTTGAAATTAAAAGCCGCCAACCCTCGGGCAAGTGGGGCACCCAGGCAGGCTACGCTTTCATCTGGGAAGCTTACCGCAATCAGTACCATCCCAAACTGGTCGCAAATACGCGTCGCAAACATATTGTCCTGCCGGGTGACACGGTCATGCTGAGCGGATTACAGTCCTACAGTGTTAATTCCAGCATCGTTGATTACGAATGGATCTTCAGTGACGGCACGACCACACGGGGCCCGGCGATCGAACGCAAATATGACTCTCCCGGCATCTATTGTGAAACGCTTAAGATCACCGACAAAGCGGGGAACGTCGATTATGATTTCGCGGAAGTCATGGTCCTGGATCCTAAAGACAAAGAACATTACGTGCCCCGGATTCATGCGAGCTACTGGCCTTCGCTCAAGAACAGAGTAGGCGAACCGATCACCTTCAAGGTCCGGTCATTCAACAATACATTCGGCGAAGAGGTCTGGGACTTCGGTGATGGCACACCTGAAGTCCGGGTCAAATCAGACGGTAATGTGAACCCGCTGAATGAAGATGGTTACGCGATCACAAAACACACTTATCAGAAACCCGGCGATTACCTGGTGAAGGTCGAACGCAGCCGCGAGGATGGCGTGAAAGCAGAGACACGGCTGCATGTGCGGGTGGAACCGTAATTCGATCTCTTTATTTATTGTGTTACGAGATCAGACGTAGGGGCGGTACCTGTGTGTCCGCCCGCCTGGCGAGGTTTGTCTGGCATATGGACACGAAGGCAGCTTTCTCAACCATCCGAATTACAAAACGCAGACAGACTCGCTCTGCGGGTAGCCACACAGGGCTACCCCTACCCCGGTTCATTGAGAGAGTAATTGCGTGGTCCCGGTTAAAATCCGGGATTGCCGCAGGCAACCGGAGGTAGCAGAGTGCACGGTGGATTGTGAATCGACGCACCTGATGTTGTCTGATCCAGATTGGTTGACAGTTCAACTCTAACTTGCAGGCCAGATCTGCGACCTCCTGCTCGCTCTGCTCGGCACGAATTGCATTCGTGCCCACCCTTTCTCTCATGATCAATTCAGAGACTGCAATCGCATTCCCTGCTGGCAATTGACTCCCTGCAGATTTACAATGGGTGAGAGCTTCCTCGAACTCGAATTTCATCCCTTTAACATACCTGCCGGGAACCTGCCTGCCATGAACGCGCACCTGCTGCCCCTGTGTCTCAGCCTGTTAACCCTGATCTCCCTGCCCGCTGCTGTTGTCTCCGCCGCCGATGAGAAAACCGAATCATCGACCGTCGATTTCAAAGGCAAAGTCGCGCAACAACTGGCGTCTCTCAAAAAACAGCAGGCACTGATTCACTCTGCTCTCGGTGTCACTCGTCAGGAGACGCCGATTCCCTGCGTGTTCTCTGCCGATGACCTGAACTTTGAAACAGACAAAACGCGCGTCCTGCTGATCGGAGGACTGGACGGTTCACAGACATCCGTTGATGCGGTGATTGATGCCGTCAACTGGTTCTATGGATCCGAAGCAGCAGCACCGCTGCGGAAACAGTTCTCACTCTCCGCGGCCCCGATTGCCAATCCGGATGGCTGGGCACTGCAACAGGGACCTAAAAATGCATCAGGCGGCGATCCGACCACAGGTTACCCACCGCAGGGGCCTGCTTATCACGATGCTCAGAAACCGGAAGTTCAATACCTGTGGCGGTGGATCGGCATGCATGCCCCGGATCTGGTGGTTGATGTCCGCGCAGGTCAGCAATCACAGTGGTTCATCCCGAAAACCGCTCGCAAAGAAGTGCGCGGACTGCAGCCGCAATTGTCACCTGTGCAAACCGCGAAGACCGGCTGGGAACTGGCTGCGGCCCTGAATACCGAGTCCCCATCTCTGATCGGACCGATCCCTGCCCTGGGTCTGGAAGTCTCAACTCAAGAGAAGTCTGCGTTCCTCCCCACACTGCTCAAGGCACTTAAGGAAACATCGTTTCCAGCGCCCTCTCCCGCGCGTGAGGAACTGATTCAGCGTCAACAGCGGACGCCGATCCAGGTCGCCACGCAGCTCTCGAAAGTGTATGGCAACGATCTGGGACGACTCTCGTATCTGCCCGTGCTTTCACTCATCAGCCAGATTCGACTGGGGGAACTGACGAACGATCAGAGTCGTCTGCCGCACGTCGAGAAAATCACACAGGAGTATCTGAAGAAGAATCCCCAGCCCCTCGAAAACAAGGGGGGCGGCTCGGTCATCGCCGGTCACCTGCTCTTTTCCGAGCTGACCAAAGCGACCGGCAACCGGGATTACCTCAAGTACGCCCAACAGGCGGCGGATCTGGGCTTTGACGCGCAAGGCAAGATGAAAGAGTCGATGCCGCACCATGTCGAGATGAGCGATGCGGTCTTCATGTCATGCCCGATTCTCGCGGTCGTAGGTCGGCTGACCGGGGATTCGAAATACTACGACATGGCGATGAAACACTGGCGCTTCATCCAGAAGCTGGATCAGCGACCGGACGGCATCTATCGGAATTCTCCCCTCAGCGATGCTGCCTGGGGTCGTGGAAATGGTTTTCCCGCGCTGGGACTGGCGCTGGTCTTAACCGAACTGCCCGTGCATTCGCCATTGCGGGAACAGTTCGTGGAGGGACATCGTCAACACCTGGAGGCGCTCAGCAAACACCAGGATCCGACGGGTATGTGGCACCAGGTGATCGATCATCCGGAAAGCTACCGCGAAATGACATCCACCTGCATGATTACCTTCGCCATGATTCGTGGCGTGCGGGAAGGCTGGCTGGACGAAAGCGTCTATACGCCTCTCATCGAGAAAGCCTGGGAAGGGATCAAAACCCGGGTCGCGCCGAACGGAACCCTGGTCGATGTCTGCACGGGGACCGGGAAACAGAAGAACCTCCGCGGCTATCTCGACCGCATGGCGATTCTCGGCAATGACGCTCGTGGCGGGGCGATGGCCTTCATCGTCTCTAACGAAATGGCACAGTGGCTCAACGAACGGGCCAACGCCGCTGAGCAGAAACAGGATTAAGCGTTCTCTGCTGATGGCGATACTTTGAAACACACCCCGGTATGCGCACTCAAGGAATGATCAAACAAGACCTCTGAGCTCCTCGGAAAGGACTGTCATGATTTCGCGATTCTCTGTTCTGCTGTTATTTGTGCCTGCACTCGTGATGCTTTCGCTCAGTGTGAATGAAGTTTACGCGGAACAGGCGGCGCTGCGTGCCGGGGCCGCGATAATCGACATTACCCCGGAACCCGGCGTTTCACTGGACGGCGTGATTTCCAAGAATGGTCCCGTGACAGGAGTGCATGACCGGATCTACTCCCGCGCGCTGGTCCTCGACGATGGAAACACGCGGGTTGCGATCTGCGTGAATGACCTCTGCATGGTCGAACGGAGTTATTTCGACCGGGCCAAGCAGATTGTGTTTGAGAAGACCGGACTGCCCGTGAATCGAATGCTGATGACCAGCACGCACACACATGCGGCGCCTCGCGTTCCCTATGGCCGCGCGAGCGAGCAGGACGATGTCTACTATCAGGCGCTGATCCAGAAGATGGCTGAGGCGATCATTACTGCCGAGCAGAATCTCGCGCCGGCCCAGATTGCCTGGGGGTCCTTCGATGCGGGTCGCTATGCCGCGTGTCGGCGTTTCCTCGCAGAGAAAGGGAGCGTCTCGCTGAATCCGTTTGGTGTCGCGGGGGAGCAGATCAAATCGGTATCAGGACGCAGCAAACAGATCATTCAACCCGCGGCTGACATTGACCCCCAGTGTTCGATTCTCTCCGTGCAACACGCTGACGGTACTCCACTGGCAGTGTTGGGTAATATGAGCATTCATTATTGTGGTGGTTACAGGAAGGGAGAAATCAGCGCGGATTACTTTGGTGTGTATGCGAAATATCTCGCAGAGAAACTGAAGTCGAACGGTTCCCATCCCCCGTTTGTGGGCATGCTCTCAAACGGCACCAGCGGGAATGTGGGTGCGGTGATGAAACAGGACAAGCGTAAGTATCAGCCGTTTGAATGGATTGACGAATCGGGAAAGCAGTTCGCCGAACAGACCATCAAGGTCCTGGCACAGCTGCAGTACCAGCGCAAGGTTCCGGTGGAGATGGTCGAGCGTGAAATTGAACTGGCGATCCGTAAGCCGGATGAGGAACGCCTGGCCTGGGCACAGGAGATCCTGGCGAATCCGAAACAGAAAACCGTGCACCCCTGGTCGAAAATTTACGCAACCGAAGCGGTCGAACTCAACAAGTATCCGGCGACGGAAACCATCAAGCTGCAGGCCATTCGCATCGGCGACCTGGGCATCGCCAGTCTCCCCTGTGAAGTCTTTACCGAAACCGGGCTGGCGATCAAAGCGGGCAGTCCTTTCGGTGCCACCTTCTCCATGGAACTGGCCAATGGATCAAGCGGTTATCTGCCCACACCCACACAGCATGCGTTAGGCGGTTACGAAACCTGGCCCGCGCGGAGCAGTTACCTGGAGATCGAAGCCGAGACCAAAATCCGACAGACGGCCCTGGAGCTGCTGCGCGAGTTACACAACTGAGTCGTGACGCTTAGCGGTCGAGCCAGCTGCTGAGGGTGACGGGCAGTTTCTTGATCATCCCGTCACGAAGCAGTTCGACTTGTACCACATCGCCGGCTGATTTCCCCCCGATCAGTTTCACGAGGGCATCGAAGTTCTCAACCGGCTTGTCGTCGAACTTGAGGATGAAGTCCCCCGATCGGATCCCCGCCTTCTGAGCGGCCAGACCATCGGAGACTTCGCCGACCAGACAGCCCCCCTGGTCCCGGATGCCGGTCATGTGGGTGATGCCCAGCATGGCATCACTGTCGCGAGTCTGGAATTGAGTCGCGGGGAGTGCCCGCATCAGATCTTCCATCGCGACATCCGGAATCGGATGTCCTTTGATCAGATACAGCACCGGAAACTTCCGGACCCGCTTGATGAACCGCAGGCCGTCTTCGCCTCCGGTCCACTTGGAGCCCAGGGCCACATAACGTACCTGTCCGGGCTCCACACTGCCGCCCGGTGCTGTCCTGGCGATGTCTTCAGGCGTCCAGAGTTTGACCGTGCCGCCCATTTTTTTGATTTCGCGGACGGCCCGTTTTTCCCGAATGTCGGCATGCCGGTCAATGGCTTCTTCGGCGCGAATGGCGACCGAAGGATTTTTCGCCTTCGTCAGTTTCTCGAGTGCGTCTTCGGCAGGTCCAACCGAATTGGCTTTCCCCAGAATGTAGACCTGTTCGATCACGAGGATCGCGCGGACCGCGGCTTCGAGGCTGTCCCCCTGGGTTACCTTGAGCAATGGCGGCACAACCTGTTCGCCAAACTTAGGCAGTTCCTGGGTCGCTTTCTGGCGGACCTGATAATCATCGCTCTGGAGATCGAGAATGTAGTCAACGGCCTGTTGCGGCAGCGTTACTGTTTCTTTTTCCTGTGAGTACGCAGGCGAACCGGTCGTGATGAGTGACAGGGCCAGTGCTCCCGCGAGCAGGGTTGCGAAACATGATTTCATCTGGTTTGTACCTCTGGAATTAAGTGCGTCTTTTCAAGGGCGACTTCATTCCATTTTCGAACAAACCAGAGTGGAAATCAATACGAGACTTTATGTGAGAACCCGGAACAGGCGTTATTCTGCCTGTTTGAGTGTTTCCATCATCAGGCCGGGGCGATCGGTGGTGATGCCGGTAATCCCCATCTCTACCAGCTTTTTCGCATCTTTGACGTCGTTGATGGTCCAGACAAAGACAGGCAGGCCGGCGGCTTCCGATTTCTGAATAAAATCGGCGGTGAGGAACCCGTTATAGCCGACATCCAGGCCATCCAGGTTCGCTGCTTTGGCTTTGCGGATGTAGTAGTCTGCGTTGTGTTCCCAGCGACGGGTGACCTTGTTCTGCTTGACTTTGAAGACCCAGTAGGCTTTGAGCCCGGGCATCAGTTGTTTGGCCTTGCGCATCGTGTCGTAGTCGAAACCGATCAGTGCCGTCTGGTCGGCTGCTTTGCCCGACGCTTGCAGATCGGCCTTGAGCTGCGGCAGAACTTCGGGGCCGCATTTGATTTCGATGAACAGCCGCTTGCCTGCGGGAATCGTTTTCAGAATCTGCGGGAGGGTCGGAATCCGCTCGTTGCGGTATTGAGCATTCTTCCAGGCACCGACGTCCAGGGTCTGGAGTTCTGCCAGCGTCTGTTTTGCCACATCCTTATTGCGTCCGCCGATCCGCTTGGTGGTCTTGTCGTGGAAGGCGACGATCCTACCATCGCTGGTGAGATAGATGTCGATTTCGACGGCATCCGCGTTGCGTTCCCAGGCCAGGTTCACAGAGGAGAGCGTGTTCTCCGGGGCATCAAATGAGGCACCGCGGTGTCCCACAATTTCGACGGCTGAGAGGGGATTTGCGGCTGACACGAGAGTTAATCCTGCACAGAAAACGAGAAAACACACGGAACGCATCGACGACATCTGATCTGATCTCCACGAAAATAAGCAAACAGCGGTAAGGGGTTTTGATCCATCGTCAGTTATATAGAAGTATATTAACGACTTGTAAAGAAACGATGAAAACCGGAAAGTGACCGCGGGAGGCCGCCGTGGTAGCTTCTGTTCAGAAGCGAATCCCGCTGCGAAGCGAAATAACGGCTGACAGATTCGGGCCATTCCTTGACGACTGGCAGTATCACTTCTAAACTCGCTTTTTGCAAACAATCTTTGAGAAAGATCAGATTTCCCGCGATCTCTCGTTTGCTTCGTCTGATATGAAATTCTTCCAGGGAGCTGCACAGGTGCAAATTCAGGTCAACGGCGAACCCCGCGAGGTTCCCGATGCTTTTACAGTGGCTGAACTGCTGGCCCAGCTCGAACTGCAGCCCCGCTATCTGGCTGTTGAACGGAACCTGATCCTGATTCCCCGTGAAGAACATGCCAACTGTCAGCTGGAGGCCGGGGATCGTCTGGAAATCGTAACGCTGGTAGGCGGTGGATAACTATTATGGCAACAATTGGCGATACCGAATCGACCCTGGTACTGGGCACACATCATCTGAACTCCCGACTGATCGTCGGCACGGGTAAATACACCACGTACGAACTGATGCAGGAAAGCCTGGAAATCAGTGGTTCGGAAGTGATTACCGTCGCCGTGCGTCGCGAGCGATTGATCGACGCCGACGGCCGGAACATTCTGGACTTCATCGACCTCGATAAATACACGATCCTGCCGAACACCGCCGGCTGCTTCTCCGCAGACGATGCCGTGCGTGTCGCGCGGATGGGACGCGAAATTCTGCGGGGCCTCGAAAACCCGGGAGCCGACTGGGTCAAAATTGAAGTTCTGGGCGATACCAAAACCCTGCTCCCCGACCCGGTCGCCACACTCGAAGCGACAAAACAACTGGTCGACGAAGGCTTTTCAGTGCTCTGCTATTCCACCGACGATCCAATCACCGCGAAGCGTCTGAAGGACGCAGGGGCAACCTCGGTCATGCCGGCAGGCAGCCCGATCGGCAGTGGTCAGGGAATTCTGAACCCGAACAATATCCGCATCTGTCTGGAGTACCTCAAAGAGGACGACCCGGACTATCCGGTGATTGTCGATGCGGGCGTGGGAACCGCCAGCGATGTGACGATCGCCATGGAACTGGGTTGTGACGGCGTGTTACTCAATACGGGTATCGCCGGCGCGCAGGATCCCGTCCGCATGGCCCGAGCCATGAAAAACGCAATTGAAGCCGGCCGCGACGCTTACCTGGCGGGACGCATTCCCCGCAAGCTCTACGCCACGGCCTCCAGTCCCGAAACCGGGATTATTGCGCCAAAGGCTTAGTTTCCCTGGTCGATTGATTTTTCCCGACCGGTTTGATTTTGCGGTCCTGCTTGCGGGACTGCTCTTTCTGCCAGGGGGGCTGACGTTCGGCTGAGATCACGACCTTGATCTGATTCAAACCGGCGATTCCACCCGTCTGGCCTGAGGTACGGACGACTTTCCAGCTGGAAGTCGCATCCATCACGCCCCCTTCACCCAGTGCGCGATTGAGTTTGGCCAGCGCGGTCGAGAGGGCTTCTTCAAACGAGCCTTTCGAAGAGACGCCGGTAAATGTTCTGCGAATCGGCTCCATTTCGTGCCCCTGATCGAAGTGGATGACTTTGACACCCTGGTTCTTACCGTGCACGCGAACTCCTTTGACCCAGGCGGGCAGATCGGTCCAGACATCCGAGGCTTTGACTTCCGAGATGACCGTAATCGCGATACCGGTCGGCGGATTGGCTTTAAGATAATAATCCTGAATGCCGTCTTCGGGAGGTTTGACATACACGGCTCGATCAAGATGCACGTCGGTGTAACCGCCGGTGGGAACCTCACCCACCACATCCAGGATCAGCGTAGGCGGTTTGGATTTCTGCAGCTGGTGTGAGACACTCAGAATTTTCTCGACGGTAATGGCTTCAGACTTCGATTTTTTCTTGTCTGCCTGTACCAGCGAAGTGCTGGCCCAGACGCAGGCGACTGCCAGCAGAACGATTTTCAGTTGCTTCGTAGACTTCATCGGACTCCCTCCAGGTTAGAAATGGTCAAGGGAACATGCAGAGCGACTAATTCCCTGCGACCCGCGGTCTGTATGACGCAGGCCACGCCGCTCCTGTTCCCGGAGATCGAACAATCTCCCGTCAGCCCGGCTGCTTGCCTGCTACAGATTCGCTATCTTGCCTCGATAACCTTCCACTGGTCTTCGGTGGAAAAAGGATCGATGAGTTGTGCCAGCCCTGCATCGGCCAGTTCCTGTCCGGAGACGAAGCGTCCGGGGCGCGTCCAGCGATCGAGAACGCTCTGTCGGCAACCAAACAGCTGTGCCTGGAGACGATCGAAATCGGTTTCCAGTACTTTAAAATGTCGTGCCCACTCTGCTGCTTCTTCGAGGCGAACCTCGTCTTCGCTCTGCCAGCGAATCGGATGAAACAGCAGCGTGGTGTATGCGGTAACGAAGCGGTGTTTACAGGCGGCAAACGGCAGGATGGCAGCGGAAGAGCATTCACCCAAAGCCACGCCAGCCACGTTAAGCTGCCTCAAGCGGATCAGACTGGCCAGTGTCAGACCGGCATAGACTGAACCACCGGGAGAGTCGAAATAAATTGTACCCCGACTGCTACGCGGGACGTCAACCAGCCTGGCTACCAGATCGGATTCCTTGTCTCCCAGATCTCCCGAGAGTGAGATTTCCCAGTCCGGCTCTTTATCCTGAGGCACAAAACTGCGGAGTGAACGTGCTTTCTCGGGATAGGATTTCAAATTGGATTCTGTACTTGTCCGTCTTCGTTTCGTCATTGTTTCTAAAAAGTCTTCAAGCTGAGAGCCCACAAATTCAACATGTCGCAAGTTATCTAGAATAACAGATTAAAAGTGTGATTCGCAAACTGTGTTTCCCCTCAGTTCGAGAAAAAACCGCTGAAATTGCCCCTGCGACTTGGCGCAGTCACACCGTTCAGGACACAATAACTGACAGTAATTAACAAACCGTTCAGGAATGACTGTTTTTTGAGGAAATTTCGCTGTGAAAACCGTGTTAAGCATACTCTGTCTGTTTGTCGGCCTCTCGACCACTGTGAGTGCCGCAGAAGGTACCGTCGACATCAAGAAAAATGGAAGCAAGTTCAGTGTGACCATCGATGGGAAACCGTTTGCGACCTACAACACCAGTGCCGACCTGCCAAAGCCCTTCTTCTCACCGGTCCGCGCCGCTGACGGCACCGTGATTACCCGTTCGCTCGTCGATCCCGAAGATCACCCGCACCACAAAGGGATCTGGGTCGCCGTCGATGAAGTCAACACCGTCGACTTCTGGGCCGAGAAAGGCAAAATCAAAAACACCGGTGTGAAAATCGTCAAAGCCTCAGGTAATCCGGCTGTAATGAAAGTTACCAACGAGTGGCTCGGCGAAGACAACAAGCCGATCATTACCGAAAATACCCTGATCTCGATCTACGCTAATCGTCTGATGACATACAACATCACCTTTACCGCAGGTGCAAAACCAGTTGTCTTCGAAGACACCAAAGAAGGCCTGTTCGGAATTCGTCTGCCCAACGGCATGCGTGAAAAAGAAGATGGTTCGGTCGTCAACAGCAAAGGCGTCAAAGGGACCAAAGACACCTGGGGTAAGCCCACCGAATGGATCGATTACTACGGTCCGCTGAACGGAAAAGTTTACGGCGTCACCCTGATGGATTCTCCTCAGAACTACAAGCAGTCCCGTTACCACGTGCGGAACTACGGTCTGTTTACCATCAGCCCGTTCGGCGATCACGCTTATACCAACAAGAAACAGCCCGCCGACCACAAGCACCTCAAAGCGGGTGAAAAGATGAACCTGAAATACGGTCTCTACATTCACTCGGGAGATACCAAGCAGGGGCACGTGGCTGACGCTTACAAACAGTTTGTGGACGTCACTAAAAAAAAAGCGACTAAGAAAAAAGTGACACAGCAGAAACCGGCTGCCAAACCCGCTAAGAAAGTTGCCGCCGCGCCTCAAAAGCCGGCAGCACCCGCCAAGACTGCTGAACCCCAGATGAAACCAGTTCCGGAAACGGAAGCAGTTCCCGCAAATAACTGTGAATGTCAACCGGCTCAGCAGCCGCAACCACGTCGCGGTCTGTTCGGTCGTCTGCGATTTCGTCGATAACTGCACATAACATCACCCGCCGGAGCTTTTTTCCTGTATTCAGGTCTGAATAATCGGACAATCCGGAAAAAGATACCGGCGGGGTAAGGTGTATCCGCCTGCTGTTCATTGCGGGCGGTGGTCTGCTCTAATAAGATCAGCGTCATTGATTTCAGCCCGGCGCACCAGTTGCGCGAACCCGGCCCACCCAGAGTGGATCAGAACCGGGAACGTGCATCAGTCTGCCGGCCGGAACTGACTTTGTCAGCCAGTTCCCGATATATATCCGGAGCCTGCTGCTCCCCGACACAACTTTTTTTGAGAACGAACGTTTTCTAACCAAGGACTTAGTAAGGTGTTACGAACACATACCTGTGGCGAACTGAGAACAGACCATGTTGGACAGACTGTGACTCTGGCGGGTTGGGTCATCCGTGGTCGCGATCATGGGGGCCTGGCCTTCATCGACCTCCGCGACCGCTACGGGGTCACCCAGATTGTGTTCAATCCGGATCGTGATGCCGAGATGCACGAGCTGGCTCGTACCCTGCGTGCCGAGGATGTAATCCAGGTCAGCGGCGAAGTCGTGCTGCGGGACGACCGTGAAAACGAGAAGCTGGCCACCGGGAAAATCGAAGTCCGGGCGCATGAACTCAAAGTCCTCAACAAAAGTAAAACACCGCCGTTCGAGCCGGGTACGTCCGAACTGCCCAACGAAGAGTTGCGGCTCACCTACCGCTTCCTCGATCTGCGGAGCGAACGTCTGCAGCACGCGATGCTGGTACGTCATCGTCTGATGAAACTGACCCGCGACTATTTTGACAACCTGCAGTTCCTGGAAATCGAAACGCCCATCCTGGGACGCAGCACACCGGAAGGGGCCCGCGATTACCTGGTGCCCAGCCGCGTGCATGAAGGTGCGTTCTACGCCCTGCCTCAGTCGCCGCAGATCTACAAACAGATCCTGATGATCTCGGGCTACGACCGTTACTTCCAGATCGCCCGCTGCTTCCGTGACGAAGACCTGCGTGCCGACCGTCAGCCGGAGTTCACCCAGATCGATATCGAGATGGCGTTCGTCGAACAGGAAGACATCCTGACGCTGATCGACGGGCTGATGGCGACCTTCCTGAAAGAGCTGCGGGGCGAAGAAATGGCCCTGCCGCTGCCACGGTATGACTATGCCGACGTGATGGAAAAATACGGTTCGGACAAACCGGACCTCCGCTTCGGCCTGGAACTGGTCGACATTGGAGAAATCGCTGGCAACTGTGACTTCGCCGTATTCAAAAAGACCATGGAATCGGGCGGTCGCGTACGTGGCCTGAACGCCAAAGGAGCCGCCGACAACTACAGCCGCAAAGACATCGACGGTCTGACCGAATACGTGGGAGAATACGGAGCCAAAGGCCTGGCGTTCTTTAAAGTGACTGACGAAGGTCTGCACTCTCCGATCGCCAAGTTCTTCTCGGATGAAGACAAACAGAAGATCATGGACGCGATGGGAGCCGAAGTCGGCGACCTGCTGTTCTTCGTCGCCGACCAGTGTGCGGTCACCTCCGCTGCCCTGGCGGCACTTCGTAACCGCCTGGGTAAAGAACTCAAGCTGTACGATCCGAGTGACTTCAAATGCTGCTGGGTCGTCAATTTCCCGCTGCTCAACTACAACGAAGACGAACAGCGGTGGGACGCCGAGCATCACCCGTTCTGTCAGCCTGTTGATGAAGACGTGCAGTACTTTGAAAGTGATCCTGCCAAGGTGCGTGCCCAGTCGTACGACCTGGTCATCAATGGTTATGAAGCAGCCAGCGGTAGCGTCCGTGTGCACGATCAGAAAGTCCAGCAGACCGTCTTCGACCTGCTGGGGATCTCAGCCGATGAAGCGGAAGAACGTTTCGGCTTCCTGCTGCAGGCACTGCGTTACGGGGCACCACCGCACGCCGGGGCCGCTTTAGGCCTGGACCGACTGGTGATGCTGCTCTGCGGTAACGACAACATCCGCGACGTCATCGCGTTCCCCAAAACTCAGAAAGCGGCCGACCTGCTCAGCGGTGCACCGTCGGAAGTGGATCCGCACCAGCTGCGTGATCTGCGGATCAAAGTTGACATTCCCCAATAAGTCGATCCCGTGCATAATGGGGTGACTCGCATCAAGGAGAAACCCATGAAGTCAGTCACCCCGTTTCTGTTCTGTCTGGCAGGCCTGAGCCTGTGGGCGTGCAGTGAAGCGACATCCGAATCGATGACGCCACGCGCAGAGGCAGCGCAGGACTCCTCGGCAGAACCACTTCCCGAGGTGATCACGGAGATTTCGTTTAAGGACGCCCAGACCAAGGCGACTCCCCAGGTTGGCTTCTGGCCTCACTGGCTGGGACCCAACTATGACGGCATCTCCCCGGAGACCAACTGGCGCGCCGACTGGTCCAAAGAGCCGCCGAACGTGTCCTGGCGAAAAAATGTGGGTATCGGCTACAGCTCAATCTCCGCAGCGAATGGCCGCATCTACACGATGGGGCACAAAGAGGGCAACGAAACCGTTTACTGCCTGAATGCCGACACGGGCGAAGTCATCTGGCAGCAATCGTATCCCGCGGAACTGATCGACAACCTGAATGCAGGCGGTCCGGGTGCGACCCCCACCATCGACGGCGCGTTCCTGTATACCAACAGTCGCGACGGACGTTTGATCTGCTTTGAGATTGAAACCGGTAAGAAAGTCTGGGAGAAAATCCTGCCGAAAGTGTACGACATGGAGATCCCCGAGTGGGGCTTTACCTGTTCGCCGCTGATCCGCGGAGATCGCCTGTATGTCGAAGCGGGACGTCTGGTCGCGCTGGAGAAACAGTCGGGTAAGGAAATCTGGAAATCAAAAGCCTACATGCCGGGCTATGGCACGCCGGCCGCGTTCGAGAATGAAGGCACCCGATACCTGGCAATTCTGAATAACGATTGTCTGTCGATCGCCCGTGAAGAGGACGGTAAAGAAGTCGCTTCATTTGCCTGGCCTTCCCCCTTCAATACGAATTCGACCACCCCCATCATCGATGGCCAGACCATCTTCATATCTTCCGGTTATGGCAAAGGCTGTGCGCTGCTTGACTTCGACAATGAAACGCTGAAGTCCCGCTACACGAATCGGGATCTGAAGAACCATTTCAACAACAGTGTGCTCTACCAGGGACACTTATACGGCATGGACGGCAACTCGAATCTGGGACGCATCGTACGCCTGACCTGCATGGATCATCAGACCGGGAAAGTCAAATGGCGGGAGGCGGGCTTCGGCTGCGGTTCCCTGCTGATCGCCGCTGGCAAGCTGATTATCCTCTCGGATAAAGGGATGCTGGTGACCGCGGAAGCCACCCCCGAAGCGTTCAAGGAAATCTCCCGCTTCAAGGTGCTCGACCATCAATGCTGGACGGTCCCCGTGTTGAGTGACGGCCGACTCTATTGCCGGGACTCAGCCGGAAACCTGGCCTGTGTGGACCTGCGGAATAAGCCCACCCGCTAGTTCTTTCGCGAGATGGGTGTCCTTCCGCGATATCACACCTTCCCTACGCCTGGTAATGGCGGGTGATCAGGTCGTTCTGTACCCAGAGCAGCTTATTGAACGCGACCAGGGTTTTGACTTCGGTTTCACGATCCAGATTCAGGCCCAGAATCGTGCTGATCAGCGCAGTTGAGACGAACCCCATCAGTGCGTTCATCTGCACCAGGGGCACATCCAGATCTTTGCTGCCCGCTTTGGGGGTGTGGATTTTGCCGACCATGTCCAGGTATTCCACCATCTTTGCGTCGTAAGGCCGGGTGACCAGCGATTCCAGGTAGCGGGCCAGATGCTGTTTGCGAAACTGGATCATTTCGTGGTCCAGGGTCAGCGTTTCGAGGCTTTCGGGAATTTCCCCCTCATACCCGGATTGGCGTGGCACGAAATGTCGTTTTGTGCAATCATATGTGAAGAGTTGATCATATACGGCATCAACCAGGGCCGGTACCAGAGGTGCCAGAATGCCCGCCGCACCATGAACGGCCCCCAGATCGTCTTCCGTAATCCCAATGAATTCCACGAGATACTGGAACCGGTAAGACAGATCAACTTCCAGTTTTTCTTCATCAATGTGCTTCATGCAGGTTTCCTCTGCGAAGAGACGCCTATAATAAACTGACAAGAACTCTGAATATTATCAGAATTTGATTGAAACTGAGTCTATCAGACCCGATAATAGACATCAATGTCCAATTATCAGCTATAAGGACTTTCCTATGTTTTCGCAGACTGTTGAATATGCACTTCGAGCAATTGTTCACCTGGCGGATCAGGCTCCGAACCCCTGCACCACCGAGCAAATCGCCAAGGCAACCAAGGTTCCCCAGGCGTATCTTTCGAAAGTGCTGCAAAGCCTGCGGCAGTCCAGTGTCGTGCATTCTCAGCGTGGCATCGGGGGTGGCATTTCGCTGGTAAAGCGTCCCGATGAACTCAGCCTGCTGGAAGTCGTGAACGCCGTGGATCCGATCTGCCGCATTACCACCTGCCCGCTGGGACTGAAAGGCCACGGTGCGAATTTATGCCCGCTGCACCGTAAGCTGGATGACGCCATGAAGGAAACGGAAACGGCTTTCGGCGATACTACGCTGGCCGATATCCTGAATTCCTCAACCAGCAGTTATCCGCTCTGTAATGAACCGGTTGAGCGTCTGACTCAACTGGGCGGCCCCTCCATCGTGCCTTCCAACTGATTCACGGCCCTCCGACCTGTTGAATCTCTCCCTGATCAGAACTCCCCTCCGCTGCGGCGGGGGAGGCCGGTTCTTCCCAGTGTACCTGCTGAATCTCTGACGTGGATTGCTTGCGCGCCACTGCTTCCTGTTGGACTTCGCGCGCCTTCCAGCGTCCGACCAGATGCCCGGGAATCACAGCCCCCGCTTTGATCAATAGATCGCTAAAAGGCAGAAAGGGAGTCGCAGCCCCGGCGATGTAAGTCGCATACGCCGGGTAAAGCACTTCGTAGGCATCCGCTTCTCCGGAGTAATTCTGTTCCGCTTCCAGATAACTCAAGGCATCGCCGGTAGCGATCGCTTCAGGCCAGAGTGAGACACCGGGAATAGCCGTCACCACAGCATACGTTCCCTTCCATTTACGGGTACCAAAATCTTTGGAGTGCCCTCCTTCATGCAGGGCGACGGCGGGGTGATCCGAATAGAGGCTGATCGTGTTCGTGAAAGGATTGTAATTATCACCGCCGATGATGCGACCGGGCAGGAGTGTGTAAGACAGCGCAGTTAACGTGCCTGCAGTATACCGCCAGCCCCAGCCGACGGCCTTGTTCCTGCGGAGCCGCCTCCATTCGCCGAGCGGATCATATTCATTGAGGCGTACCTTAACCTGATCGAGGCCGTTTTTCTCCAGGTAGTCCGCGATAGCTGCTTCCGTTTCGGGGGAGATCTTGTGATTATCGATCCGGCGATCCCAGAGCAGAACTTTCCCGGGAATGCTGACGACCCAGCCGATGCCATCAATCACGGGCCGTGGTTTACCGCGGACAATCTGGGGCTCTTGCTCGGAGAAATCCAGTTCCGGGCTTGTGATCAACGGCGGCTGGTAGACATAAGGAGTCGTTGCGCAGCCGGTAGCACAGGTCAGCAGCAGGCTGGCCAGCAATCCCCAAAACCGGGGACGCAGCTTCAGCGGAGAGTCTGGGAGCGACATGTTCAGGATCTGCCTGGGAGAACGAGGGGAAAGAGAGGAAGACGCGATATATCTCAGTCCCCGCATTCAGGCAAGACCAGATTTCCACCTGCCGCCTGAATCGCCCGTCAACCGGCAGACTCTGCCGGTGTCTGCATTTCTGCCCCACCCCGAAACAGGCGTAACAGGGAACGGAACAGAACGCTGCTGGCCATCAGGATTCCCAGGCCGAGGAACAGCCAGCCAAACAGGTAAAAGAAATACGTGGTTTTAAAAACCCCGGGTTCCAGCACCGCGATCGCGTGATCCGCCGGGTCGTAATAGACGGTGATGTTTTGCTTGACGGGATATTTGCGGATCGTCTCTTCCGACATGGTGCGGTCGGACGTCGAGACATCGTTCCCGAACCAGACGGTCTCCCCTTCAAAGTCTTTCCCTTCCACCTGGTAGCGATAGACGACGTGGGGTGAGTAAGTTGACGAACTGGAGTTGCTGCTGCGATGTGACTCGACCCGCGATTCCAGAACGACCCCTTCCACGGTCGGCCAGGTTTTGCTGGCTTTGGCGCGATCCAGCAGCGGCAGGCCCTTCTCGTAAGCTAAAATGTAACCCACGAAGATAAAAAGAAATCCGAGGAACATCACCAGCTTGCGGCCGACATTGGTCATTCGGTTATGTCTGCTATTCATGCCACCTTTCCTTTCCCCTGATTCCGTGTTTCAGTCTGCCGTGAAAGTTCCAAACGTCGGTAAAGACAGGCTCAGCTGTCACCAAACATATCGCCCAGGCCTCCCAGGACAGAGCCCTCCCCGCGGGATGAACCGCCGGCGGAAGGCGCATGTGCGAGCACTCGATCTGCCAGCCGTGAGAAAGGCAGACTCTGCAGCAGCACGGTACCATGTCCCGAAAGTGTCGCCAGAAACAGGCCTTCACCGCCGAGTACCATTGATTTCAGGTTCCCTGCTTTCTCGATGCTGTAATCGATGTCCCCCGTGAAAGCGACGATGCAACCCGTATCCACGCGGAGCGTCTCCCCCTGGAGTTTCTTTTTGATGACCGTTCCACCAGCGTGCACGAACGCCATCCCGTCGCCGCTGAGTTGCTGCAGAATAAAACCTTCCCCGCCGAAAAAGCCGGAGCCCAGGCGTTTGTTAAACGCCATCGTGACTTCCGTACCCAGTGCCGCACACAGGAAGGAGTCTTTCTGACAGGTAATCGTGCCGCCGATCTTACTCATATCAATGGCGATGATCTTCCCGGGATAGGGGGCAGCGAATGCGACCCGTTTCTGTCCCCGACCATCATTGGTGAAATGAGTCATGAAGAGCGATTCACCGGAAAGCATCCGTTTGCCCGCTTTAAACAGTTTACCCAAAAACCCATCGTCGGGGCGGGAACCATCGCCCATACGGGCTTCAAAGCGAATCCCGTCTTCCATGTAATTCATGCTGCCCGCTTCGGCGACCACCGATTCCCCCGGATCCAGGATGATTTCCACAATCTGCAGGTCGGAACCAAAGATCTCGTAGTCAACTTCGTGGCATTGCATGCTGATATCCTTAAATAGTGCCAGCGACTGGCATAATTGATGTTGAAGGGCAGGTTCAGGAACGTGGATCGGGGCTGCGCAGATCAAATAATCTGTTCTCCGGGGCTCAAAAGGTGTCAATCTTTTCCGAATGAGCGAGGTTTGCCGATTTTGAGTGAAGAACTGAATTTTAAGTAGTCGATTGTATGATCTAAGGAATCCTGATTCCTGAAAATCATCAACGTGTCTGAGTTGATGAACAAGTTATCAATTTAAAGGACTTTGTAAAGCAGAAATGTCGGGCTTCAGCCAGGAGAATGTCGAAGCCATTTTCGCCCAGGCGGGTGAAAGTATGGCCGCGATTTCCGATTCTCTCAATCAGTGTTTCGATACCAGCTATCGAATCGAGCTGGGTGAGTCGGGCATGTGGTCTCCCGAAGAGCTGGACGATACATTTCGCGGGCCGGGACTGGCTGTCTTATTTCGCATTGGCGACGAGGCAATGCTGGGTCTGATCCCGGAAGGACTGCCTTTACCAGACTGGTACACGTCCCCGGGAGAGTCGCAGTCTTCACGATTGCAGACGCTGTCGATGGAATGGTCCATGAACCTGATCCCGCTGGATGCAGGTGAAGCTGAAGAGTTTAGAGCTTACGCGGTTGAGAGTTTATTAAATGAAGTCATGCAGGGTGCTCCCGCCGATTGGGCAGCATTACTGCGCATGAATGTGTTTCCGGGTGAATCGGAAACCGAAGCAGAAGAGAGTGACGGCCAGAGCCCGAGTGCTGTGATCCCTGTAATTTGGCCCCTGACGAACGTGCCAGTTGCAGAAACCGCATCCGCGGAACCCGATCCGGCGCCTGAACCGGCCGCCACTCAGTCTGCTCAGAATGCTGCGGCTGCTCCCGCGGCAGCGATGTCCAGTGGTCAAAACCCGCTGAACCGCATCACCAAATTGCCCGTACAGGCGATCGTGAAACTGGCATCCAAAAAAATCGAAATGAACCAGCTGCTCTCCATCTGCCCGGGCTCGCTGATCACCTTCGACAAAGCTTGCGAAGATCCCCTGGAAATGTATATCAACAACCAGGTTTACTGCCTGGGTGAAGCGGTCAAAATTGGGGAAAACTTCGGCCTCAAGATCGATAAGGTTGGCTTTCATAAGGAATACAAAACGAAGATTATTGAATTCTGATCGCATATCAGACGGGCCAGCCAACTTCGCCGTTATCGGCGTCTGCTTTGAGAGTCTTCGCATTGTTCTGCGGGAGAACGTCTCAACTCTGCAAGTCGTGCTGCTCCTCGTCTGCTGCGGGAACTGAGACCGCCTCCTGAGAATTTGGTTGAAAAATCGCCGAAATCCGATTTTTCTCAGAACGAATCGAGCCTCAAACACGTAAAATAGATGCAGCTCTTATTTTTTATTCATTTCCTAACTAATACCAGTCTGAGTCTGATACGAGCTGAATCGAGTCCGAACACGACTTAAAGCGCTTAACCACATATCTTGAAACAGGTTAAGTTTATTTTGCATTAACAGACGCAATTTGTGATTGAGCAGGTGCCGTTAGAGGCGCTCTGAGCGGGCATTCTTTTCCAACAATCATTGTGAATTTGGATAACGCAGTTGCCTGGTCGGCAAAGCCTTCGATATCATCTCAAACGTTGAATTTAAGCTATTTTTAAGTGAACCTTAGATCATGAGTTCCGACTCTCAATCAGAACGATCCATGACAAGCCAGGAATCGCTGCCCGAGTTCTTCGCGCGACCGGTTCCTCAGGGTGACGGTCCGGAGACCATCATCAGTCCGCTGGAGCCGATCCCGGCTCCCGATGCGAACCGTCCGCAATCAGGTTCACAGCCTAACATGGCCCGCTCTTCCATCTGGAACCGCCTGTTTCCTCCCACCACGGATGATCCCGAAGTGGAAGTCGAGACAACCAGTCCGTCCGGCATGGAACTGGAACATTTTGTCATTCGTGAGCGCATCGGCCGGGGAGGCATGGGCGCTGTATTCCGGGCGATCGATACCCGCCTGGATCGCGTGGTGGCACTCAAGGTGCTCAGCCCTGGTCAGTCCCGGGATGCAGGTTCGGTTAAACGTTTTCAGAACGAAGCCAAAGCAGCGGCCCGACTGGACCACGAAAATATTTCGCGCGTGTTTTACATCGGCGAAGATCAGGGTCTGAACTTCATCGCCTTCGAATACGTGAAGGGAACCAACGTCCGCGAGATCATTCAGTCACGCGGAATCCTGCCGGCTGCGGAAGCGGTCAACTACGCCCTGCAGATCGCTTCAGCGCTGAAGCACATCAACAAGGCCGGCGTGGTTCACCGCGATATTAAACCATCCAACATTATCATTACGCCCGGCGGCCGCGCCAAACTGGTGGACCTCGGTCTGGCCCGTAAGGACAGCGACAACGCTTCCGCGGACCTCACCACCGCCGGCACCACGCTGGGAACCTTCGACTACATCTCACCCGAACAGGCCAAGGATCCCCGGAACGTGGATGTGCGGAGCGATATTTATTCGCTGGGCTGCACTCTGTATCACATGCTGACCGGGGAACCTCCCTACGGCGAAGGGACCGTGTTACAGAAGCTGCTCGATCACTCGGGCAAGAACGTTCCCGACCCGGCGACCATCAACAAGCAGATTCCACGCGAACTCTCACTTATCGTACAGAAGATGATGGCCAGTGATCCGGACGAACGGTTCCAGACTCCCGAAGAGTTGATGTATCACCTGATGCAGGTTGCCGGCCAGTTGGATCTCCGCGGCGTGAACCCCGAAGGTCTGGTCTGGACATCCCCCACGAATTCGCGACTCAGCTTCCTGGAAAAGCATGTCGGCTGGATCGCGACTGCGGCTGTGCTGTTGATCGTGGTGATCCTGCTCGACCGTTATCCATCACTCGACCCCAGTTCCGTGACAGTGACACAAAACCCGGCTCCCCAGGCAGGCACCAAAGGCACGACGACAGACAACGCATCAGACGTGATCAGTCCCGAAGCCAGTCAACCTCTGCCCGAACCCGACACGACGATGGTGGGCTCACTGACAGAGAACCCTGTGGTCGCTTCGACGACATCAACCGACGCCGGCAAAGAGAAACAGCCGACCGGCACCAGTTCGAACAACAAAAACAGCAGTGCGGCTGACAACAGCAGCGAAACTCCGCTGGCTCAGATGAATCTCGATGAACCCGGCGGTAAGGAACTAGGCGGCATCTTCGACATGCCCCTGCTCTCTGCCCCCGGTTCCATCAAGGATCTGATCGAAACCGAAAAACCCGTGACGAACAAGGTCCTGCGAGAGAACAAGCCCGAGAATCAACTGGCCATGTCCAACACTCCGGAACCCAGGAAGACCATGGTTCCGCTGGCGCCCACCCCCGAGGTGAAACCCGAGACGGAACCGGATCCGTTCCCCCGGAAAGACGCGAACGAATTTCGGAAAATCGAGATTCCAGCGATCACGATCATCAATCCGGATGGAACCGCCGGCCAGGATTTCAAAACACTCGACGCCGCCTGTGCCGCTGCCGAAGATGGCAGCATCATCGAACTGGGATTCACAGGCGTCCGCAAAGAAGCCCCGATTCACATCAACAACAAACGGGTCCGCATCCGGGCCGCGAAAGACCGCAAGCCGGTTCTCCAGTTTGAATCTGTGGAAGAACCTGCCGAAGGATATCAGACACACATGATTCACATCGCCAACGGTTCTCTGGAACTGTTTGATGTGAGTATCGTGGTCGACGTGAAAGATCTGAATACCGATTCCTGGGCCATCTTCTCGCTCAAGAATGCACACGATATTCGCCTGCATCAGGTGACGGTTACCTGTGCCAACAATACGAATCAGCAGGTCGCCATCTTCGAAATGAACGAGCCCATCAACCAGGGCCTCGACGATGATTCCATGATGGGCAAACGCCCGGTGAAAGAATCGACGTTCATCGAAATCATCAACTCCGTACTCCGTTGCGACGGGCAGGCGTTCTCGGTGCGCGAGACAGCCCCTACCCGCCTGGAAATTACGAACTCGGCCCTGATGATTGGTCAGTCACTGATCGACCTGGTCGGCTGCAGTAACAAACCGATGGAAGGGGATCACCTGGAACTGGTGCTGAACCACTCCACGTTCCTGCTGGGCCGCGGTCTGGCGGTGATGGACAGCGGCTCGATTCCCCGCGAACTGATTCCGCTGCATGTTTCTTCCCGCAATAATATCTTCTTCTCACGCAGTGATGCACCATTCGTGCTGATGAAGGGGAACACCAACGAGAACGATTTCCGTCAGAAGCTGCTGACCTGGCGTGGTTCGAACAATTACTTTGACCGCTTCGAAACCTACTGGACGATTCAGTCTCAGCAGGGAACCACCGGCGCACTGTCACTCGACGCGCTGGACTGGAAAGACATCTGGGGGCTCTCTTCCGATGTCAACAATCTGCAGATGCGCATCCCCTGGCTCGCCGATCGTGAGAAACTGATCAAGTCACCTTGTGCCGAGCTGCAGACCGCACAACTTCAGTTCACGCAACCCACTGATGGCAGCCCGACGATCACCGCCGTGGACCGGACCAATGCCGGTGCCGACCTGATTACTCTGCCGGAACTGCCGCGGAATACCAAAGTCCCGAAAATCGATTAAGCAGCCACTGTTAAAGGAGGTCTGCTGCAGAAAATCAGCTCTGGGAGAACTGGAGCATTCCGTATATGATGACCTGTAGAAGGAACACCATCGCCGGTCCTCACGTCTGATTTCCCTGTTCTAATTCGATTGAGTTCATGCCGCAGCGATCACCACATGCCACCCGCTCTGCCTATACACCGCGCAGAACCGGTGCGCTCTGCAGATGGCTCTACGGGATCGTGCTGCTCTGTACGCTCAATGGTCTCTGCCAGGCTGAGGATCCGACGCGTACCTATTTTGAAGGACTCAGATCCCGCCACCTGTTTGGCATCGCAGAAGGCTTCTGTCTGAACGAGTTGTCCCGCCAGCGTCTCTCTGATCCGGAGCGGGCCCGTTATTCCCTCGAGCTCATTCGCACGCTGGCTGCCCACGCCAGTGCTGCCACTCCCGCCGAACAACCCGAACTCTGGAAACGGGCCGAGGAGACCATTGCGCAGATCGAACGCGATTATCCCCGCTGGTCGGACCTGCCTGTGTTTCGGGCCGAGCGCGCGCGGATTACCTTTCTGCAGGCATCACTGCTCTACTGGCAATCACAGGCGATACCACAGAATGAATCGCTTCGCGATAGCGCCATCGACGCGCTGGATCGAGCCGTCGGTCAGCTGACACTCTCCGAACAGCAGATTCAGAAACTGCTCAACAAAGCGGGCGCCAAACAGGATTTTACAGTACTCCCCGTCGCCACGGTGCGGGACAGCCTGCTTGAGTATCAGCTGCTGATCGCACGGGCCGACATGCTGCTGGCCAGCCTGTATCACCCCGACAGTCCCAAACGGAAAATGAGTCTCTCAGCGGCACGGACCTGGCTGGAACCGCTGTCCCGCCGCGCGACGACTCTCAAGATCACCTGGGATAGCAGACTCGCGCTCATCGAATGCGAACGACTGGAAGGCGATGCTGACGCCGCCGAGCGTGCGATTCAGGGACTGGTCAAGGACCAGCACCCGCCTTATCTGGATGAGTCTGTGTTTCTCGAATCGATGCGGATTCTGCTCGCCCAGAATAAGCCCCAGCAGGCAGCCACCCAGATCATTCAGCACCGACAGAAGCAGGGACACTTCTCCAGTGAGCTCGGCTTCCTGGAAATCGATGCCCTGCTGAAGCTGCACCACATCGCCGCCGATCAGCAACAGCAGGAACTCGCCGACGAGCTCTGGCGACAGATTCAACAAAGGTCCACACAACTCGCCGAAGCCCACCCGGGTTACTGGTCACAACGGGCGAAGCTGCTGGTCAGTCGCCAGGAGCAGATCCAGGAATATGGCAGCCGATTGTCAGACAGTCTGCAACGTGCCCAGCTGCTCTATGCGGAAGGTAAAATTCCCGAAGCGATTACCGCTTACGAGAAAACAGCCAAGCAGGCGGCTGAAGAAGGCAAGACTGATCTGGCCTTCGAGCTGGGTTTCACCAGTGCCTCGCTACAGCTCAATCAAAAAGAGTATGCGAAAGCAGCAGAGCAGTTCCAGTCGCTGGCACAGCGTTTCAGCGGGGTGGCGAAAGCCTCCGATGCGAGTCTGCTTTCCGCCTGGTGCCTGGGTCAGCTCTATTCGCAGAACCGCACCAAGTCGCGTCGCCTGGCTTATACCGACGCGCTGGAAAATGTCCGCAAGATGTTTTCGATGGACAAGGCCTATTACGAAGCCGGCTGGATGCTGGCCCGGCTGGAGGAGTCCCGCCTGCAGTACTCCAAGGCGCTCGTCCTCTATTCAGAAATTCCAGAGAATCATCCCAAAGCAGCCGATGCGCACCTGGGTGTCGCCCGCTGTTACGAACAGATTCTGCTCAGACTCGCCGCCCTCGATAAACCGACGCGTGCCTGGCGACAGGAGGCGATGGACGTGCTGGAAAAATACCTGGCACGCTATCCCCAGGAAAGCGATGACGCCATTCTGCTGTCGCAGTCCGAAATCGCACTTCGGTTGACGCGGATCTATCTCAACGACTCGCCTCCCGAATACGACAAAGCGCATCGTCTGCTGGATCTGCTCATCCACACTGCGGAGACCAAGCCGGAAGAACTGAAGCGGAACAGCGAACAATCGCCCGAGAGCGTAGCCCAGACGACCCGGGCCATCCAGGGCTGGAATCGGATTTCCAGCCAGGCACTCCGGCTGCAGATCATCGCGCTGGCCGGTCAGGGAAAACCGTCTGAAGCACGTTCGCTGGTAGCCAGCCTGGAGAATGCAGGAACGAGCGAGCTGCTCTCCGTATTGAATGGGGTTTCGCAGATTGACCTGGATCTCAGCCCGTCGGTCCGCAGGGAACTGGGCATGCTGCAACTGCAGTCGGCCGAAAAGCTGGCCATTCGTCGCGATGAACTCACGCCACAACAGGCACGACAGCTCGACCTCTGCCTGGCGGAAGCCTATCTCGCCGTCGATCGACCGATCCGCGCCCTGGAGTATTACCAGAGCCTGTTGAAACAGTCGCCCCGCGACACCGCGCTGATCAGGCAGGTCGCACTGCTGCTCGAACGGTGTGGCACCAAGGAATGTCTGCGACAGGCGATTCCCAAATGGCGCGATCTGGAAGCAGCCGAGAAAGCGGGCACCGTGCCCTGGCTCGACGCACGCCTGCATGTAATTCGCTCCCTGTATGAATCGGGCGACACGGACGCCGCAAAAAAACTGATCGGCGTGACCCGCCTGCTTTATCCCGAACTTGGTAATGTCGATCTGAAAAAAGAGTATCGTGAACTCGAAGCACAGATTAAGAAATGACCGCTGAGAAAAAAAGCAGCCTGCTGACAAATGAAGAACTTGAATGGTCGGATGTGGCTGCGAACTGCCGCATGAATCGCGAACGCGAAATCACGGGGACTAACAGCTACACCGCCGACCTGAAACTCAATCCCCTCGAATTTCTGACCGAAAAAATCCAGGCAGGACAGACCGTACGCTGGCTGGATCTCTGCTGTGGATCGGGACGGGCCTTGATTCAGGCTTACGAACAATTCCAACAAGCGGGACTGGGCGAACAGGTTCAGATTCGAGGCGTCGATCTGGTAAATCTGTTTCTGCCTGCCCCCGAAGCTGGTGATGCACTTCGTCTGCAGACCGCCTCCCTGCATGACTGGAATACGGTTGAACGGTTCGATCTGATTACCTGCGTGCATGGTCTGCATTATGTGGGCGATAAACTTTCGCTACTGGCCCGCGCCGCGGGCTGGCTTGCTTCCGAAGGCCAATTCCTGGCTCATCTGGATCTGGAGAATCTGCAAACCGTGGCAGGGACATGGACGACTGCAGACAAACGGGAATTTCTGAGGCGACGATTCTTTCAATACCATTCGCGGACACACCTGGTGACCTGCACGGGACAGCAAGACATCCGCTTTCCCTGTCGTTACGCCGGTGCTTCGGATCAGGCGGGGCCCAATTTTACCGGTCAGCCGGCAGTCAACTCGTTCTACCAGCTGCGGGAAACGGTTTAATCTTCCACGAGTGTGTTCATGTCTAGCAGCAGTTCCAGCGCGGTCAGACAACCGTGAATATCACCAATGGCCAGCAGACGATCTACCACAGTCTTGTATCACCTTTCTGATTGGTCTCTGTCGGGCTTTAGCGACTCACAGACCGTGGGCTCCAATGAGCCGAACCCGTGATCGCCGCCATGCTCATGAATGAATTCATCTTCTACGAAATCCACGAAATCGACCTCATCCCCGGCGGTCTTGATCTCTAGAATCGTTCTGGAATGCGGGGCTCTCAGCAGCGTGACTTCGCTGCGGGGAAAGGCATCTTCTTCAAAATCATCCAGTTGTTGATCAAACAGATAGAACCACTCACCTTCGCGGGTATGGATTAAAAAACCGGCCGCAGGCTCGTAGGATGTGACCGACCAGTACTGGTAGATATTGCGGATCGTCACCTGTTCCGCCACGCTATCCGCGGCATCCCGCTGGCGACTTTCCTGCCTGGTTTTCCAGCGTTGCAGGTCCTCGGCACGGAGTTTGAACAGATACCAGAATCCCCCCGCCAGACCCAGGCCGGCGGCACCGAGCAGTACCAGCCGATTCAGCAGCAGATTCTCCTGCCCGGTCCAGCGTTCGCACACATAGAGCAGAGGTAGAACCGGAACCATGCAGAGCATCGGCAAGCCGATCAGCAGGACGACGATAAAGATGAAATATCCCTCAAAGCGATATTTTTCTTCCGGTCGTGGCGGATACGTATGCGGGATGCGGACGATTTCAATCATGTCTGTTCTGCCTGCCTGTCACCGGTTTCCCCTCCATCCAGTCCTCGCAGGTCACTTCAGCACCTGCAGGCGTACTCAGCCTTTTGAGTACTTCGGGGTCGATGTCATCAGAAACGAATCGCACCGATCCATCACCGAACAGCATTTGCGCACCGGTTTTGCTGTCCACAATGAAATGGCTGCCGAAGCTGTCTGGCTGCTGATTGATCCCCCGTGCGGGATCGCGATAGTTGAGGGAGCTTCCCCAGGCACGAATCCCCTCGCTGACTTCCCCTGCGAAAATGGTATTGGAAGTGCCATCGGTGATATCGCGCAGACTCATTCTGGAATTGATACCCAGCACGCGGCTGTTGGCGGCGTAGTGGGCGGGTGGATAACGATCATTGTCTGCCCGCGGTACTTCCTGTTGAATAAAATCAGACATCATCCCCGGGCTCATCAGCATAGGTAACCTGGTTTCGTAAGCTTTACGGTTGACCTCGTCCGTCCAGGGCTGGTCGAAATCGATCTGCTGATACAGGTCTTCTTGATCCATAAAAGGCAACAACTGCGCCACCCAGCCATGCTGAGGCTGACCCGTTTCGCTGAAAGTACCCCCGTCGGGTAAACGGTCATGCGCGTCCTCGTAAAGATGCAGGCCCAGACCGATCTGCCTGAGATTATTTTTGGAAGTCGAGCGACGGGCGGCAGTCATGCCCCCCTGATACACCAGCTTGTCTTTTCCGGTCGCCATCCACCAGAGTTGATGCGAAACGCCGATCAGACAGATGCCACTGGTTACCAGAACCAGCAGTAGTATCACCAGTGAGAACGACCAGCGCAGTTGCCAGCCTTGGTTCTCCTCTGCGGCCGCGGTTTCCTGTTTCCCACGATAGACACCCCGGCAGGCCAGATGCAGTCCGGTTACGAAGAGGGCCAGACAGAACAGAAACCATAACACGCCGGAAGCCGAAACCGTCAGCGTGGGCAGGGTTCGTTTCAGATAGGGAATCCAGCCGGTTCCCAGCTGAAACAGTGTCTGAACGAGAAAAGCCATTCCCGCGCAAGAGACCAGAAAAAAGAACGTCACCAGTGCCATGGCAGACAGGGAGGCGCGCTGTACTTTGGTAGAAGGTTCTGATTCAGTGCTCACGCTGCCCTCCTTTCGTGTTTCCTGACGGAGATGGAATTTCCTCCAGCACTTCCCGGCCGTCAGGTGTGCTCAGCGCCTTGAGCACAGCCGGATCGATGTCTTCGGAAAGGAAGCGAACACTGCCATCCGCGATTAAGACATTCGCTCCGGGACCAAAGGGCCCTGCGAACGTTCCAGGTCCCTGGTTGATGCCCTGCGCGGGGTCGCGGATATTCAGGGGATCGCCCCAGGCTCGAATGCCCGCTTTGACTTCCCCTCCCATGATCGTCTGTGATGTGCCATCCTTGATGTCGCGGATTCTCAGACCGCCATTGAGGCCCAGCAGTCGTTGATTGGCCGCGTAATGTGCCGGCCTGTAACCTGAGCGATCAGTCTGTTGAATGTCTCCTGGTTTGAAGTCGTAGCTCAAGCCCGGATTCACCAATACACGAAGCGGCTTTTCGAAAACCTGACGATTCTCCTCGGCCGTCCAGGGTTGATTGAAGTCGACCTGCTGGAACAGATCCGGCTGGTCCAGGTAGGGTAAGATCCGCGCCGCCCAGCCGTGCTGTGGATTGCCGGTGGCATCGACGGTTGCCCCTATCGGTAACTGGTGATGCTCCCCATGATAATTGTGCATTCCCAGGCCGATCTGCTTGAGGTGGCTGAGAGAAGCCCGACGTCTCTGACCTTCGATGAAAGCAACCGGATAAAACAGGGAGAGGGGACGCTCTCTGAGTAGAGCTCTCTGATCTCCAGCGGCCATCCACCATAGCTGATGCGAGATTCCAATCAGACAGATGCCACTGGTGATCAGAACCAGAAACAGGCCGACCAGGGTCACCGTCCAACGGAGTCTCCACCGCGAAACGCCCGTCGTTGACTCGGGCCGCTTCACAGTGTCCGGCGTTCCTCGATACAGTTTTCTACCCACCAGATGGACTCCGATCAGGAACAGACTCAGGGTGCAGAGGAACCAGAGTGTCCCTGAAATTGAAAGGGTCAACGTGGGCACGACGCGCCAGAGATAACTGATCCAGCCGATCATCAGTGCGTACACTGTCTGCGGCAGAAAGAACAGTCCCAGGCCGAGAGTCAGACCGAGCAACATAAGGCCGCCTGCCAGCGCGACCCAGAACCGCTGCAGTGTAGTCAACGGTTGTGTTTCCGTTTTGCTGGTGGCGCTGTTTTCCTGCATCGCTTAATACTCCCCCACTGGTTCGCCGCCGTCGGGTGTTGCCAGTGCTTTGAGGATGGCGGGATCGATGTTTTCATTGATGAAACGGACGGAGCCGTCGACCATCAGAAACTGGGCTCCGCCCTGAAAGGGACCGCCAAAACCATGGGGGTCGGCGTTGATGCCCCGCGTTGGATCGCGGAAGTTGGTTGGATCGCCCCAGGCCTTGAACTGCGCGTTCACTTCTCCTGCGAGCAGCGTATTCGAACTGCCGTCACTGATCTCCTGAAAACCGGGCGCCGCATTCGCATTCATGACATACGAGTTAGCCGCGTATTGCGCGGGCTGGTAGCCTGCGGAAGTCGGTTCGCCCTCGGTTCCCCCGCGGTAGGTCTCCCGCAGACCGGGATTCAGGCAGTAGTACAAGGGCTGCTGAAAGGGGAGACGATTAGCATCGGCTGACCAGGGCTGGCCGAGGTCGATCTGACGATAGAGCCGCTCTTCCCCCAGGAAGGGGAGCAGGTGTGTGAGCCAGCTGTGCTGTGGCTGACCGGTTTGATCGAAGGTGCCCCCTGCCGGAAAGTGTCCATAGACATCCTGGTGACTGTGCAGCGCCAGCCCGAGTTCTTCGAGTTGATCGCCGGACTGCTCACGCTTCCAGCCGCCTTGACTGTCAAACGCGAATGAGATTCGTTCCTGACTGGTGACCAGCGCCCAGACCTGTTGTGTCAGCTCGGTCACTGCAAAGCTGCTGCCCAACAGCAGCAGCAACAACGCCAGGATGGTACAGGTCCACCGTGGTTGCCAGACTGTTTGTGTCTGCGCAGCGGCGGATGAATTCTCTGACTGAAATCGCAGGCGATAGCCACGTTTTAATAACAGATGCAGGACGGCGCTCATGAAAACGAGAATGACAACACCCCAGACGACCTGCGTAGGAGAACGACTCAAGCTGTGCCCCACGCGCTGCAGATACAGATACCAGCCGGCCAGCAGGTGATACCCGACACGGAAGGGATAGATGACTCCCAACAGCAGCAGGAAGAAACAGTAAACCAGCAGCGCAAACAGGATCATCAGGCAGCCAGCCGCAATCAGCAGTTTGAAGCCCAGGCCGCGGGCAGGACGGGGAACGGTTTTCGTTTCGTTCGACATGGCTTTACCAGTCCTCCTGAAAACGGCTCATGTCTTCGCCGCCGTTGGGTGTCGCGAGTGCTTTAAGCACGGCCGGGTCGATGTTTTCATTAATGAAACGGGCCGAACCATCTCCCAGCAGGCAATTGGCACCGCCTTTGAAAGGACCACCAAAGCCGCGCGGGTGAGCATTGATTCCCAGCGCCGGATCGCGGAAGTTGGTCGGATCGCCCCAGGCTTTGAGCTGCGAATTGACTTCGCCCGCCAGCAGAGTGTTGGAAAGACCGTCTTTGATCTCTTTGAAGTTCAGCCCCGAGTTCACATTCAGGACACGTGCGTTCGCCGCGTATCCGGCTGGCTGGTATCCGTGGGGGAGCTCCGGTTCTTTCCTGTTCAAGCGGGGACCGGGAATCTGATAAACATCCAGTTCTGTAGTAAAGATGTCACGATTGTCCGCGGCGGTCCAGGGTTGATGAAAATCGACCTTGTTATACAGAGGTGCCTGGTCTACATAAGGCAGGATCTGCGTCATCCAGCTGTGTTGTGGCTTTCCGGTCTGATTGAAAATTCCGCCGGGTGGCAGGCGATCATGGAGGTCGTGGTAGTTATGCAGCGCCAGGCCGATCTGTTTGAGATTGTTTTTGGAAGCACTACGTCTGGCTGCATTATACGAATTATAGGCTGTCACAAGTTTCTCATCGCCGGTGGTCATCGACCAGAACTGTCGGCCGATTTCCACCACGGCCACTCCGCTCCCGGCCAGGATCAACAGAAACAGCAACACCGAACAGGTCCACTGTTTAGGCCAGGAGTTCAGGGGGGCGGCGTCCGGATCGGCCGACTGCAGTCGTTGTGACCAGCGATATCCCTGTTTCAGCAGCAGATGCAGGGTCACGACGATCAACGCCAGAAAAACAATCAACCAGACCAGTTGTGAGACGACCAGGGTCTGCGTACTCATCACGCGTTTGAGATAGGCCACCCAGCCGAACAGGAGATGAAAGCCGATCACGAAAGGCAACATAACTCCCAGGCAGGCCATGAATCCCGCCAGCGTCAAGACGCTGATCCCCCGCGCAATCCAGTCTACCGATTTCTGTGGAGTCGACTGCTCTGAGTCCTTGGATCCGGGTTCTGCTGTTTCCGGGTCGGTTATCATCGCATTACCTCCCCTCCAGGAACGTGCTGACATCCTCGCCACCATGGGGCGTCGCCAGGGCTTTCAATATTTCGGGGTCGATATTTTCATTGATGAAGCGGGCACTGCCATCGAGAAAGACCATGTTCGCCCCCCGCCGCTGTTGCCAGGGACCACCAAAGCCTTCCTGATGTGAATTGATGCCCAGTGCGGGATCGCGAAAATTGACGGGATCGCCCCACGCACGCAGTTGACTGACGACTTCGCCTCCGAGCAATGTATTGGATACCCCGTCCGGAATGCGATTCAGGCTGGCACGCTCCTTGAGACCACTGATGTGACTATTCAAGGTATAATAAGACAGACCAAAGCCCTGATTATTCTGTTCTGGCCATTCCGAGCCCGGCATCAGGAATTCCCGAATTGGTTTCTGAAACAGTTTCGCATTGGTTTTTGAATTCCAAGGCTGAAACCTGTCGATCTGCTGATAATATTTCAAACGTCCCAAATAAGGCAGCAATTCTGTTTCCCAACTATGCAACGGTAGTCCGGTGGATGAGATGCTTCCCCCCGGGAATCTATTCCCCTCTGCCCCTGATGCAAAGTTGATCGTCTCATATGCAATATTTTTGAGCTTTCTCTGGGAACGTTCTTTCCTACCTGGCCCGCGATGTCCTGAAGCTAAGCCGATGATGCCCTCCGAAGCCGTCACAATCCAGGCACTCTGGTGCGCTACTCCAACCACGGCGAACCCACCCGTAAAGGCGACGACGAGCAGCAGCAGACAGAAACCGGTCCAGCGGATACGCCAGCCGGATAATGGAGTCATATCAGTTTTCATTCTGACATTGCGTATCAGGAAAGTGCCGAGTAACTGGATGATTACCGCCATTAAAACCAGAAACGCAAACGCTGTGATGATCCCGGAGAGGGAAACAGACACTGAGGGAAGCACACGTTTTAAAAAGAGGAACCATCCCCCAGCCAGGTAGAAGAGGGTCTGTATCGGAAACAGAATACCCAGACAGCCCGACACTACGACTGCGCCAAGCAGGAACCCGACCAGCACTTTTGGCCAGCGTTTCGTTTTCCGGGTTGTCGTTCCAGTTTCACTTTCCATTGAGTACAACCTGAGCTTTGGTGGTGGGAAGCACCTTGATGGCGCCATCGGTGAACAGGATCAGCTGTTGATCGTCGCCGTAGATGGCCTGCTCGAAGGCGAGGGGCTCTGAAGGGTCTGCTTGCTTGTCGCCCGCGACATAGCCGTAGCGGGCCTGCAGGGGACCGGGCTGCAGCCAGAACTCTTCGGCGAAGGTGGTCTCGTCTGCTTTCTTGGGGAATTTGCCCTGGTGGGTGGCGACGTGCATGAAGAGTGCCGACCGCAGTTCACCCAGCTTGCGGCGTCGCTCGTCGAGTGTGGTCTCTGCTGCCAGGGAGGCGTCGTCCGGTTGTTTGTCTTCCACCAGCCGATACGTGCGTCCGCTCTTTTCCCAGGCACCGGGGGTCAGCAGTTCGCGTGCGCCCGAGATCATCGTCAACACAAACAGGAACATCAGCCCCCAGAGCACCGAGACTCCGAGCGCGCCTTTATACGAGATGCGGGGCAGTTTCGGGAAATCTTTCGCCAGCAGATTCCAGCAGAGCTTGAGAATCAGGGCGCTCAGCAGCAGTACCATCAGGAAGAAGGAGATGGACTGCAGACGCAGCTGGGCAATGTCGGTCAGGTCGAGTGAGACGCTGGGCATCCCGGCCTGGACAGGTCCGGTCCAGAAAAAACTGACACAGCCGGCGAGCAGAACAGTGCGAACCATCATGGAAATCAACTCCGCAGAAGTGCAATGAGAAAGGGTCTATTTCTATCATACATAAGTCCACATGATACGCGAGTCTATTCTATTCACAGTCTGTCAAATTCGCGGGGGATCGCGATTTCGGGCTTGCCAGACGCGGGACCGCCTGTTGACACTCCCCGGCGCGCGGACTAGCATTGATCCATGATTGCGACTGCAGCGCTAATACGGTCGCGATATTAGACTCGTATTAATCCTTCCGCGTTGACCTGCCCGAGCTTATGTCTGCCGCCGAGAACAGCCCTTCCCCCGAAACGAACCCAGAGCCGAATATTCCGGACCGCACTGGTTTGACGCTGCTGATGCTGGTGGCCGTCATTCTGCTGCCGCTGGCGACCTGGTTTGTCTTACCCCTGGTTCCGCCGCTGGGGAGTCTGCCCGAACTCTACACGGGAGGCACTTCGTACCCGGCGTCCCCCCTGCACTTCGATCGCAGCGGGAGTCTGCAGACCGCGAGTGCGGAGGGTTCGTCAAAAGAACTGCCCCTGATTACCAACGTGCAGATTCTTGATTTTGACGGGGACGGAAAAAACGAGATTCTCGCCTGCGATGCCGGCAATAACCGGGTGCTGCTGATCTCGATTGATCAAGCGGGAGTCCAGACGTCGCGCACGCTGATTGAAGATGTGGCTGCGCCCGCGCATGCGACCGCCGTGGATATTGACGCCGACGGCGATCTGGATCTGGTGATTTCGGTGCTGGGCAATATTCAACCCGATGATGGAGTCGTGGGCAAAGTCGAGCTGTTTGAACAGACGCAAGACGGCTTTGTCAGACATGTGATTCTGGATGACGTCCGCCGCGTCGCCGATGTGCAGCCGGGCGACTTCGACCAGGATGGTGACCTCGACCTGGCTGTGGCTGTCTTCGGCTACAACCGTGGTGAAGTCCTCTGGCTGGAGAACCAGGGCAACTTTCAGTTTGTGGATCACCTGCTGCATCGGGCACCGGGAACGATTCATGTTCCCGTGGCGGACTTCGACGGGGACGGCGATCTGGATATCGCAACGATCGTCTCGCAGGAAGAAGAAGAGCTCGTGGCCTTTGAAAATCTGGGCCAGGGAAAATTCAAAACCCGGTCCCTGTGGATGACACCCAATATGGACTTGGGCAGTGCCGGTCTGATTCACGCCGACCTCGACCAGGATGGCGATCAGGATCTGATTCTCCCCGCGGGCGACAACCTCGAAGATTTCGATGCCTACCCACAGCCCTACCACGGATGTTACTGGTTTGAGAACACGGGCGACTGGAAGTTTAAGCAGCACCGCATTTCAAACCTGGGAGGCACGTATGCGGGGGATGTGACCGACCTGGACGGCGACGGCGACCTGGATGTTGTGCTGGTGAGTATGACGAACGACTGGTACACGCCGGGGAATGCGAGCCTGGTCTGGCTGGAAAATGACGGTCAGCAGAACTTTAAAAGCTGGCAGATCGACAGTGAGCCGATCCACCTCGTCACGGTTGCAACGGGCGACCTGAACCAGGACGGCTTGCCCGACATCGCTGCCGGTGCGCTGAATATGCGGAAACCCTTTGATCGCATCGGACGGGTTTCGGCCTGGCTGCAACGTGCGGAGGGGGGACGCTGATGTTATTTCGTGCATTGATGCTGCTATTGATCATTGAAGGCACCTGGTGCGGTTATCTGTTCTACCAGCGGGCTGCACGACCGGAACCGATGCTGCCCGAAACGCGGCTGATGGATCCTTTGTTTGTAGAGGATGTCGAACCACTGGTCACGCAGGTGCAGAAAAATAATGCGCCTTACGACTGGATGCAGCTGGGTGAAGCACTACTGGGTCAGGGATATTACAGTCATGCGGCACTCTGTTTTGAACAGGTCGCCCGGCTGATGCCCGCGAGCCGACTGGCCGAGAGCCGCATCGCATATTGCCTGGAACGGACCGGGCGAACCTCGGAGAGTACCGACAAGTATCTGAGTCTGCTGGAAACCGTAGAGGAAGGGCGCGAAGGCGATCGCGAGCGGATGCAGATCCGCTATGAAATCGGTCGCAATTATCTGCGCGAGGAACAGACCGACAAAGCGGAGGCGATCTTCCGCGAGAACCTTGGTTTCCTGCCGGCCCGTTATCAGCTGGCCAAATTGTTGATTCGCTCGGACCGCATTGAGGAAGCGCTGCCTTTGATTCAGGAATCGTTACAGCGGGTTCCCCAGTCACTCAAATTCCGGGAACTGGAACTGCAGGCATATCGCAGACAAGGCGACATGGACGCGGTCAACCGGAGTGCCCTCGCCCTGGCGCGGGCCCAGCACTCAGTCCCTTTGCATCCGGGTTCCGATTTCATCGAGCCCTATCGAATGCAGTATGGCATCGATCGACGGGTGGAAGAGTTCAATCAGCGGATTTCGGGAGGCACACTGGATGAGCTGGCGGGCGAACTGGAGCAGTTGATCGCGCTGCTCGATAACCGCCCCACGACCCATTATCCGATCTTCCTGATGCGGCTGGCGGAAGTGAATCTGCAGCGAAAACGTCCCGAGCAGATCGGCAAGACGATTCAGCAGTTGAACGACCTGCAGATCCACAACGCCGAGACACTGCTCTACCAGGCGCAGTCTCTGGGGATGCAGGACGAGTGGGATCAGGCTGCAGAGCTGGCTCAGCGGGCGGCGCTGCTGACCAAAGATCCGGAGCTGCATCAGCAGATTGCGGACATCCTCAATCAGGCGGGCCAGGCGGAGGCAAGTAAGGCGGCTCGCGCACGGGCCTTGCGGCTCAAAGGGATGCTGGCTTACCGCGAGAATCAGCTCGCAGAGGCGGAAGCCCTGCTCGATCAGTCACTCAGCCTGAACCCCGCAGATCCCCAGATATGGTATGACCGGGGTCTGATTCGGCTCGCACTGGGAAAAACGGAGGCAGCCCAGGCTGACTTTCAGGCCTGCCTGGATCGGGAGCCCCGACACGGTCGTGCGCAGCGTCAACTGACGCCGGCCGATCACAAATAAGCGTAACCTTATATATATCAAGGCTTACGTTATATTTTCTACCTGAGAAATGCTGAAGCAGTCGCCAGGTCCCCCTTCTCCTGACAGGTACAAGCCTCCTGCAGTAAACACATTTCTCTTAGGAAGCACTTTCTTTATTAACAAAATTATTGAATTCTTGCAGGCAGTGTGGCTAATATAAAGAAGCGTCTCAAATAATTCCCAATTACATTTCTATTAAATTTGAGGTCATGTCTTTATGAAGAGGAACAGTAGTGTGATCTGCGGCGTTCGCTGGCGTGGATTCACCTTGATCGAACTTCTGGTTGTTATCGCCATCATTGCTATCTTAATTGCCCTTTTGCTGCCAGCCGTACAACAGGCCCGCGAAGCTGCCCGCCGCAGTACCTGTAAAAATAATCTGAAGCAGATGGGCGTTGCCTTTCACAACTATCACGACACACACCGCACCTTCCCTCCCGGCTGGATCGACGGCGATCAGACGCTGGCTGACGCATCTGAAACTGCCAACAAGAATGGTCTGGGCTGGGGCACGATGATTCTGCCCTTCATGGATCAGACTCCGCTCTACAATCAGATCGGCACCGAGACCAACGGTTTCACCATGAACTGGCACATCGGCTATACCGGTTCGACATCTATCCCATCCGCCAAAACCGTAATCCCCGTGTATAACTGCCCTTCCGATCCGATGGGTGGCATCAATATCGACAAGGGAAGCTATGGAAAATCCAACTATGGAACCGAGCGTCTGCTGATGGGCGTCAACAAGAAGCTGCAGATCCGAGACTTCCGCGACGGAACCACCAACACGATTCTGGTCGGCGAAGTAACCACACAGGACGAGACCGGTTCGACCGGCAGTTGTGGTGGTGCGGCCTGTAATGAATTCATGGGTAAACTCTGGATCGGTGCCCGAACTGCCTCCTGGGGCTGGGAACGGGGATTACAAGCCGAAGACGTCTACTTCATCGGCTACAACGCACCGGATGACTTCATCAACGGTGGTGCCCGCGACCCTGCCGACCGGTTTGCTCTGTCGAGCCCCCACGTCGGTGGTGTGCATGTCATGCTGGGTGACGGTTCGGTCCGTTTCCTGTCGGAAAACATCGATGTGAATACCTACACATGGCTGAATAACGAAAAAGACGGGAAGGTACTGGGCGAGTTCTAAGCACGCCTGCCTCGACGACCACCCGTCACCAATTTCGTGATATCTACTTTCTTGAGCACAACGGTTTTCAACTGAAAGCCGTTGTGCCTCTTTTACTGCAGCCCGAGCGGGACTGCAGTCGTTCCCTGATTTCTCTATCTCAATCCAGAGTATTTTCAAGATGACAAAACACACGCTGCTGCTGATGTTTGGTTTGACACTTTCCCTGTTGCTGACCGCCTGTGGTGGCGCCCCCGATGATCAGCCCGAGCTGGGTACGGTTTCCGGCGTGGTAACCATGGATGGCAAACCGCTGCCCAATGCGAATGTGCGGTTTTACCCGGAAGCCGGACGGGCGTCTGCTGCCAAAACGGATGACTCGGGCACCTACGAACTGGTTTACATTCGCGACGAAATGGGGGCGATCCCCGGCAAACACAGTGTCAAGATTTCAACCCTCGACGAAGCCAACGATCCGTTCGGCGACCAGGGTAGCGAAACCGTTCCCGAAAAATACAACAAGAAAACCACCCTGGAAGCCACCGTTGAACCAGGCGAAAATACGATCAACTTCGACCTGGAATCGAAGTAGGTTTGCACCTGCTTACGGTTGGCCCACAAGTCCATGCACTTCGGGGCTGATGGGCATCAATTCCGCCCGCTCCCAGGCACGCCAGGCAGCCTGATCAACGCCGCAGGAAACACCGGTCAGATTGATCAGGCGCAGGGCGATTTTTTGCTGGTAGTACGCGCGATCAGAGTGCGTTACGAATCGTGAAAGATCGACGGACAGGAGTTCGATCAGTTCATGAATTTCTCGGGAGGGCCCTGCCAGCGCAATCACATTCAAAGCGCGATCCAGGGCACGGTCAGAGATGTGCCAGGAATCGGCTGTGAAATAATTTGAAGGAGCTGTATGCAAAATACGGACCAGCGGCGTGACAGCACGTCGGTCTTGCAGCCGAATCAGTTCATACAAAGCAAGATTCTTTGATTCCCAGGCGGAAGCTTCGAGCTTTTGAATGATCAGCGGCACCGGATCCGGTTCATTGACGATCAGCAGCAACTCTACCATTTCCCGGGCCTCTCCCTGCAGTTGCGGAAGCAGGGTTTTCAGGGCTTGTACCAGTTCGGGAGTCAGCTGCTCACGGAGCGCGTCATAATATTCGCTGGAATCCTTTTCCTGTAAGAATCTTTGCAGCACAGAATAATTTTCCAGTTTGAGATATCTTGATAAAATCTGTTTCCGGTCATATCCCCCGCCAATCGATCCTGTGGGTTTGTTCTCCAGCATGGACAGTTCCTGCACGGTAAACGATGCAGTTGAATGGAGCCAGGTATTGATCAGATTGAGACTCCGGTAAGAATCCCGACTGTGATAAACCTCCGAAAACTGGTAATCCATTAACGCTTTTCTGGTTGCTGCAGAATTGATCTGCACCATGATTGCCGGAATCTCTGAATAGAGCATGACTGCATCGGCAACTGTTACGAAATGAACACCGTACGGGTAGTCGTGACCGTGAAACTTTGAAATATTGATGAGAGTCTGATCACTCATTAACTTCACCATGGCAGCTTCAGCCCAATCCAGATCCGTTTGTCTGCAAATCTTTCCCGTTCCCAGTGAAGGAAACGTCCCGAGACAGAACACCGTATCATCGAATGCATCCGGACTACGATCCTCCAGTGACTTCAGCAGATAATCTCTTCCCCGCTGGTCATTCAGATGTGCCAGCATCGCTGCATAGATCTTACGTAACTCTGCAGGCTGTTGAGGATCCTGCATCCGCTCTGTCAGGACATTGCGCGTCCGGAGAGTCGTACCAGTCAAAATAGATTGTATCGTCGCTTCATTCCGCCAGACAAAATCCTGTGCATCGGAAGGATCTTCCTGTCGGTTTCCGGGAAAGGGATATTCTGCCACGAGTTCCGGCACCCCTTGACTGACAGGATGCCGGGAATAGATGGCTTTGTACTCGTCATATTCAAAATCGGCCGGGAGCAGATATTCAACCCGTGCATCGCGAATGACGTAACAGGCTTGAAATGGCGCTTCCAGATCGGGCCCGTTCCAGTTGAGTGGTGGACGCGACTCCCTGACCAGCGTGCCCGAGACGCGCACGGGAACGCGTCTGTGCTGATATTTCTGCAGGAACATTGCCCTGCGGGAGGGGGGAAATGAGAGATAGAGAAACTCTTTCTCGTACTTCATAAAGCTGGGATGGTTCTCATCCCAGAGAGTTCCTTCCAGAGCAACCGGCTTATCGACCAGTAGTTCCAGATCGGCAGGATGCCAGATGGCCTGTTCAATCTGAAAACCGTTCGGCTGCTGACGGAGTGTGCCCCGGACAAAGACCTGTTGGCCCTGCACCGCCTGGGGCCACTGCTCCAGACCCTGTAGCTTCGCCTGCCCCTGTTCGGTGACGAAGGTACCATTCTCCGCAGCGGTTCCTGTAAACGTCGTATTTCGATCAACCAGATCGGCAAACATGATCGGGCGGGGTTCGATTTTTTCGAGATGCCTGACAATCAGGACGATGGACGTTCTTTCCTCTTCAATCCGCCCGTCAACGATCTGGCCGCGTACTTTGTAAAACGCTTCCCGTTCGAGTGCCTGTATATCCTGATAGGTCGGCCAACCTCCCTTTTTCTCACTGCCGAGATGAAACCGCACCTGATTCAGATTCGCCTTGCCATTGATCCAGGTCCCCTGCACGGCACCTCTCACATCACTCCGGTCTGGACGACCTTTATATAGCAGGGGCCCGATGACTTCGATCTCACTACCGGTGGGATACTTGATGCCCTCGATTGTAAAGTCCTGACTGTCGCGCGTGACTTCACCCTGAACGGCATCTGTGAGACAGAGCGGCGGCATGATGATTGTGAACAAGACGAGACAGACAGAAGAGCGGCGCAACCGAAACATGATTCCCTCCCTGAAACAGATTTCATAACTCAGCGCAGGTCTGGTTATGATAGCACGCTGCCCCGCGGGAGGACGAATGAATATTGCGGGGATTCAGACATTTCCCATAGAATCGTCTGAGACTGATTGATAGGATTTACGGTAGCGGGCTTACTTCATTTCGGATGCGAATTATGCAGACTCTGCTGGCTCAAAAACCGTTTTCTCTGGAGCATCTCGTCGTACTCTGCAGAAAAATCCGCGCGGTGCTGCTGCATCCCCAGACTCTGTTACGCGGTCTGATCTATCTGCAGTGTTTGTTGACCCTGTTTCTGTTCTGCCTGTTTCATGGCGGGCTGCGATTCCTGGGTCCTTATGAAACGGTACGACCTCTCCTGCCTGCTCTGGATACCTGTATTTCGCTGGTTCCCATGCTGTGTGTCTGTTTTGGCTTTGCTTTTCTGATATTGTTCGGTTCGATTCCATATCCGGCAGGTCAAGCACGACTCTGCCTGATATCGTATGCGGTCAACTTTGCGGCGGCGATCTTCTTCTGGTATTTACTGTACGCCAGCCGAATTCCTGTGCTGTGAGCTCGCAGCTTACTCTCCGCTGTGGTCTGTGGAATTGAAGATCATCCAGTTGGGCAGTGTCTGAGCAATTACTCTGTCGGGTCCCTCTGTAATCCTATTTCCATCGGCAGCGGTACCTCCTGGAAATATTTGCGATCGAATTTTGGACTGAAGGAGATATTCGTCAGTGAGGTTTCACTCTCATACGAAATCACTGTTTTTCCCTGTGCTGCGGACTGTTCATCATGGGTTATGTCCCGAATCTTGTGCGGGAACCAGAGTCCGGGAGCCGGTTGATGCCACGCTGTGATTTCGCTGATCTGTAACGGGATCGAATCACTATAGCCCAGGGCGTAGCCTTCTGTGCGAATCGGGATCCAGTTGCGTTCCGGGGCCAGCCAGATCCGGATAAAATCATGCTGCTGTTGGCCTTTGACCCAGGTTTCGAGGCGGATCCGGTGACAGTTCAAGCCGTTGATGATTTCTTCTGTTTCATAAGCGATGCTGAGAAAATACCCTCTGGCTGTCGGACTGGTCAGCAACCTGGAAAGGGTCGGCTCTTCAACCAGGCGATCCAGTAGAAAGACGTGAGGTTTGCGTAAGGGCCAGTTCAGATCTTTGCCCGGTTCGAATCTGACAACGCCGTCTTCCACCAGTCGCGTCTGCTGGCCACCATAGCTGATGCGAATCTTGTGACTGGATTTCACACCCGTCAGTGAAACTGCTGAAATCTGTTCCTGAATCGTAAAGCACCCGTCCTGATAGACGTGCCGCGAATCGCGCTGGAGTTCTCGAAACAGATTCGTGTCATCTCTTTGTTTTAAAAGCGAACCGGGTAGCTTCAACTGAAGTTTCCACTGCCGATAGAACTCCAGATTCTGGTAACGCTGTTCCTGGTCAGACACATTGTGAATCAGTGTCGAAAGCCGCTGGTCAGCTGCGAGTGAGGATGTTCCGGGCAGCAGAACCAGAACCATCGCGAGCACTTTATAATCGAGACGAAACATGTCAGTCATTTCACAACCGTTTGTATTCCACATTTGACTGGAGTGAACTACTTTCTCGATAGAGTATACTCCTACCATCATTTGTTTAATGTTTATATACAAATTAAGTGATTTACTGGAATCAACGCAACAGCACACAGGCTGTGCTTACTTTCCACTGTGGCCTGTAGAATCGAAGACCATCCAGTTGGGCAGTGGGATGGAAGGACTGCGGGCGATGAGCAGCAGGCAGCCGATGACGATCACCAGGATCGGGATTTCGATATTGAAGGTGACGTAGCCGATCTGTCTCAGGACGGAGAGGGTGCTGGCGATGAGGAAGAAGGGGCCGATCAGGACGGAGGACTTGTCGATTCCGCTGACGGCGAAGGAGGTCAGACCGGTGATTGCCAGGCCGAGAATCCAGATCCAGTTGAGTCCGGGCACGATGTTGAGTGTCGTCAGTAACCAGCCGGTGCCGATGGCGATGATGAGCAGCGGAATGACCAGTGTTTTGCGGTTCGAGGCGGCGATTTCAGCAGCAGGCTGGGTGACTGACGTATTCATAATTCTGACATCCTGTTCTAAAAGGTTGAAAGTGGCTTGATATCATTCAGGCGGTGTCCCGTCTGGAATCTCACGCGGTTTCGGGAAAAAAACTGAGATTTTCCTAGAAACGGCGTTCCGCGTCGATTTGAGGCTCTATTTCAGGGAGGAAACGCACATTGACGCTCCCCCTGACTCAGAATTAGGATAGTACTTAGCATATCCGCTTTGACTTCCCCTCTTCTGCCGGACCAGCTGTCGCCAGTCACCTTTCACGTGGTTCGTATTGATGCCTGATCGCTTTACCGCTGTTCGCTTGTTTGTTCTGTTCCTATGCGTCTGCCTGGTGGCGGGGGGATCGCTGTCTGTCCCGGTTCGGGCTGCGGAACCGGTTACGCGGGATGTGGTGCTGAACTCGATCGAACAGGCGCGCCACTACTTATTGAAACAACAGCAGAACGACGGCAGCTGGCAACTCACAGCGCGTCCGCAACAGACGCTGGTACTGACGAGCTTCACGCTGCACGCCCTGCTCCACGCTGGGATGACGCCGGAAGCGCCGGAAATTCAGCGGGGGTTGAAGTGGCTCCGTCAGCAGGATCCCGTCAAGACGCATGAAATCGCCTTGATGCTGGAGACGCTGGCCACCGCGGGTGAACCGCAGGACCTCGTGTTGCTCAAGCGTTTCACCGAGAAACTGGAGTCCGGCCATTCCGAGGGCACCAATGACGGTGCCTGGAGCTTTGGGAATACAGAGGAGAACTACGCGCACTACGCGGCACTGGGACTGTATGAAGCGGCGCAGCAGGGAGTGGCTGTGAAATCTGCGACCTGGCAACGGGCACGAGAACACTGGTTGAAGCGACAGCGTGCCGATGGGGGCTGGGGTTCTCAGAACAGCCAATACAGCCGGGGCGGAATCACTGCAGCGGGAATCGCGTACCTGGTTTCGACACAGCATCGGCTCCGCGCCGCGCAGGCCGATCTGAATGCTGTGGGTCAACCGGACTGCTGTGGTCCGCCATTCCGCGATGAGGCGGTTGAAGCGGGGTGCCGCTGGCTGGGTGATCATTTCACAGTGACCCACAATCCCAGTACCGACCCGCTGGCCGATGGTTCGGTCGGCTACCTCTATTATCTTTACTGCCTGGAACGGGTGGGTCGGCTCACGGGCCGTCGTTATTTCATCAGCAGTACCGGACAACAGCACGACTGGTATTCCGAGGGGGCAGCGTATCTGGTCGCACATCAGAATCCGATTACAGGCGCCTGGAAAGGGGCGCCTGTTCTGCTGGAAGACTGCGAGATCCTGGCGACCAGTTATGCCCTGCATTTCCTCGCGCGGGGACTGACGCCGATTCTCATCGGTCGGCTGGAATGGGGTACGGGAACGGGAGCGGATCAGTCCGACCTCCCGGGGTCGGCACATAACACGCCGGCGGCGGCCTGGAACCTGGCGCAGTTTACCAGTCGACTCCAGGGCTGGCCGAAACGATTGACCTGGCAGTCGATCGACATGCAACGGGCCGGGCCTGAGGATCTGGGACTGGCGCCGGTTGTGGTGCTCGATGTTGCAGACGCTGGTCTGTTGACCGAACCGCAGACGCGTCTGTTGCGGGACTATCTCCAGCAGGGCGGATTTCTGTTTGCCGTCGGAGGCTGCCGAAGTCCTTCACCGGACCTGGCGATGCAGTCGCTGGTCGCGAGGCTTTATCCGGAAGGTGAAACGCAGTTACGGAAGCTGGACGGATCAGACCCCGTCTATCGCAGCGAATTTCCGCTGAGTGATCGCCAGAGTGGTGCACCGCTGGTGGAACTCTGGGGGGCTGAGACCGGCTGCCGAACCGCGATTATCTATGCCCCGGAAGACTTGACCTGTCTCTGGGAAAAATGGTCGTCGGTGGTGCGAGCAGAGCGGTCTGCGCCGTTCGAGAAGTATCTCACACGTGCGCTGCAGACGGGCGTGAATGTCTGCGCCCTGGCGGCGGGACGGACGTTGATCCGTGAGCTGCCGCGCACCGCATCCGAGCGGAAGCAGACCGACGCGGAGCGGGTTGAACATCGGCTGCTGAACATCGCCCGCATCCGTCATTCGGGCGAATGGGATGCTGCCCCGCGGGCTCTCCAGAAATTGCTACAGGCGATGAACCAGGTGTCTGCGGTGCAGGTCGCGACGAAACCGCGACTGCTGCCATTGACCGACGAGCGACTGTTTGCCCATCCCCTGCTCTATCTGCATGGCCGGTATGGATTCGCCCTCGATCAGGGCGAACAGCAGAAGCTGCGCACCTACCTCAAGCAGGGGGGCGTGCTGTTTGCGGATGCCTGTTGCGGAGCGGACGAATTCGATCAGAGTTTCCGACGACTGGCCAAACAGCTGTTTCCGGGCCAACGCCTGAAACGGATTCCCGTCGACCACGAACTCTTTTCGCGCAATACCGGATTTGAGCTGCGGGAAGTTCGTTTCCGTCACCCGATTGATCTGCAGACGAAAACCAATGAGGAACGTGTGACACGCATCGCTCCTGAAATCGAGGGGATTGAAATCGACGGTCGACTGGCGGTGCTCTATAGCCGCCACGATCTGAGCTGCGCTATCGAACACGGCGACCGCATCGCCTGCCCGGGCTATGTGGCTGAAGACGCCGTGAAACTGGGATTGAACATCGTCTGGTATTCGCTGCTGCAGTGAGACACTGTGGTGTATTACTGGTTACCAGAAGTTTGAGAAGTGGAAGCGGGATTTAACATCTGCATGAGGATGGTGCACTTCATTCATGTGTGGAATCTGTCATGAGTGAGGGCAGTCTGCGATGTTTGAACGGTAGACGGGCTTTGTCAAAGGCGGTGGTCCAGGTTTTCTCCCAGTCCGAGTCCGAGCAGTCGGCATCGATCTGATTGTCCCTGCATAAGAGGATTCCCCCCGATTTACTGCCGACACTGTATAGCACCAGATCCAGCACTCCCGAGGTTCGCTTCCAGACCAGTAAGGAGACGGCCAGTTGGACCAGATGCTTCCGACCGAGGCCGTGATCTTTGTGTTCTTCGACTTCGCACCAGAGAATGATGTTCGGATCGATACCATACTTATGTTGAACTGCGAGTCTGTGTTTCTCATTGCGGGGAAGCACCGTACACAACAGCCCAGGCTTTCCCGCTGAGTCGGGAAGTTCTGAGGAACGATACATCGATTGCTGCTCAATCAGCCACTGCAACAACTCCCTCGGTGTGCAGTCTATCTTCAATGAGAATGCGTAAATGCGGGTCAGACTGTCTATGGCTTCAACTCCACATTGCTGATGCCTTCGCGGCCCGGGTCGAAGAGGTTATTCGAGAGATGAATGCCGGTCGCTTTGCGGGCGATGCGGATGGCGTAAACGTAGCGCGGTCCCTGCTCTGTTTTGTCCGGGTGGAAGCGGCCGGAATTCTGGACGATGTTCCCTTGGATAATCACGTCAGCCAATGGCGGGTTGTCTGGCTTTTGACCTTCGTCGAGCAGAATCGGATTGCCCTGACTGCCCCAGATCCAGTGGGCGTTGCCGAAGCCGAACTGGGAGATGATATTGTTCGCGATGATCGAACCACCGTCGCCGTTATCGACGCGGGCCGACTCTGAGGGTGATTCCTGACGGGCCGCGTGAGAGGCGGCGCCCGGCATCAGGCCGATACTCCAGAGATCGTTTTTGATGAACTGGTTGCCGATGATGACCACGTTACGGGAGCCGTGCATCGCTTTCATGCCGACGAAACAGTTGGAGACGATGTTCTGTGCGACAATCACGTGGTCGGAGTGCAGGTCGATGCCCTGTGCACCGTTTTCGATGGTGTTGCCCAGGATCTGCGTGCGATCGCTGGCGGTGGGTGAAGTGACAATGATGGCCGACCCCTGGTGCCAGTTTTTGACCGATTCGCGTTCCCAGGTTTCCTGGCTGGTGAGGGTCCCTTTGGTCTCGTTCTTTTTGACGAACTGGCCGAGCTGGTGCTGCTGTTGCACCTCCGGCGTGGGCAGCAGTTCGGTTTCAGTGATGCGATTGCCCTGGATCAGGGTGCCTGTGCTGGCGTTGACGACGATGCCGGTACCGTCGATGCAATGAAAGGCGTAGCCCCAGTCGGGGGACGCGGTGCGGTCGTCGACGGCGATCCGCATGTAATTCGTGATCGTGCAGTTGCGGATGGTGGCGTTGCGACAGTTGAGCAGATAGAAGACGCCGGAACGGGTGCGATGATTCAGGACCGTGATGTTATCGAGGACCAGATCCTGACAGTCGCGCAGGTTGATGGCTTCGATGGCGGTCGTCTGTTTATCCTCCGGTCGAGTGAGAACGAGGTCGCGAAACTGGACGCCCTTTCGATGTTCGACTTCGATGAACGGAGCTGCGGAATTCGTCTGAATAATGCGTCCCGGACCAAACAGGCCACTGCCATCACTGCGGATGACCAGTTTTTCCGAGATCTCATAATCGCCGGCGGGGAGGAAGAGCATCCGCCCGGGCTGGGCATCGAGGGCCGCCTGAATCGACTGGCCGGCGGTGACCATTGGAAAGGGCTGGTTGTTTTGTGCCCGGCTGGAGGTGACGGAGACGAGAAGGCTGAAGCAAAGAAGCGTCGGCATGGTGAGTGAGCGCATGGGAGATCCTGTTTTTAATTCGAGCGCAGACACTGTCAGTTGCCTGCTCGCTGCGCTCGGCCCGAATTGCATTCGGGCTCACCCTGGTTTTTGAAACGACGGAATCGATTATAGCTTTCGGTCACGTTGCGGGCGACCACGCAGGGTCGCCCCTACCACGAATATGATTGATCAACGTTGAGGGGGCGACGATCAGTCGTCTTTCTGTTTCAGGGCATCGACGAGTTCGTTGATTTCGGTATCGTTCAAGCGAATGGCGGTTTTCTCCAGCATTTTCTTATAGTGTTCCCGGCCGCTGGTTGAGCTGGGGAAGCCGATGTTCTGGTCTTCGTCTTGATCGTTGTTACTCGTAACGAGAATTTTGCCGTCGGCATCGAGAATGGCCCACCAGGGAATTCCACCCGGGGCATCGTTGCGGAGTTTCTTCATGATCTCATGCGTGCCGGTCCAGCGGTGATCCAGCTTGATCCAGATGTAGTCGCGCTCCCAGATTTTGCGTTCGCGATCCAGGTAGAGGGAAAGCAGGCGACAGGGACCACACCAGGTGGCGGTCTCCTGCACGATGACGCGTTTGTTCTGTTCCTTCGCCTGCTTGAGCGCGGTTTCGAGTAACTCGTTCGCGTCGCGTATCGGGTACTGATTGGCTTTGAGAAACTTGAGCAGCTTCTCCTGATTGATTTTGCCGTCGGTTGAGAGTTTGGCGAAGCTGCTTTCTGCTTGTTGTTTGCTCTGCGCATCGAAGATGAATAAACCTGGCTGCGGTGCAGTTGATTCCAGCCCCAGATTTTTCTGGATCTCCCGGGCTTTTTCGGACAGGGTGTTAGCTTCTCCCTCCTCGCTGACCAGAAGCCGGAAACTGGGCATGAGATTGCGAATCTCTTTGTCGTTATATCGCAGCGTCATGAATTGCCGGACGGCTTCTGAAGAGCGATCGCCGTACAGGATCAGCAGGTACTGATTCGTGAGGCGCGCTATTTTTGCAGCGCTTGCGTAGCGTTCTTCAGGTGTCCCCTTGGTGTCATAGGCGGCAGCGATGCGTTCGTCGATGGTGGGTGGCTTGTAGGGGGTATAGCGCGGTTTTACTTTCAGTTTTCCCAGGTCCAACTGCTGGCTGTCAGTGAGCGTGAACACTTTGACGCGTCGATAGAGGGTCGAGCGCGGCTTGTCCTGGGGATGGATGATGATCGACAGCTTATATTCCTGCCCGACGACCAGCTTCTTCAGCTCAAATTTTCCGGCTGCATCGGCATGCAGAGTTTCCCCAAAACCGTTGCGATAGGTGATAAATTCTTTCCCCATCCGGATTTCCACGCCGTACTGGAGCTCCTGATTTTTGAGTGGCTGATCATTCTCTTCATCGATCAACTGACCGCGGACTGATCCGACCAGCTGCAGTGGAATGGTAACCGTTTTCTCATCAGGACCGATTTCGACAAGTCCCGCGAATTTTTGATCCCGGGTGCGGGCACAAAGCAACGTGTTAAACAATTCACGCTCTACTTTGAATTTGCCCGAGGCATCGGTCACCGCCTGCAAACCGAAGCCAGCTTTCTGCGAACGGTAGATCCCTGTAATCCTGGCATCGGGTACTGGCTGAGGAGGATTTCCCGTCACCACCGTGCCTGTTAAAAATCCTTTCTCGGGGCGCTCCATGTGAAAATTGACTTCCTTTTCGCGCTCCTGTCCGATGGTAAACCGCTGATTCTCCGTCTGTGAGGGCCCCCGCACCGTGAAGTTACCCGAACCGACAAATATTTCGTAGGTACCATTTTTATCTGTCGTAAGTCTATGCACGATGTTAGGAAGTGCGCTGAAAGTGCGAGCCTGGATAGAGGGTTTCTGCTTCTCTTTAAGTTTGACTGAGCCACGACCGCGATGGAAGATATGAATTTCTTGCCCCGCCACCGGTTTCCGTTGTGGTCCTAATGTCACGCGTCCATACAGGCGTGTCGCGGGACGGAGTTTGAAATCCAGGTCGGTCACCGGTTGTTCTGGCATCACCGCGAAGTCAGTCCGCGGGGTTGACGCCTGTGTCTGATTGCCTGCCACGACCAGATAAACCATGTAGGGGGAAACTTTGAGTGAATAGCGTCCGTCATCGTCCGTTGTGACGGATTCACGGAAGGTATCGGCCTGATATCCGTCTCCGACTGCAGTCACTGTGATTCCCTTGGCAGGAGTACCATCTGCCTGACGAACCTGCCCCGAGATGGGAACCAGTTGATCGAGTTCCATGGTCAACAATCCCTTGCCTGTCGCAGGGTGGTAGGTCCCTCTTACGTTGTTATAGTCTTCGGTATGAGGCCAGATGACCAGTTGCTGTTTCTGCCAATGGGGAATCCATTTGAAAACGGTAATCCCCTCGGCATCGGTTGTCTGTTCGAGCAGATGGTTGCCGTAGAAGAGAGAACCCAGATTCAGTTCCCGTGGCTCTCCCGGCTTGTTGAGAAGCCAGGGATAAACTTTGATACCTGCCAGGGGCTTGCCGTCGGGTGTCTGAACTTTAACCTTGAGTGGAGTGGTGCCATCCAGTTTGAGGCGGACCGGATGATCGGGAAATGCGGGAGGTTTTGTAAGTTGATCGCCGGACTGATCCCGATCCAGAGTAAAAGCTCGATAGTCGGCACCATGATCATCGCTGATCGCACCGACGAATTTGATCTCGACATCATATGGCACCTGAAAGGCAATCTTACCTTGCTCATCCGTAGTCCCGGTTCCCCAGGCATGGTCGTGATCCATGATACCTGCGTGGGCGGCTGCGATTGGCTGTTCATTTTGATCAACGACTTCCAGTTCGACCAACTTCGGGGGCCGTACTTGCAGCTTTAAATTCTGCAACGAGGAATCAGCTGCGATGTTCTGCCAGGGGAGCAGGTATTGCGCCATAAGCGAATCAGACATGACGACCAGTACCTGACCACTGAAACGCGCCGCTGTTGCCTTTAAAGCGAACTTTCCCTGATTGTCCGTACGCGTTTCCATCCGATCCCGTCCAAGTTGGTAATGGTCGACGTAGACTTTTGCGTCGGGCACCGGCTGGTTCTGTTCGTCAATGACGACACCTTTGATGGTCAGCTGTTGCTGGTTGTCAGCATCGGCTGCGTGTAATACAACCGGCGCCAGCAATGCTGTCAGCAGGAAGAACCAGGTGACCGATTTCGAATATTTCATGCGAGACGTGCTTTCAGTACGGAGCTTCGTGTGTCGTTCAGGGGTTGCGGGCGACCACATAGGGTCGCCCCTACGTATGTGATTGATCAACGTTGAGGGGGCGACGATCAGTCGTCTTTCTTTTTCAGAGCTTCGACGAGTTCGTTGATTTCCATGCTGTTGAGGCGGATTGCGGTTTTCTCCAGCATTTTCTGGTAGTGTTCCCGGCCGCTGGTTGAGCTGGGGAAGCCGATGTTCTGGCCGTCCTCTTCGTCGTTATTACAGGTCGCCAGGATTTTGCCGTCGGCATCGAGGATGGCCCACCAGGGAATGCCGCCTTGTGCGCCGGCGCGGATTTTCTTCATGATTTCACTGGAGCCGGTCCAGCGGTGATCCAGCTTGATCCAGATGTAGTCGCGCTCCCAGATTTTGCGTTCGCGATCCAGGTAGAGGGAAAGCAGCCGACAGGGACCACACCAGGTGGCGGTTTCCTGCACGATGACGCGTTTGTTCTGTTCCTTCGCCTGCTTGAGCGCGGTTTCGAGTAATTCGTTCGCGTCGCGGGTCGGGTACTGATTGGCTTTGAGAAACTTGAGCAGCTTCTCCTGATTGATTTTGCCATCGACGGCGAGTTCTGACTGCGTGATGCGGGCCAGCTGTTTGCCGTGCGTGTCTGTGACCAGCAGTTCGAACTGCTGCGGGTCGAGTTTGAGGTTCCATTTGTCGGCGAGGGCCTGGGCGGCTGCGCGTTTTTCGCCCGTGTCACTGATGGCCATCACCAGGAAGGAATAGAGCTCTTTGCGAACGTCCTTGTCTTCGTAGCGGAGCTTCATCAACTCTTTGATGGCTTTCGATTGGGGATCGCCGAAGAGCAGCATGGGATACTGACTGGTGAGGCCGCCCAGTCGTTCGCTTTTTTGATAGCGTTCGAGGGGCGTGCCTGTGACGCCGAACGCGGAAGCGATGCGTTCGTCGAGCGTAGGTGGGACATACGGTTTGGACGGCGGTTTGACTTCGACTTCACCCAGGTCGACCGGCTGGCTGTCTTTCACCTTGATTTCACCTGCGGTACGCCAGGAGATATTGGCAGGATTCTTGTCCGGACGGATGACCAGGGAGAGATTGTAATTCTGCCCGACGACCAGATCCTTTAATTCAAAGCGTCCCATATCATCCGTGGTCACTTTGCCCCCATACGCGGTTCGGAAGGGAGAGAAACGATCTTTGCCCAGATAGACTCTGACGCCGTATTGTAGTTCGCGGCCTTTCAAGGGTTCCCCGCTGGCGCCATCAATCAGAGTGCCGAAGGCTGATCCTGAGGGTTGGAGGGGGATGGTCACGGTTTTGTCGTCCGGTCCGATCTCCACGACGCCTGTGAGCGTTTTATCTTTGTTGCGGGCATAGATGACCACCTTGTGGAGTTCACGTTCGACTTCGAACTTCCCTGCTTTGTTGGTCGTGGCCTGCATGTCACGACCTGCGAGACCGTGGCGATAAATGCCGGAGACCGAAGCATCGGGTACGAGCTGGGCTGGATTGCCTGCGACGACTGTGCCGTTGAGGATGCCTTTCTCCGGACGGACGGTATGGAAATTGAATTCTTTTTCGGTCTCTGTCGTGATATCAAACTTCTCGATCTTGTTTTGTGACGGGCCGCGCAGATCGAACTTGCCGGAGCCTACGAACAGTTCGAAGTCGCCGTTTTTATCGGTCGTCGTGCGCCGAACGATCATGGGGCGCACCGATTTCCGGCTCTTCTCCGGGTTCGGCAGATCGACGTCTTTCATATTGTGGGCGGCCTGACCGTACTGGTAGGAGTAGATCGTCTGTCCCTCGACCGGCTGATTGTCTTTGCCGGTCGTGACGCGACCAAAGAGACGGGTGGCGGGGCGGAGCTTAAAATCGAGACTGGTACGGGGCTGGTCCGGCTGGAGGGCGAAGCCGGTTTGGGGCGCTGTGGCCCATTTCTCATTTCCGGCGGTCACCAGGTAAACCATGTTGGGGGCAGCTTCAATGGTATAGTGTCCCTGGTCATCGGTGGTTGTTGTGCCGCGGAAGGAATCGATCATATAGCCTTCACCGGATGCAGAAATCGGAATGCCTGCCGCCGGCGATCCATCGGGGAGGGAGACCTTGCCCGAGAGCGGGACGAGTTTCTGCAGGCGCATGGTCAGCTTGCCTTTGTCTTTCTCCGGGTCGTACATGGTGCGGAGGTGCGCGTATCCTTTCCCGCGGGGCCACATGGTAATGGGCGTCTGTTGCCAGTGCGGGATCCAGTCGAAGTTGACCGTGCCTGACTGATCGGTTTTCGCCTGAATCAGGTTATAGAAATACGAGAGATTGACATCGCGGGGCTGACCTTCTTTCTTGAGATACCAGGGGGCAACTTCGACGCCGGTCAGCGGCTTACCGGCGCTATCAACGACTTTGATCGACAGTGGCTGTGTGCCATCCAGGGTCAGGCGGATGGGATGGTCGGGGACTTCCGGCCGTTTGGCCTGCTGATCGCCGTACTGTTCGCGCGAGAGTTCATAAGACCGGTAGTCGAGACCGTGCCCGTCGCTGAACGCGAAGATGGTTTCAATTTCCAGATCCTGAGGCAGCAGGTAGGTTGCTTTGCCGGTCTGATCGGTCTGTTGCGAGCCCCAGCCACGGTAGTTGGCGAGCAGGGCTGTCGTGGCTCCGGGCAAGGGTTTTCCGTCGCCATCCACCACTTCCAGGACCAGACGCCGCGGCGGTTTGAGTTGCAGGCGCAGCTTGTTCAGAGAGGAATCCTCTTCGATGGTCTGCCAGGGAAGACGAAAATGTGCCATCTGCTGATCGGGGGCACTCACCTGGATGGTCTGACCGCGCAAGCGAAGGGGTTTGCCTTTTAAGGTGAACCGGCCCTGGGCGTCGGTCTGCGTTTCAATATTGGAGTTGTCGGGGAAGCTCTGGACTGAGAAATCAATCAAGACCTGCGCGTTGGCGACGGGCTTATCCTGTGCATCAACGACGGTACCCTTGATGGTCAGTTCGGTCTCCTCAGCGGGCTCCGCGGCGTGTAACACGACGGGTGCCAGCAGTGTTGATAACAGCAACAGGGAGCAGAGGAATCTGAGGGCGCGATTTTGTGAACGATTGAATGTGCAACGACTGAGCAGCGTTGAATGGACCATGGCAACAGAACTCGCGAGAGAGGAGTAGAGAATGGTTTCTCAGTTCACAATCCCCGGGTGTGCCTGAGCCCGGCTGGTGTGCTGGTCGGCGTGAGTGGTGTCACTGACCGGGGGAATCTGAGACGCTACCCGCGGTTCGTTGCCGACACTTCTGATGATAGCGAATGGGATACAGGGGTTCAAATCTTTTCTGGTGGTTTCGATTTTCTACCACGAAAAGCGTGAAAATGAACCGGTTACGACGAAACCGGTGAGCATCACTTAATCGCACTCAGATAGTCCTACTTAGAATCCTGAAAACTGAAAGCGTGTTGTTTCCTGAGGTCTGTGATTACCACCGATTACGTGCGTGGTAACCAGTTTGATTTTTTGCTACCACGAAATGCTCGAAAGACACGAAAATGGCCTGGTGGCAGACCTGGGTCAGGGTTTGCGGTCTTGTTCTGGCGCCGGTGGTTTGGGGGTGAGTTGGACTGTTAAGGTGCCCTTGTCTTTGGCTGGATCGTAAAAGATGCGGTGCGGAATATATTTCCTCTCTTCGAGAACCAGATACATCCGCTGCTTCTGCCAATGGGGGATCCAGGCGAAGACGGTGGTGCCCTGGGCATCGGTCGTCTGTGTGATCTGCTGGGTTGCGTAGAACATCTGGGGCAGAGGCATGGGCCTGGACTGGTCGGATTTGTGTGCAATCCAGGGGGCGATTTTAATACCTGGCAGCGGCTGGCCCTCGGCTGATACGAGCTTGACTTTGAGGGGCTGTGCGCCAGCGAGCGTCAGTCGCACTGGATTGTCGGGGAACTTCGGAATCTTGGGATCCGGTCTGAATTCCGGGGGAGAATTCGCTTCCCGCTGAGTGGTATAGACAAAATAGTCGGCCCCGTAGCCATCGCGGAGGGCAGCGACATATTTCAGATCGACATCCGGGGGGATCTGAAACGTAATTTTTCCTGCACTGTCGGTCTTGCCCGTTCCCCAGTTCTTCACGAAGTCCATGATGCCCGTGAGGGCTGCGGGAACCGGTTTGCCTTTCGCATCGACGACTTCCAGCTCGATGCGCTTCGGTGGTGTCAACTGTAGACGGAGGTCGTTCAATTCAAGCCGTTTCGGTTCCCTTAAGGAAGGGCCGGGCAGAGAGAGTTGTGCCATCCTGTTTTGCGAATCTCTGGCCTGCAGGGTCTGTCCCTGAATGTGCCAGAGGTCGTCGGTTAACTTGAAGCGTCCCTGGGCATCGGTGGTGGTTTCGAGGTTGGGCAGGTCTAACTCGAACCAGTCACGCGACTCGATGAAGACCCTGGCCCCGGCGACGGGTTGATTCTGTGCGTCAACCACTGAGCCCTGGATTGTCTGCTGGAGGGGAGTTCGCGGGTTGTCGGCGCGACTCTGTAAGGGCGCCAGCAGTGTGATTGACAGGAGGAGTAAGTGCATTGCGAAAGGCGATCTGCCGACGCGGTTCAAGGCACGTAGAAAAACGGTAATGAGCTGAGACATGATGTGTGACGTTTTTAAAAGATGGAACGAGGTTTTCATTTCACCACCCCGGGTGTGCCTGAGCCCGGGGAGATGAGGTGCCGGTATAAGTAGTGCTTAACGAACAGCGGTCTGGTGAGATGCTGCGGACTGTTCATCTCCAGTCTGTGCGATGATATCGAGTAGAATGCGGGTGTGCAATTTTTTTACGTTCTGGCGTGGGGAAAGTTCTGTTGTGATGTTGCGTGGCTCTGTTTTGATTGACTGTGGATTGTCTGTTGGGCGAGGTCGTATTGTCATCCGTCTTTACCCAAACGTATTACCGGCAGCTAGTGCTTTGCCGCTCACGATGGAGAGGAGGGAGGCTGTCTGATGTTGTTGCATCATCGTGAAGGGGACGGGGGCGTCAAGACAGAATTTTGTCCTGGTGTGACCGGATTTTGTCCTGATTGGTCCGGGATTTTGTCCTGCTGCGTCCCGGTTCTGTCTCGAATTGCCCTGAACATTGAGGCGTTTATTCACTGTAGAGAGAACAGCGGTGCGAGATGTTCCAGTGGAGAGGGGGTGAAAATGGAGGGTGATTCCGGTGGTGATGAGTCACTGGTGCGACGTGTTCCGGTGATCGCGGACCTGCCTCGCGCGCGAGCCAGAAGGGGAAGAGGATACGTGGTGGCGGGGTGTCGTCAAGAGCAGGTTTGCACCCCCGGTAAACAGCCAGAGCCACTGCCTGAAGTTCAGGAGTGGCTCTGGTGTCTGATGTTAACGAAATCGTTTCTGAATTGGGGTTCAGAATTACTTCTCGTAAGAAGCCTGGTTCAGCTTGGAAGGCTCTGGCGGTACAGCAGGAGTTTCTTCCTGCTGCTGAGGAGCGGCTTCCGGCTGAGCTTCGACGGGGGCACCGGTGGAGTAGTAAACCGGTCCCTGTCCGTAGTGGTTATGACCGCGACAGTGCTTGCAGCCATGTCCGCGGCAGGCACGACAGTCACGTGTGTGGTACATGCTTGGATCTGGTGGCGGCGGAATCATGCCGGCCCGTGGTTGCCAGGTCGGTACACTCTGGTAGTAGAAACCGAGCTGAGTGGTATCGGTGGGCATGTAGATCTGCGGATAGTTTGCCGGTCCGGTGGGGCCGGGCTGTCCCATGTACTGGTTCGAGTAGTACCGCTGATACTGCACCGGGGTGCGTTGAATCATTTGAGCGGAAGGAGGGCACCAGCCATGACCGGGTGAAGTATGACATTTTCTCAGGAAGGCCCAGCCTTCGCGTGAGTTGTAATTGCGATAGACGCCGTCCCCGTCAAAGCGGTCGGAATAGCCGGGGGGGCAGTTATAGCCGTAGCCACCACCTCGCACGTGATGACCGACCTGCTGGATCTGTCCCGCGCCGGCGGTTGTTTTCTCTTCAGCACTTGCTGTCACAGTATGGAGCATGACGCCGGTTACTGCCAGAATCGCAAGGCTTTGCACGCTTAAGATTTTCATGTGAATCTTCCTGGACCCGATAAAGGCTACTGGGTTTTAAATTACTGAACGATGCGAGAAATGGGAGTAATGCGGCTGGAGGGAACGCCCCATCCGTAGTTGTAAGTCTGACGTACGGTCGGAGCCAGAGGCACAGCCACAGGAACGCCATAGCCCTGAGCACCATACAGCTGTCCGTCGCGACCATCGAAGTAGTAAGGATCGACGGCGTAAGTCATTTTGTAGTGTCCGATAGGAGCACAGCCTTTACCACCGCAGCCGGTGGGAATGAAATAACCGAATTTGCAACGGAAGAATTCGCGAAGCGATCCGCGTTTTCCGATGCCGGCTGAAGTCCGACAGTGCGGACAGTCACCACCACCCGAGTAGGTAGCACCATTCGAATAGGAGTAGACATGGTTGTGTTTGCAACCACATTTATCATTGAGGTAGCCCACCTGCTGGATGGGAGCAGCCTGTTTCTGGTTCAGTTTCAGGCCGCCAGGCTCACCTGCATGCAGGCCCTGAGCAGAGAGAACCGTCACGATGCCGGCGACTGCGACGAGCCCTGCGATTTTATAAGTTAACTTGTGCATTTTATAACTTCCTGATCGTATCTCTGAGTGAATGGCTCAGCGTGATAAACGTTTTCCGGTTGCAACAACGCTCCGTGAGAGGCCGTTATCTCACCATAGGAGGAATGAACTTGGGGAAAAATCCGAAATCTGATTTGTACTTCACGTTGACGCGGGTACCTTCGAGTTCCCACCGTTCGTGGGAACGCATACCGAAGGGAGTCCAGATCCAGCCCCCTTTAACGTTGTAGAAGTAAGGGCCATACATGGCGTTGTACTCATGCGGATAGAGCATCTCATGCGGAGAGAACGCCTGGTTGGTAATAATGGTCCGTCCGACGTAATCGGGAATCCCCGGTTTGGGACTGGGATACATGGGAGCTCCCAGCTGCGGGTATCCGGGCAGGACGTTCATACCAGCCATTGAAGGCATGGGCTGAGCGGCTTTGTAATGTTTATGGTCTTTGAAGTGTCCGTGGCTGATGGGTCGTGCCTGGACAGCATTGTCAAAGGGAGCCGGTGTGGAGGTAATGATCCGCGGCTGATTGCTGACCTGCTGAATCGGACCGTATCCCGAAGCACGACGTCCGAGAGTAGGACGCTTGACGAACACTTTCTGGCTGGACTGCTGGGGAGCTGCCTGCTGTTCGTGAGCGACCTGCTTGATGTCAGCCGACCGATCCTTGGAGCGGCTGAATGTTCTTTTGAACCAGCTGACCGGATTATATTTAGACGTACTCGACTGGACTTCCTGCTGCACAACGGCATTATTGACCGCACCTGGCTCAGCAGCATGTAGTGCCGGCGCCATCAGAATAAACGCCGGTAACAGTCCTGTGAGCAGGGTTACCTTCAGACTCGTCTGAGCCATAACAATCCCTCCCTGGATTTTATTGTGGTTAATCCACCAATGAGACTGCGGCGAAGGCTCGTCGGACCTCCGTCAGTCAATTATAATGTTCAAATGTCTTGTGTCTGAACCGGTACTGGTTCCCCGTTGTGGCTGAGTCATGTCACAAAGACCGCAACGAGCCCCGAAATAGATGAATTTTCACTTTTCAGAGTTCCGGTCAATTTTGTATGTTTCAATCGCCAGATTGCGACCCTCTCGAAAAGAAAGCCACTAGTCCAAATTTCGGCTGGCAGGAATCGTCGGAATGAGTCATTTTGTAACTACGATGACGATTCGTCCTATTTTCCCGAATTATTGTCTATTTAACGGGTTACGAGTGGCCTCATCTGTTCAATAATCGTTTTAACAGATACAATCCTCAATGTTTTCACAAACAGAAAATCCGACACATTTTTCTTAAACTACCAGCGGGAATGACCCGAATTCTGAATAATAAGCCCGCGTGAGATCGATAACCTGATGGTCGTCTGCTGACCTTCAATCGGGACGGGTAATCGAAGTTTTTGGAGAGACTCTTGGCGAAACGAAAATCAGCCAGTAACGGCGCAGAGAATGGCACCAACGGAAATGCCAGCGTTGAAACGGACCGTATTGAATATGTTCCCATCAGTGAGGTCACGCGACGTCGCTATCTGAACTACGCGATGTCAGTCATCACTTCCCGGGCGTTGCCTGATGTCCGGGACGGTCTGAAGCCGGTACAACGCCGCATTTTGTATGTGATGTACCACGACTTGCGTCTGGTGGCCAATGCGAAGCCCCGTAAATGCGCTAAAATCTGTGGTGATACGACGGGTAACTACCATCCTCACGGTGACGCTTCCGTGTATGATGCCCTGGTCCGTCTGGCCCAGGACTTCAACCTGCGGAACCCTCTGGTCAATGGCCAGGGGAACTTCGGTTCGATTATGGGTCTGCCGGCCGCTGCTGCCCGTTATACGGAAGCCCGTCTGACCGGCATCGCAGAGCATCTGATGAATGAACTGCGATACCAGACCGTCGAAATGCGTCCCAACTATGATGGTACCCGCAATGAGCCGGTTGTCCTGCCGGCCCGCTTCCCTAACCTGCTGGTTAACGGAGTACACGGGATCGCCGTCGGGATGGCGACGAACATTCCACCTCACAATCTGGGCGAAGTAGTCAAAGCCTGCACGCATCTGATTCATCATCCCGATGCGACCGTGGCCCAATTAATGAAATACATTAAAGGTCCCGACTTCCCGCTGGGAGGCCGGATCGTCACGGACAAACGCTCTCTCACCAATGTCTATAAAGATGGCCGCGGACCGATCAAGATCCGGGGCGAGTGGAAGATCGATACAGACAAAAAAGCCAGTTCGAAAAATGCCCAGCGGCTGATCGTTTATTCGGTACCTTATGCCGTCGAAACCGGATCTCTGCTGTCGGAAATCGGGGGCATTGTCGAATCACGGAAGCTGCCCCAGCTGCTGGATGTCGCCGATGAAACGGACGACAAGAACGGTCTGAAGATCGTCCTGGAGATCAAGCCGGATGCCGACCCTGAAACGGTAATGGCCTTCCTGTATAAGCACACGCACCTGGAACAGAACTTCGCCGTCAACCTGACCTGCCTGGTTCCCGATGATTCTGATGTACTGATCCCCCACCGTTGCGATCTGCGGGAGATGTTACAGTACTTCCTGGACTTCCGTTTCATTACGGTCCGCCGCCGCTTCGAATATCAGCTCGAACAGCTGGAACGCCGGATCCATATCCTGGAAGGTTTCGAAATCATCTTCAACGGGCTGGATAAAGCCCTGAAACTGATTCGTGCCAGTAACGGGAAACAGGATGCCGCTCAGAAGCTGATGGCCGAATTTCCGCTGGATGAAATCCAGACCATGGCCATTCTGGAGCTGCAGCTGTACCGCATCTCGAAACTGGAAATCAATACGATCCGCGAGGAACTGGAAGAGAAACGGGCCGAAGCGGACCGGATTCGCAAGATCCTGGCTTCCGATAAACGACTCTGGAAGGTGGTTGAAACCGAACTGAAGGAACTGGGCGAGGAATTCCCCGAGAAACGCCAGACGAAGCTGGGTTCTTCGGACGAAATCACCGAGTTCGATCCGCAGGCGTATATCGTCAAAGAAAACACGAACGTGGTGGTCACCCGCGAGGGATGGATCAAGCGCGTCGGACGGCTGCAGACCAAAGGCGATACCAGAGAGCTCGCTAAGACGCGTGTCCGCGAGGGAGACAGCGTGCTGGATGTCGCACCGGGAAGCACCCTGGATCATGTGGTGTTCTTCTCCAGCGATGGTGTCGCCTATACGCTGCCGATCGAGCAGGTTCCGGCTTCCTCGGGTTACGGCGAGCCGCTTTCAAAACATGCCCGCATGGGGGATGGGGCGAGCCTGGTGGCTGCGATTACCACAGACGCCCGGTTCACACCGGAAGATAAAGCGACGAAGAAAGAGCCGATTCCTACGCCGCACCTGCTGATCGTCACTGAAAAGGGGCAGATCATGCGGATTTCGTTCAGCCTGTTCCGCCAGGCATCGACGAAAGCGGGCCGTAAATTCTGTCGGCTCGGAAAAGACGACCGGGTGGTCTATGCCGGCCTGGTGGATGAGGCGGAAACGATGTTTATCGCAACCAAAGATGCCCGTGTGTTACACTGCGAGATCGAAGAAGCAGCTCTGCTCTCGAATCCCGGTAAAGGGGTTAAAGGGATCAAGCTGGAAAAAGGGGACTCCGTCATGGGTGCCCTGCAGCTCACGCGGCCCAGCGACTGTCTGCGGGTCATCAATACCAGTGGCAAGAAAATGACTTTCGGCCAGATGAAGTACGGCGTCACATCCCGCGGCGGTAAAGGGGTCAAAACCAGCCAGCGGAGCGGGTTCGCCGAGATCCTCTATCCGCCTATTGAAGTGGTGGACTGGGACGAGATCGAACAGGAATAAGCCTGCAGCGGGGCGACGTTCCCATCGCGAGCAGACAAACAATTCAATTACAAGTTCATTGAGAAAAGACGACCAGTAAAATTATGGCAACGGCAGCAAAATCATCTGACGCTAAAAAATACTCCGCTGATGACATCGAAGTTCTGGAGGGGCTCGAAGCGGTCCGCAGACGGCCTTCGATGTATATCGGGGGTGTAGACATTCGCGGACTGCATCACCTGCTCTGGGAAATCGTGGACAACTCGGTCGACGAATACCTGGCCAATGAAGCGGACACGATTGTGGTCACGCTGCATAAAGATGGTGCGTCGTGCAGTGTCAAAGACAACGGTCGTGGGATTCCGGTCGACAAGCACTCCAAGACCAAGAAGTCTGCCCTGGAACTGATTTTGACGACCCTGCATGCCGGTGGTAAATTCTCGGACAAGAACTATGCCCGCAGCGGTGGTCTACACGGTGTGGGTTCATCAGTGGTCAACGCGCTGTCTTCGGAAATGGTAGCGACCGTCTACCGGGACGGGCACCAGTATGTGCAACGTTATAAAAAGGGCAAGCCGACGACCCCGGTAAAGAAGGTCAAACCATTCCGCGGGCATGGAACGGAAATCCATTTCCGCCCGGATGATAGCATTTTCCGCCGTGTGCACTTCAACGCCGATACGATCCGTCAGCATCTGGAAGACATCGCCTTCATTCATGGCGGGCTGAAAATCACGTTCCGGGATGAAGTCAAAAAAGAGACACACGAACTGTCACATCCGGAAGGGATTCGTGGTTACCTGGACAAGCTGGCAACCGAACAGCAGAAGAAGCCGGTTCACGAACAACTGTTTTACGCGGAAAAAGAAGACGAACATATTCGCGTGGAACTGGCCCTGAGATGGACCGACGCGACCGACGAGCAGGTTCGCAGTTATGTGAACGGTATCCGCACCCATGCCGGGGGAACGCACGAAAGCGGGCTGCGGTCGGGGATCGCCAAGGCGGTCAAGAATTACATGGACGTGCATAACATCAAGCACAAGGGGCTCCAGATTTCGACGGATGACATCCGCGAAGGCGTGCTCTGTTTGATCTCGGTGTTCCATAACGATCCGATGTTCCAGGGGCAGACCAAAGAGAAGCTGAATAACCCGGAAGTCAGTGGCTTTGTCGAAGGGATTGTCCGTCCGCTTCTGGAAACCTGGTTGAACAACAACCCTTCAATCGCCGACGCGGTTGTGGGACGTATCGTTCTGGCGGCCCGGGCCCGGATGGCCAGCCGCGATGCCCAGAAAGAAGTTAGACGCAAGACACCCTCCAACCGCAAGTCGACCCTGCCGGGCAAGCTGCTGGACTGCCGGTCCAACAAGCCGGAAGAGTCCGAACTGTTCCTGGTCGAAGGTCTGTCCGCCGGTGGTACCGCAGCGATGGGGCGTGACAGCCGCATTCAGGCCGTGCTTCCCTTACGCGGTAAGGTACTGAATACCGAATCGCTGGCCGTCTCCAAAATCATGGGGAACCAGGAAATCAAAGACCTGGTCGAAACACTGGGCACCGGCATCGGTGCGAACTTCGATATTCGCAACCTGCGTTACAACCGCATCATCCTCCTGATGGATGCCGACAGCGACGGTTACCACATCAGCACACTGCTGCTGACTTTCTTCTTCCGGCACATGATGGAATTGATCCGACAGGGCAAACTGTTCCTGGCTCAGCCGCCGTTGTACTGCATCAGTGTGGGGAACGAAAAATATTACGCCCAGGATGATGTACAGAAAGAAGAGATCATCGAGTCTCTGCCGGCAAATCGTAAATACGAAATCGGCCGCTTCAAAGGTCTGGGTGAGATGACCGCGAAGGAACTGAAAGAGACGACCCTGGATCCCAAAAAGCGGGTGCTCCTGAAAGTCGACATCGACAGCCAGCTGGATGCCGACGCAACGTTCTCCCAGCTGTTCGGTAAAGACGCCAGCCAGCGGTATGATCTGATCATGGAAGAGGCGATTGAAGCCGACGACATCGATTATTGATCGAAAGTCCGTAATCCGGCCTTGATCGCTTCGCGCCCCTGCCGATACTACTGATCGGTCTCAAGAGAATTTGTCTTCCCGGGTCAGCAGTTGTGCATTGAGTATCGCGCACAAAAAACGGGAGGCGAACCAGATGATTCGCCTCCCGGCTTAAATTCAACTCAGTGGAAAACCGATGGTTTATTTAACCGAAGCGGTTTTCTCAACTGGTGGTGGCAGTTCTGTCTCGTTTTTCTCCACGGTCAGGTCGTTACCGATGGTCAGGGTCAACCAGCCATCGTTGGCAACAATATCTTTGATGTGCAGATAAACGGTCCGGTTTTCCAGTTTGGCCTTAATCTGTGCGTCTTCAACACGATCCGGAAATGCCTTTTCCATTTTGTTGCGAACCACGCCAGAGCGGGCGATCTGAGAAGCAACGCTCTTGGGCCGCTCAACGGGAGACGATTTGATGGTTCCCCGTGTGATGGAAATCTTATTGCCTTCAACTTTGAAGCTGAGAGGTACAGTGATTTCCTGAGTCGGAACGGCGGTTTCGCCTTTCTGCTCAAACCCACAGCGTAAAATCAGGTTGAGTGTGTTATCACTGATCTTAACCCGGATCGGATCATGATCATCGAATGCCAGAATGTTGGGACCTTTGTCAGGATCAACGGGTGGACGCTGCAGCTTGACCTTGCGGCCCAGAACATCGGCGATCGATTTTTCAAACTCGGTGATCAGATCCTGATCGGAGATTTTCCGGCCTTCCAGGTTCATCCGGGAGAGGCTGTTGTTCATCAGCGATTCGTGCATCTGCAGGACAACGCTCTCGTCGGAAGCGATCGAGAGTGGCGGCGAGTTAGCGGCCAGTTCTCCGGTATCCATCAGACGGGTGCGGACATAAAGATGAGTATCGGTAGACGCATAGCTGCGGGCAGACGGGAACAGGCCGTTGTCACGCAGACGCTTGTTGAACTTCTGACCGACTTCCTCGTTGGCTTTGGTGATGCGTTCGTCAACTTCTTCGTCGAAGCGGGGACGAACCCGATCGCGAACACGCTGAGCAGCGATGGCTTCTGCTTCAGGACGCAGTTCTTCAGTGCGGCGGTATGCCATTTTGCGTCCCAGGCCAGCCAGCAGCGGGATGCCATCCAGCTTGGTGGAAGCACCCACAGTGGTGTTATTGGCCTGCACATCAACCCAGGCGGGCTGTGTTGTGAACAGGTCACCGTTGAAGTTAATATCCTTTGCACCCCAGAACTGGTGGTGCCCAGAGGTGTAGATCGTAGCCTGGCTGGTCTGACCGGAGGTTTCACTGTTGGTGACACCGTTCAGAGTCAGAGCGAAACGCAGAGTCGCATCGCTGGGTTGGAAGTCAACGCCAACTTCAGTGGTCGTCGCCTGGTTTCCGGTAACATAAGCACCGAGGATACAGTCAACAACAGGACCGGTTTCGCAGGTGCTGTCTTTGATCAGTCGGTTCATGAAGTCTTCAGCGACCATAACCCGCAGGTTGTAGTTGAAGTAGTTATTCCGCAGAGCAGTCGTCAGCGGCTCCAGACCACCTTCCAGTTCTTCACGCAGCAGAGCGTATGCTTTACGGGCTTCGAAAGCATACTTGCTGTTCTGGGTGACTTCGTATTCTTCCAGGTTTTCAACCAGGGCAGCGAGTTGTTCGCGAATCTTGCCTTTGTTGATCTGGGTTTTGCCTGGCTTGGCTTCTGCCAGGAAAGCGTTGATCGATTTTTCCAGGTCCTTGAACTGAGCACGGTTGAAGAACTTCCGCTGTTCGGCATCTTCAAGAGCACCCCGGTTCTGGAATTTGGTTTTCAGAGCCTTGAGCAGATCCATCAGTTCGACTTCAGAGTAGCTGTTTTTCAGCTCTTTCTGCAACTGGTTCAGCTGCAGGTAGTCGACCCAGCCATTTCCATTCTGCAGAGTACCCAGGTATTTTTTGAGTGCTGTAGCAGCAGCTGCAACCTGGTTCTGCCTGGCTTTCATCTGGGCTGCTTTGATCGTTGCGATGTTGACGTTCAAAGTTTTCAGAGCGGCATCAGCGATATCAACGCGACGCTGCAGGCTGCTGGCGTATTCAGCCAGGGCCGGCTGACCCTTGGCTTCGTCGATCTTCGCCTGCAGGCTCTTCAGAGTTGCCTGCTGCTGTGCAACGGGCAGGTCCGATTCGTAGAGTTTTACAAGCAGGTCAGAAACCTGTGTGCTCCACTTGGCCCATTTTCCCTCGAGACCTTCGGGGGCCTCGGAAATTCCTTCAGGAACTTCGGCTGGCAAGATGCCTTGCAGTCCGACATCCGCTTTTTCTGGCTTCTTATCTTCAACAGCCAGAGTGGTTGTGACAACCAGCGCGAGGCTGGCGATACCCAGTACAGCAAAACTGACCATACCATAATAAAGCGAGCTTTTTCTGGCTGGCTTGAATTCCTTGAGAAGCATGTCTGATCGCACTCCATCGGCAAAAGGACTCGAATCACGGTGGCCACCGTTAAACGGAAACAGGGCCTGTCAGGCCCGCGTTCTCTCGTGTGGTGGTGGAAACTACCGTTGTAAAATAATTTATCGTCATTTACCGGTCAGGAGTGTGTTGAATTCCTACATCCCAACCGGCATTCAACTAAACCAGCTTCATAACCTGCAAAACCCTGTCTGGAAGCAATTTCCAGAAATAGAATGTTCCGCAGATCGAAATCTGGCGTTTTTTATTGGAGCGAATTTGAGCTGAAAACTCCGGGCATATTCCCCAGTCCCTGAAATCGTTAGAGTCTGAGGTTGATTCTGCTTTAACTCAGGAGAGATCCAGATCATCATTCCATCTTAGCGCAGTCTAGTAGACCCGCAAATATTGTGCAATCAACCAAAGCACCTTGAACTCACAACATTAACAAAACGTACGAAAGTTCACTATTATTTCTAAATCTGGCCTGATTTCTCAAGCATTTTTTGCATTAGATGTCAAATTGCTCTCGAAACAGACTCTTTCTCAGTGTGAAAACTGGGAATCACTGACGGTTCGATTTGGAATTTGAGCCCCCTGCCCTTACATTGATGATTTCAGAAACGGAACCATTCAGCTTCGCTTGAAAAGGATTTTGACTTGGATTTTCAGCAGGTCCTCACACCGGAACAATACGCTGCCGTCAGCCATCACCAGGGACCACTGCTGGTACTGGCTGGACCCGGTTCGGGAAAGACGCGCGTGATTACTCACCGGATTGCCTCGCTGATCCAGGCAGGCGTGCCCGCGAATCAGATATTAGGAATCACCTTCACCAATAAAGCCTCGGATGAAATGGGCGAACGGGTCCAGCAACTGATCCCCGGCATCCGCGTGGAGATCTCGACCTTCCATAAATTCTGCGTCCGCATTCTGAGACGCTACGGCAGAGCCGTTGGCCTCGACAGTAACTTCTCGATTTTTGACACGAGCGATCAGCAACAGCTAATTCGTTACGTGCTTAATGAACTGGACATCGACACGGTAGCCTACAATCCCTCGACGATGGCAGGCATGATCAGCCGTGCGAAGAACGACCTGATCACCGCAGAGCGATATGCGGAAGCGTTTCAGGAATCGATCGGCGATCATCTGCAGGCGGTCGCCGCACGAGTCTACCCCGTCTATCAGCGACTGCTGCTCGAATCGAACGCCGTCGACTTTGATGATCTGTTGCTACACGTTGCCAGCCTGCTTAAAGGTTCGCCCGAACTGCGAGCCACCCTCGATGAACGTTATCAATATATTCTGGTAGACGAGTACCAGGACACCAACCTGGCACAATATCAGATCGTGATGGGACTCTCACTGAATACCCGCAATCTGTGCGTCACCGGCGATCCGGATCAGTCCATCTATGGCTGGCGTGGCGCTAAGATCGAAAACATTCTGCAGTTCGAACGCGACTTCCCGGACTGTCAGACGATTCGGCTCGAGCAGAACTTTCGCAGTACGAAAGAAATTCTGCGCGTCGCCGACAGCCTGATTGTGCACAACCAGCGACGAAAAGTCAAAACGCTGTTCACCGAGAACCCGGAGGGAACACCGGTCGAACTGCTCACCTATAATGACGAGCGACAGGAGGCGGAAGAGATCGCCCTGCATATCCGCCGCGCCGTCGACCGGGGCGAATTTGAATACACCGACTTTGCCATCTTTTACCGCGTGAACTCGCTCTCCCGCGAACTGGAGCTGGCGCTGGCCCGTCATAAAATTCCTTACCAGCTCGCAGGCAGTGTCGCATTTTACGAACGGACCGAAGTCAAAGACCTGCTGGCGTACCTCAAGCTGATTAACAATCCGGATGACCGCGTGGCGTTTGGCCGGATCGTGAATAAGCCGCTGCGGGGGATCGGCAAAACCACACAGAGAAAACTCATCCGCTGGGCCGACGAGAAAGGAATCAGTCTGCTCGAAGCCGCACATCAGGCTGCAGACTGTTCGACGCTGTCCAAGCGGGCCGCGACGATGGTTGCCCGGTTCGCTAAAATGATCTCCGGATTCTCACTGGCCGACACCGGGTCTGTGGCCCAACTGATGGAAGTGGTCATCGACAGCACCCGGATGATCGACAGCTGGAAAGAGAGTCCGGATGAAGACGATCAACAGCGGATCGCCAACGTGAACGAACTGGTCTCCACCGCCCGGAAGTACGACCAGATCTTTGGTGACGAGACGACGCTGGAGGGGTTCCTTGAAGTCAGTACTCTCGCCAGTGCCACCGATCAGCTGGATGCGGAATCGGGACAGGTGACACTGATGACGCTGCACGCCGCGAAGGGGCTGGAGTATCCGGTCGTCTTTATTATCGGCGTCGAACAAAATCTGATTCCTCACGAGCGAGTGCTCCGCGAAGAGCTCCGTGATGGTCTGGAAGAGGAACGACGGCTGTTCTTTGTAGGCATCACTCGGGCCGAACAGAGTCTGTACCTGACACAGACACGCGAACGCTCACTGCGCGGGCGTCCCTGGCGAACGATCACCAGTGACTTCCTGAAAGAGATCGATGTCGAAGTCAAAGACATGACCGATTTCCTGGGTGAGCACCGCTCGCATTTCGATGATTTCGTCGAATCTGTTAAACGGGGTGAGGTCGACACCGAGGCACTGAAGGCGGCGACTCCCCAGAAAAAGCCTCTGCTGATGACCGGGGCTGACCTGTTGAAGCAGACCCCCGAAGCAGCCGAACTCCCGCAGGGATTCTCGGTGGGCATGCGGGTGCGTCATCCGCGGTACGGAGTCGGTACCGTCATGGGCATCAGCGGTTTTGCCCGCAAACGCATGGTGACCGTGCTATTCGACGAAATGGAAGAGGGTCAGACCTTCGTCGCCGCCCACTGTCCGCTACAACCGTTGGGACTGCGCTAACCGGCCCCGCGTTCATGGCATCTGATGCTTCCTTCCGATAAAGCCTCTGGTCCCCGCTGCGCCGTCTGTTAAACATGAAGTAGCAGACAGTGACATCTGCGCAGCAGCGACGTTGGACTCATCTGAAGCGAAGGACTTGCATGCCTCCCCGAAAGCGACCGCCGGCAAATTCAAAATTCCAGGTTCGCAAACCGGCCGATCCCGGCGTGCATCTGGAACCGTTCCTGAATTACCTGGAAGCCGAATGTGGAATGGCGGCCAACACCGTCTCTGCCTATCGCTCCGATATCACGCAGTTTCTGGACTGGTACCGCAGTCAGCCCTCCCGCCCCTTGAGCCAGGTCGATCTGAAGTTTCTGAGCGGGTATCTGCAACACCTCAATAAACGCCGACTGGCCGCGACGACCGTTTCGCGACACCTGGTGACAATCAAGCTGTTTTTCCGCTATCTCGTTCTGGAAGGAATCCTGGCAGAGAGCGTCGCCGATCTCTTGAATTCTCCCAAGCTCTGGAAATACTTGCCGAAAGTCCTGAGCCCTGAGAAAGTCAACGAACTGCTGATGGCTCCCTGCAACGCCGATAAGTATCCGCTCCGCGACCGTGCGATTCTGGCGATGATGTATGCGACCGGCTGTCGCGTGAGTGAGATTGTGAATCTCCCACTGGACTCCGTCAAACTGGCGGAAGGCTATGCACGCTGTGTAGGTAAAGGGAACAAGGAACGCATGGTTTCACTGAACCCGGTCGCGGTGGCGGCCGTGGAAGCCTACCTCAAGTATGAGCGTCCCGATCTGACCCGACGCAACCCGGCAGAGCAGGCACTGTTCCTGGGCCGAGGCGGTAAACAGCTCTCCCGGATCATGGTCTGGAACATCGTCAAGAAAAACGCGGCCCGGGTCGGCTGCAGTAAAGAGGTCAGCCCGCATACGCTCCGGCACAGTTTCGCGACCCACATGATGGCCGGCGGCGCCGAGATCCGCGCGCTGCAGGAACTGCTGGGACACGCGAATATCCGCACGACCCAGATTTATACCCACGTGGATCACAGTCGCCTCAAAGCGGTACACCAGATGTATCATCCCCGTGGCTGATGCACGCGGCGGGTTAGAACGCTTTTTTCATCAGCTTTCCATCCGCGCGGTTTCCCAGCTGATGCAACAGCGGCGCGTCGATATTCTCTGAAATGAACTGCACCCTGCCATCTCCAAATCCGAAATGGGCGCCCCCCGCATGATAGCTGCCAAAGCCTCCCATCTTCAGTAGCGGGTCCCCTTTGTCTTTCCCAGAATCAGCATCCGAATCCGGCTCCAACCCGGGTGGTTGGGTGTACCTGTTGTCTCTCCCCGGTTTGTCCCCATTGATAGAGCTTGTATTCCGCAATGTTGCGGAGGTGCCGGATAACCACCCCAGATTGTCTTTGGTATAGAAGTGTTCGCCGACAAAAATCGTGTTGGAACTGCCGTCTGTAATCTGGTCATAACGGATACTGCTGTTGAGAAACATCACGCCGTTATTCTCGCTGTCCAGCGGTGCTTCAGTACCGTTGTAACAGGCACCGTAGTTGGTCTGAAACAATGGGACGCCCTCTTCAGAACTTGCGTACGTGTAATAGTTCATCGGGTCGGAGGGACAATGCAAAACGACCATCTCCACTTCGCGGACGTCGTTGTTGGCGGGCGCATACACACTCTGCTTGAAGTCGATGTGCTCGAACACAGCCGGCTGATCCAGATACGGCATCAGCCCTGACAGCCAGTTCATGTGATACCCCTTGGGTTCATTTTTGATGGGACCGGTATCGTTATAGACACCCGCCGGCAGCATTTCGTACGCCATCTCGTAATTCTGCAGCGCCAGGCTGATCTGGACGAGGTTGTTCTTGCAGCTAACCCGTCGCGCTGCTTCACGGGCCTGCTGAACCGCAGGCAGGAGCAGTGCGATTAAAACCGCGATAATGGCGATGACCACCAGCAGCTCAATCAAGGTGAAGCCAGGTCGCCGCCGTTCACGGGCGCTGCGAAATCTGAAAGGAACTTCGTTCTTCATTTCAATTCCCCGGATTGTAGTTTCAATGATGTTCTATAAAGCATGATCTATGACATTCGATTCAAAAGAAAAAGTAACGCTTATAATATGATTTTTCGGGTCCGGGTGACGCTGAACGTTTCGTCTTCCGGATAGCGGATGCGGGCTTCAATCGACAGCCGATCTGTTTTCTCCGCCGGCTTGAGCTGAATCACAGCAGAAGCAGCATAGCGGGTCCCCAGATCTTCCGGCCTGATTTCCCAGACCTCGCCTTTATAGTTCGGGTTTTTCAATCGCTGTTCGACGGCCCGCTCCAGGGCTGACTCAGCCAGCCATTCTGCCTGAACGCGTAGCTGCTCCCGGATGACCTGCCGACGTTGCATCAGGGCTGACTTTAATAAGGAAGCCAGCAGCATGGTGACGATCAGCAGACAGACCATCACCAGAATCAGGACCGCACCCTTACGGGTCGCCTGTCGGCTCTGAGGAGCCTGTCGATTGACTATATTCTGCATGAGTTTGACCTGTCAGTTTGTCTGGTTTGTTTCTTTTTCCGATTGCTCGAAAGAAATTTGTGTCAGCCGATAATTACGACCAATTGTTGAGAGCACGGCAAGTTCGTGAGCCGCTCGGGGGCGACTCTCCTGCGTGTTCCCACTCTCCTTGTCCGGCAGGACCGGTGAACCGGTCTCCCGAATGCTGATGCCTGCCTGATTCAACCGCTGCTGCTGGATAAAATGCGCCTCGCTTCCCGCGGGAACATAGAACATATCTTCGTGTAGAACTTTCCCTTCCCGGCTGACTACGCGATCGATGCGGAACTCCTCAATCCGCCAGGTAATCTGTTCCCCACCCGGCTTCAGGATAACCAGTGTTTTCGGGTTGGCCACTTTCTCCGGTTCCAGCTGCACTGATTCTGCAGCATGAATGTCATCACGGAACAGTCTTGAGAAACGCTGGAAAGAGGCCCCCAGCCAGACCGCCTGACTCGATTCCCGCTCGGCCCGCATGATGGTGTGCAGCGTGGTCATGCTGAGCCCCATGAGCACAGTCGCAATCGCCATGGCCACGACGACTTCCACCAGGGATATTCCGGGGGGAATGCCGTGCTGCCTGATCGAGATCATAAATCCACGTCGTCGCATTACTGCTTACCCTTTGGGGAGACCCAGGAAGTTAAGCGTACAGGCTGCTGGATGAGACCACGCTGATCACGCCAGCCCAGCTGAATCTGAATTTTTTTCATCAGCGGTAAATCTTTCGTCTCCTGGATGCGAATCTTCAGGTCGGCGTCAGGGAGTTGCTGCAAGGCACTCTCCGAGAGTGCGAACTTGTCGACTGTCGCCTGGGTCATCTCCGGAAATGGCAGAGCCGCGGTCCGTTCCATCAGGTTTTCCACTTCGACCAGCGCGACCTGTCTCTGCTCGGACTGTCTCTGTTCGCGATGGACCCAGTAAATCGAGGGCACCACAATCATGAAAACGGTAGTCAGCAGAACTCCCGAGACCATCATTTCAATCAGCGTGAATCCCCGACGCCAACACAGCTTCGGCCGAGTCACCGCTGAGTAATCCTGTTTCTGTCGATACTGTATTCGCACTATGCAACCCATGCCCGTGGGATTACGCCAGGTGATGAACCAGGCTGATCAATGGTAAAAACAAACCAATCACAATGATTCCAACCAGGGCTCCCAGCCCTACAATAAACGCTGGTTCCAGATATTCGCGTACCAGCATCATCCGATAATTTATCCGCCGTTCGATGCTTTTCGCGATCGCCTTCAATGCCCAGCTCAGGTTCCCCGCCCGCTGGGCCGACTGCAGCAGCCGCACCTCACTGGGCGTTAACAGACCATAATCATGCAGGGACGTCCAGCAGTCGTTGCCTTTGTGAACATCCTGCAGTATTGCTTCAAACCGTTCTGCCAGCAGTCGGTTATTCGAAGTGTGTGCCAGGGTCTCGAATGCCCCCATTAAAGGGCGCCCCGATTCAGTTGTGACGTGCAGAAATCGAAGCACATCCGGTGCCCTGCCCCGCGGATAGAGCAGGCCATAGACAAACGCAGGACGCCAGCCGTTCTCCAGAAAGCCACGGCGGATCAGTATTTTCTGCATGATCCACAACAGTAAAATCGCAACAGGCAGAACATAGAAATATTCAATGACAAAGTCATTGGCTTCAATAATATTCAGCGTCAGGCCCGGCAGTTCTACTTCGAAATCATAGAAGATCTTTTTGAACTTAGGGATGATCCAATAGCCGATAAATAACAGGTTCAGCGCGACAACCAGGAAGACCGCCAGAATATAAAGCAGAACGCCTGCACGGCTCCGCACCTGCTCAGTCCGTTCCGCCATGCAGACTTCCGAAGCCAGCGAAAGCGCCGAGGGCAGCGTGCCCGATTCCGCTCCTGCTTTCACCAGGAAAAACGCATTCGCTGGCAGCAGGTCCGGCACCTTTTCAATCGCATCCGCCAGGGGAACTCCACTGCGGAGCAAATCCACGAGTCGGGAAATCTGCAGTCTCCAACGGCCATGCACGTCTTTTTCGAAAGTCTCAAGCACATCGATCAACGACAGCTGTTTCTCTGTCGCCACAGCCAGAATTCTCAAGAGCGCCATCTGCTGTGAATGGGTGACACGTCCCGGAAGCAAGCGTGGCCCACGCAGGAGCGGACGGTTGCCCCAACGCCACAACTGATTCAGAGTATTAAAACGGGACGGCTTATTCATCAACGGGAAGTCGCTTTTTAACAGAAATGAATCTCAGGAAAACGGATTGAAATGCAATGCTGCATGACCACTCAGGACAGCATCGTCAGCAGTTTAAACAACGGAGCCAGCAGGGATAAAAACAGGAAGCCCATCGTAATCGCACAGACAATGATGATCATCGGCTCCACAACGGTCGCGAAGAACGTGATCCGCACGCGGGTCTGGCCATTCAGCATATCCGCCAGCGCATTCAGAATTTCAACCGAGTAGCGAGGACTGTTCTGATTCGAATTGCCTGACTGCGTCGCCAGTGTCTGCAGAAACGTAGCGGGAAATAACTTCAACGAGGTCAACGCTTCAATCTGCATCTCCCCGGAGGAGACGGAGTCGGAAAATTTGCGACAGGCCTTGCGAATCTGATAGTTGTTTGAACTCTCCCCTGTCAGCTTGAGTGCTTCCAGAAACGGAACGTCATTATCGACCAGCAGTGCCAGCAAGTGAGAGAAACGGGAGACGGAAATCCCACTCAACAGCCCCCCCAGCAGGGGAATCCGAAACAGGATGCGCTGCCCCAGCGCCTGGCCTCTTTCCGTTCGGAACAGGGCGACAGAGCCCAGCAGCAAAAGCAGCGTGCCGGGCAGATACCACCACCATTGCGTTCGGATAAACACGGAGACCTCAAACATGAAATCGGTTACCCAGGGGAGCTCGATTCCAAAGTCCACGAAGATCGATTCAAACGAGGGAATGATCCAGAGCATGATCGCCAGGAACATTAACGAAGCGAAAAACATCAGAATCAGCGGATAACAGAGGGCCATCAGTAACTGGCTTTTCATCTCGGAGAGCTGACGGGTATGTGCCACATAGTCGGCCAGAATCTCACTCATCTTGCCCGAACGGCTGCCGGCATGCACCAGGGCACAGAGCTCGCGTGGCGCCCTGGAATTGGCCAGCACCGTTTCCAGGTCATCGCCTGACTCCAGTTGGGTCGCCAGATCCTGTACCGCGGTCCGCAGCCGAGTGTTTTCAATTTCGTAAGAGACCGCTTCCAGCCCCGACGAGAGCGGGAGCCGGGCACGTGTCAAATCGGACAGATGATCGGTGATGAGTTCAAAATCACGGGAGGAGAGCCTGGTCGTCGCGCCGGAGGCAGGTGCTTCCCGGGCGGCAAACGCCAGTTCACCTTCCTCTTCCAGCTCGATCCGTTCAATTTTGATCCCCTGATCCTGTAGCTGGCTGGCAACTTCATCCCGGTCGGCAGCGTGAATCCGCCCCTTGATGAGCTTGCCTTCTAAATTAACGCCCTGATAGCGATACCAGTTCATTGGAGAATCATCCCGTCACTCAAATCATCATAATCATTGTGTCCAGCTGTCTGTAGCATCTGGTCACTGTCTCAGTCATGACCCTCAAGGGTTCCCTAATTGTTTAAGCATGTCGGTAAAGGGGAGAAATAATACCAGACAATAACATAAAACCGTGCCACCTCCGATAATCGCTCCCGTGAAGATCGGAAAGATCACGCGGAACCAGCGGGTATAATGAGCCGCCTTCCGCCGATACATATCGGCAGCATTTTTCAGCGCGAGGCTTAATTCTCCCTCGTGATTCTTGGTCGTTAATAACCAGGTCAGTAACGGAGGCCAGCCATAAAATTTCGCCGATTCCCCCGATTCCAGCTGCGAGCGGGCATGTCGATCCGCCATCAGCTCTGCCGATTGAACCAACTGGTCATCGCCGGTCGCTTCAGCAGCCAGTATTATCGACTCCGAGAACGGGATCTGTTGCTGAATCAACAATGCCATCAGCTCGGCAAAATTTCCGTAACGATAATAACTGGCAATCCGCTTCACGCCGGGAATCCAGCCGATCAGCCGACTGGTGCCTTTAAAATTCAATAACTGAGAGCTGCGGGTCCGCATCCAGATCAGGGCGAACACAAACAGCAGCAGCGGGGGTACCAGTGCCCAGTAGATCATGGTCGATTCCAGAAAGTTCAATGCCTGCAGAGGGCGGGTCTCACCCAGGCGGAACACTTCATACGCGGAATTGAACCGTGCCAGCATCTCAAACAGGAAGACCAGAAACAGTCCATAGGCCAGGCTGAAGACAATCAAAGGATAGATCAGCGCCATGCCGATCTGTCGCCTCAGATGAAACAGTTCCCAGGCATAGTTGGACATCTCCTCCAGTGCCACGGTCAACTTTCCCGACTTGACCCCCGCTTCTACAATCACCCGATACACGCGGGGAAAGCGTGAGCCTTCGGATTTCATCGCTTCAGCCAGCGTACTGCCCCGCTCCATCTTCACCGCCAGGTCCGAACTGATCTTTCCCAGTCGGTCGGGAAGTTCGTTGCCCATCTCCCGCAGCCCCAGTTCCAGCGGAATCCCGGCCTGCACGAGTGAAATGATTTCCTCGTTCAAGGCGATCAGCTCATCCAGCTCGAAGCGGGTTTCCCGTGTCGGTATGGCGTCGGAATCGTCTCTTGCGTTCATGCTCACACTCTCTTCAGACAGAAACGATTTCAGTCAATGTCTCTAAATCAGTGCTGCCGGTGCACCGTTAAGTTTCACTCCGCGAGATACCCAGTACACGGCGGACTTCCGCGGGACTGGTCAATCCTTCATTCACGGCCCGCAGCGCACGATTCCACTGCGTCCGTAGTCCGGACTCAACTGCCAGCCGGTGCAACTCGGTCGCATCAACCTGGTCCAGAATCGCCTGCCCCACGGCCCCCTGATCGGGCAGCAGCATTTCGGTCAGAACCAGGCGGCCCTGATAGCCGGTCTGTCCGCAGTCTGCACAACCCGTCGCGGTTTTCCATTGTTCGACAGGCAGACCCAGTCGATCTTCTTCCGCCTGTGATGGTTGAGCACAACTGCAGAGTCGACGCAACAACCGTTGACTCAATATCGCCAGCAGACCACTCCGCAGTAAATACGGTTCGATTCCCATATCCGACAGGCGGCTGACCGCTTCGGTCGCGCTGCCTGCATGGAATGTGGTGATCACCAGATGCCCGGACAGCGAAGCCTGGAAGACTGTCTCGGCGGTTTCGCGATCGCGGATTTCTCCCACCATGATCACTTCCGGATCCTGCCGTAACAGGGATCGCAGACCCAGTGCCATATCAAAACCCGCTGCCGGATTGACCTGCGACTGCGCCACGGTGGGCACCACGACTTCAATCGGATCTTCCAGAGAGGCCAGACTGCGGGCCCCCCGTGACTCGCGAATGATCTCCCGCAGACAGGCGTAAATCGTCGTCGTTTTGCCGCTTCCCGCAGGACCGGTCATCAGCACCACGCCGCCGGTCTGTCGTAACAGACCTCGCATTTCGCTCAGAATCTCTTCCGGCAGATTCAGGTTTTCCAGATGTTTGTATTGTCCCGAACCGACGAACAGCCGCACGACGACTTTTTCGCCATACAGGGTCGGAAAGGTGCTGATGCGGGTCTCGACCACCTGCTCTCCATCCCGATGAATCCGCCCTTCCTGGGGAACATCAGTACGATAGGTGAGCAGTTGCGAGAGCACTTTGAGTCGGGCTGTGATCCGGGGCGCCAGCACCTGGGAAAAGTCAGCGACATGGTGCAATACGCCGTCAATGCGCCAGTCCATCCGCATCCGGTTTTCGGTGGGCAGCAGATGAATGTCGCTGGCATTGATAGCCTGTGCCTGGCCTAAGATCACATCGACCAGCTCCGTCACATACTCGGGATGATTTTCCGCTTTGTCAGGCAGTTGATCCTGAAACTGTTGGGACAAGGTCTCCTGCATCAATCGCCTCGAGTAAAGATCTGCTCGATCGTTCCGGCCCGTTCATTCCGAAAACGAACGACGGCGTCAACCAGTCCCCATTCGCCGGACTGTTTGAGTGTGGCCTGCACGGTATTCCAATCGGTTTGAACTTTCTTTTCTCCGGGTGTGGCGGCCGAGATTCCCAGCACACGACTCCCTTTGGAATAGAGTGCACGGGACCAGCCGGATTCCGCATCGGAGGCGACACGCAGGTCGGCTCCTGAATCCCGGGTTAGAAACAACAGTGTGAATGTCAGAAACAGCGTGCAGCAGACCAGCAGCGTTTTGCGCTGCACCTTGCGATTTTCCGCATGGCGGGCGGCAGCCAGTACCCGCTGGCGATGATCGCTGTGCGCGGGGACCGCCCCCTGGCCGGCCTTGAGTATCTGCTCTTCGAGAAAATGGTGATCTTCAAATTCAAACATTGATATCCTCACGCGCCATGGGACGCAGGTAATTATCTAATTTCTGGAGTGCATAACGGTAACGACTGGCCACGGTGTTCGGCGATTCATCCAGTACACTGGCAATTTCCGCAAACGTCATATCCTCCCAGATCTTCAGCACCACCACTTCAGACTGGTTCGTCGGCAGCCGCTTTAATGCCTGCCGAATCACCTGGGCCTGATCATTCTCTTCCACGATTTCTTCATCTCGCGACCAGAGCTGTCTGCACTGGGCGAAGATCTGCAGCGGCTTCCGCTTCTGCAGAATCCGCAGCGCTTCGTTCCGGGCCACCCGTAACAGGTAGGCCCACGGCTGCTGAGCGGTCGCCAGAATTTTGGGTCGCATGGCAATCCGCACCATGGTCGCCTGAATCGCATCCTCCGCATCGGGAGTGTTGCGGGTCACTGTCACCGCATAGCGCAGCAATCGCTCCGATGTCAAATCGTACAGCGGACCCAGGCGGTCCACCCCATGATCCTGCAGATCATTGGCACAGCATCTTATCTGCGCTGCAAATTTGGCTGGCGACAGTTTATCCACGGTCCGATTCGATTCTTCTGGCGTTTGAAAACACTCAGCTTATCGCTAAAGAGCTTAACGATACTGTCCTGACAGAACTGCCCGGATCTTTGACAAGTAAAATTCCTGTGAAATTCATACAAACATCTGTTCCATGCTTGTGTTACCCTTCAGGGGAAAATCACAATTTAATTCTCACCTGAATTGTCACATAGTTCCTATTAGACCTGATTTGAGATATGATTTGTTTTCCTTTTCCCTGGATTTTAAAACTTTTCCAGGCTCCGGGGAAGGAAGCGAACCGAAGTCTTTGAAATGTATACAGATACGACTTTTTATATTTTGCCATTCGTTGCCCCTGTCCGCAGGAAATCACCCTGGAGAGTGCACCTTTTTCTCCCGGGAGTGCCCGCATGACCGCCGACAGCGAACCTGTCAAAACTGGAGTCGTTCTGACAGGCATGCCGGGCTCCGGAAAATCGACGGTGGGCAGACTACTGTCTGAACAGACAGGCCTTCCCTTTCTGGATACCGACGCATTAATAGAGGCTGGCGAATCCAAACGGCTGGCCGAGATTATTGCAGATCATTCCCCGGAAGGGTTCCGCGCGATTGAAGCGGCCTACATCCAATCGATTCAATCAGCAGGATCCGTTATTTCTACCGGAGGAAGTGTCTGTTACAGCAGTGAAGCCATGCATCATCTGGCCGGTCTTGGTACGATAGTCTGGCTGGATGTGAAGCCGGATATCCTGGAGCAGCGGTTTGTCGATGCCTTCGATCGGGGCGTGCTGATCGAACCGGGTTCCAGCCTCGCCGACCTGTATGACAGCCGGTATCCACTGTATGAACAATATGCACAATTGAAAATCGAAGCCTCGCCGCTGACGGCTGAAGAAGTCGTCTCACTGATCCGACAGCAGCTGGCTCTGTAATTGAAACTGATACAAAACTGAATCTTCTCCCCCAGTAAACGAAAACGATTTAAACAAGATGCTACCCATTCAAAACGTCAACATCATCGATTCGGTTCGCCTGGTTGCTCCTCAGGAACTGAAAGAGACCATCAAACGCACTGACAAAGTGACAGAAACCGTCGGCGAATCACGGGAACAGATCAAGCATATCCTCTCGGGTGAAGATTCACGACTGATCGTCGTTGTCGGCCCCTGCTCCATTCACGATCCCCAGGCCGCCATCGAATATGCCAAACGACTGAAAGAACTTTCCGAGAAAGTCAAAGACCGCATGTTCCTGGTAATGCGGGTCTACTTCGAAAAACCGCGGACGACCGTCGGCTGGAAAGGTCTGATCAACGACCCTCACATGGACGGCACCTTCGATGTGGCCTCAGGTCTCAAAATCGCCCGCCAGCTGCTGCTGCAGATCGGTGAACTGGGACTGCCGGCCGCCACGGAAATGCTTGAGCCGATCACTCCGCAGTACATCGCAGATGCGATTTCCATCGCATCCATCGGCGCACGCACGACCGAATCTCCGACGCACCGCCAGATGGCCAGCGGACTTTCGATGCCCGTCGGTTACAAAAACGGAACAGACGGCAGCCTGGACGTCGCGCTCAATGCGATGCTCGCCGCCCAGAGTCCCCACAGTTTCCTGGGAATCGACGCCGAAGGTCAGACCTGCGTGGTCAACACCACAGGCAACCCCTGGGGTCACCTCATTCTGCGTGGCGGTCGCTCCGGCCCGAACTACCAGCAGGAACATCTCGAAGCAGCTGCAAAGAGCCTGGAAACCGCCGGCCTCTCTCCCCGCTTCATGGTTGACTGCAGCCACGCGAATTCCAATAAGGATTATCGCAACCAGGGCAAAGTCTGGAACGAAGTCATTGATCAACGCGTCGGCGGCAACAAGACGATCATCGGCCTGATGCTGGAAAGTAATCTGCATGCCGGCAATCAGAGCCTGCCCGAAGATCTCAGCCAGCTCCAGTACGGCGTCTCCGTCACAGACGAATGCATCGACTGGGACGAAACCGAACAGCTGATTCTCTCAGCATACGAGAAACTGGGCTAAGCGACTTAATTCCCGTCGTCACTTTTTCTGTTGTGCTGCCTGCAGAAAGTATTCTGCCAGTTGTCGCTCTTCAGGGCTAAAGGACGATTTGAGTTGAGTCGAGGTCCCCTGTTCGGTCGGTATTGTCTCCATCGACAGAACCCCCATCACTGAAAACAGAGGCGGCTTCTCACCAGACCGTTGGGAGGCCGCCACAGCCTCTTTGAGCACCGCAATTTTTCGAGCATCCTCTCCCCGAGAATGAAGCGCGGAGGCGACCCGGTACAACAGGCGGACTTTCTGATTGTCATATTGAAGCCGCTGTGTCGCCTTGAGCGCACCGTCGGCCTCGCCTGCATTCAATAGCGCGGAAGCAACCTTGGCCAGCGCGTTCTCCTTCGTCTCTCGCTGGGGGATTTGCTGCACGACCTCCAGTGCCTGTTTTGACTTACCCTGCTCTGCGACCGCGATCGCCACTTCCATCAGGTAGGTTGACTGCTCACCAGAACCCTCAATCAATGGAGCCACTTCGAGGGCCTGATTCAGATGGCCTGTCCCCACCAGCGATTTCGCCAGTGCACGTAAAAACCAGGGCCGACGATGTAAAAACAGAATCTGCCGAACGACGTCCAATGCCTGCTTGCCCCTGCCTGCTTTCGCGAGCTCCAGCACAATCCCTTCCAGTGCCCGGAATCGGATTTCCTCATTGGTAATCTGCTCAGTCAACGACAGCGCCAGGTTACAGGCATTTGACCTGGCTAGAACCAGTGTTACTTGCCGGAGCGCCTGCGATTGAGAGTTCCGATCTGGAATAGTCTCGACAAAGTTCAGAGCCTGCTTGACATCTCCGGTTTTCGCAATTTGCCCTGGAATGGAAATCAGCGTTTTTTCACGGAGATCGAGATTCGCGATCTGTTGTGCCACTTCGACAGCCTTGTTACCGTCTCCCGACCGCGCAAACGCTTTCGCATACAGATGCAGAAGTTGCTCATGCCCTGCGGAATCTCGAGACTGCGGAAGTAATTTCTCGCCTTCAACCAGCCAGGGTTTCGCCCGCTCAAAGGCTTCCTCAGCCAGCAAGGCCCGGGCAATCGCGCAATAAGCGACCGCCCGCTGACCCGCATCGGGAATTGCTTCCACTTTCTGAATGGTACCGTCGAACTCAGCATTCGAGCCAGTAGCAGCCAGATTGTAATACTGTGGAAACAGGTCTGGCTCAGTTTCCTGTTCTGATTCCCCCTCATCCAGTCCCAGCATGCTGCCCACAGTGATCGGCCTGCGGGCCTGCTTCGGCTGGCCTGAACTACGGGGCCTCCCACTTTGTGCTTGAGGAAGATTTCGTGCTTCCGACATCAGCTTCACCCACTCCTCGGGAGTCTCCCATTGTGGGAGAGGAGACGTCGCCGCGTTCGGTGCAGGAATCACGCCTGGTTCTGCAGCACGGGCATCCGGTTTCCGGACGGCCCCCTGCTTTAAATCTGTTTCAGGAGCATTCCCCTGTTGATCACAACCCAGGTTGGTAACCAGCGCCAGCATCGCACAGGTCAACCAGTTGAAGCCCACTGGCAATTGTCTGGGAGAATCTGGCATATTGAAACCTGGCTTTCGAATGGAATTTTCCGCAAACAGATCATCGGCTAGATCCTGATTCGCATCAGGCACCAAATGCGTTATGATACGTCAGCATCATAACCAACTTTCAGGAGCAAAACACACTATGAAATCACTGACCCGCGAACTCTGGATGGAAATCCCCCACCGTCGGCAGATCGTTTCAATCCATAAAAACGTCGAACAACTGGTCACAGAAAGCGGCGTCCAGGACGGCCTGTGCCTGGTCAACCCGAAGCACATTGCGTTACACAACTATCGCCCTCGATCATTGGTTGGCCATGCAGAATAACTTTCCAACGCTTTCTGCGATTTTTTTGTTGGCCATCGATAACGTGGATATAAACTCCATGAGGTCGACCGTCTAAACTATCACCGTCAAACGCATGTTTAACAAGCTCCCGTTTGTCCTGCCACGTCATCCCCTTCTTACTTCTTCTTGCTACCACTGCCTTAGCACTTACCCTCTTTCGAAATTGTTGTGCCGCGGATTGCGATAGTCTTTTTAGTTCTTCTTTTGTTGGATGATTTCCTATTTGAATGTCTAACTGATCTGCTCGTTGTTTTAATTCTTCTTCAAGTTCATTCAAATCTAATAGTTTTTGTTCGGCTTGCGAATCAGTAATTAAACTCTTAGTGATTAAATCAAGAATCTTATCTCTCTTACTTAGAACATCCTTCATTTCATCTAGTACTCGACTATGGTCTTCCCGTGTCCGATTGGCTGAACGAATTGCAAGGCGTGGTGGTTAAACGCAAAAAAAAAGCATAATAATTCGATGCACGTGAAGCCACCAACGCCGCGTGTTTTGAATTAAAATCTCACGGAGGATTCGAGTGCGAGTGTCGACTCTTCAAGGATACGACCTACGAACATTTTGTGGTCCGATCGAACTTTCTCATGGCACATACACAGATGACCCCAAAACATCGTTAAAGCAACAGCGGTTGTATGACCTCGTCAGTGAAGACCAGGTTATTTGGTGTGGCCAAGACGAGCCTGCTGTTCATAACGAAACAGGAAAGTACATTCACGACATTGACGCTGACCCTCGCGACATTGTGGCAGTAATCGACAGTCTCGTTTGGTCCCATATCCTCGAATACCCTCCCCGATACATTCCTCCCGAAGAACATAGCGATCTCCGTTATCAAGCAGGCATCAGCGAGGGCAACTGCGATGAAGCACTCCACAAAGCTGAGGACGCATATTTGGCTGACAATCTACCCAATGACTTGTGGACCGGAGTCATAAAAGATGCCATCACTAAGAAATCGGACCAACTGTTGCTCAAGTTTCCGCTCGTCTTTTCAACAATAGCAAACGTAGATATCGTTACGGAGGAGATGGCCTCTCGCGGTCGCAGAAAAAAATAACAAAGAACAAATCGGTTAAGGCGAAGACCTATAGTCGCTAATCACCAGACATCGAGTAAGTCCGTAAGTCAAACACAGACGCGGCCTCGCCCCTGTACTGCACCTCGCGTTGTCTCTTGGTCATCTCACAAGGTTAAAACGCGTCACGGGTCCATCTGTGCAATCCTCGGTGGTGTTGTGTGTCTAGCGGCCTGTCCTGTATGCGTTGTGAATCGTTTTGCGCAATTGTGTAAAGGATTTTCAGGATAAGGAATTCTCGAATCAAAAGGCCGATCTTGTTTGCATGTTGGTTTAAATAGTGTTCCCATATATGAAATCAAAGAAGACTTCAGGCTAAAAAAATAGGAATCCCTATGCCACTCATGTTGAATACTTTTTTAAGCGATGCAGGTAGGCTTTTAGTCCCCCAATACCTTGTAGTAGGGGTTATTTATGCTCATTACACAGTTAGATTTAAAAATATCCCTTGTTTCCTAGAACAAATTAACAACTGACTTTAGTCTCCATTAAAAAAACTGGACACCCAAGAATGCACGGTGGATGAAGGGATTTTAAGTTCTTTTTCTATATCACGTATGCTCTTCCCCTGCTCTTGTAGTTGTATTACTTTTTCTAGAAATTTTAGACGGCGTTGTTTCTTATAACCCGGCTTTCGCTTCAAGGGCCTTCCTCCTTTATTAAATTTGGCCTGCTGCCCTATTTCGCTTTGTAGTTTTATACAATCTTCTAAACTTGCATTGGGATCCAGCAATGTAACCAGTTCTACGCCTTTTGCTATTTCTCTCAGATCTTCAAGTCCACGTGTATTTACTCTGAGTTTACGTGCCTTTTTTGACCCTGTTGACTTAAAAGATTCATGGCGAATAAAACGATCTGTAGAAAGGGCAACTATCTTGGCACCATGTTGTTTAGCGAATCTTACCGCTAAAGGTAGACGTAGTGGCTCAAAGCCAGACCCTACATATCTAACTACATGCACGACCTTTGCATCTCTCTTGCCCATCTGGTTTCTTAGGTACTGCTCTTGGGCATCAAGATTACCGTTGTGGTTTTGCTGACGCGTGGACACTCGGCAGTACAATACAACCTGGTCCCCCTGTTGGATTCCATCATGGGTGATATACTTTGAGGCATCTCCAGGTGTGAATATTCGCTCGATCGTCTTTTTGGCAGATACTTTCTTCCGTCTAATCATGTTCTGTTTCCCCTTTACAGTTCCCTTTTAAATAAATGGGGCAGGCGGCAGGGATAACCGCTTTTCGGTTGTACATACCTAGCCCCACATACTTATATCGTTATGATTAAGCAATTCATGCTTTAGATTTTAAAAACCAAAATAATATGGAGTCGGATGCCATAATGAAGTCACTAACCAAAGAGCTCTGGATGGATATCCCCCAGCGTCGACAGATAGTTTCTATCCACCAAGATGTTGAAGATCTGGTCAAAGAAAGTGGTGTTACCGATGGTTTGATTCTTATAAACGCAATGCATATCACAGCGTCGGTCTTTATCAACGATAACGAGTCAGGGCTGCATGCCGACTACGACCGCTGGCTGGAGCAGCTGGCTCCTTTCGATGCGGGCAGTGATCCCAATACCGGCGGGTATCTGCACAATCGCACGGGCGAAGACAACGCCGACGCCCACCACAAACGCCAGATCATGGGACGCGAAGTTGTCATTGCAATAACCGACGGACGGCTGCACCTGGGACCATGGGAACACATTTTTTATTACGAGTTCGACGGTCGCAGGCGGAAGCGGATACTGGTGAAGATTATTGGGGAGTAGCATGGTAGCCTCCCGGTTCCGTGACACCCTCTGTCATGAAAGAGATGGCGTAATGCAATGTGCCTGGGGAACGCCATGCACATCACCGCGTCCGTCTTCATCAACGATAACGAATCAGGCCTGCATGAAGACTACGATCGCTGGCTGGAACAGCTGGCCCCCTTCAATCCAGGCGGCGACCCCAATTCCGGCGGCTATCTACACAACCAGACCGGCGAAGACAACGCCGACGCCCACCACAAACGCCAGATCATGGGCCGCGAAGTCGTCGTCGCCATCACCGACGGCCAGCTCCACCTGGGACCCTGGGAACACATTTTTTATTACGAGTTCGACGGCCGCCGACGGAAGCGGATTCTGGTGAAGATTATTGGGGAGTGAGCTATGGAGAAACGATTTTGGTCAGAATCAGAAAGCTTGCCAATCGAGAAGGATCTCGAATCGTTGTTTCAAGATGCTGTAAATCAAGGGTACAAGCCGTATATCGATGATACCGGTCTGTCTGGATCTTTCGGTATCTCGAATGATGGAAGTACTAGAGATACTTTTTTTATATTCAGAGGACACGGGTCAGTCGGAGAAACACGATGTCCACTCTTGGAAGTACGCCTTTATGAAGGAGATCATTTAGTTCAACTTGGCCCCATTTTTGGATATGAAGAATATACATGCGTCGTTATCGCTGGATACAGTTCTGCACAGACAGTCTGGAATTCTTGGCTTGAAGGTTCAGATATTTCATTTGTCTTGAATTCCGTTACATTCTTCAACCGTATGGATATGACCCGATTGTTAAGAGAAGTCTAATTTAATCCCTTTTGGAAGATGATTGTCAGACATTCTGGAGTTCCTGTTTTCTTGTTTAATCTAGAAAGTCATTGTGTAATGCAATGTGCCTGGGGAACGCGATGCACATCACCGCGTCCGTCTCCATCACCGACGGCCAGCTCCACCTGGGACCCTGGGAACATATTTTTTATTATGAGTTTGACGGCCGCCGGCGGGAGCGTATTCTGGTGAAGATTATCGAGGAGTGAAAATGAGTGGTCAGTTTGATACCCCCTCCAAATTTCCTGCGAAAGTGCTTGCCAGTCTGCGTCCCGGATTTCTGACTGTATTTATCGGGTATGGACAAGGTCTGGCTGACGGAGGCATCCCTTATGAGGTTCCGATTGATGACATCCCTTTTGACCTTCGGTTGCCGAATTCGGAATTCACTGCAATCATAGATCCTGCGAATAGTGGAATCATTGACATTGAAAGAAATACACCTGAGTAAAACATGTGATAATGGATACTGAAATCTCTGCGAGGAACAATATAGAAACCAGTGTCTCTCCTGCAACTTGCGAGTTTTCGCTTCTTCTAACCTGAATTTGTGAAAAAAATGGACCATCAATCAACCTGGAATCCCCAAACATATGATGAACCGCGAAGGCGGCTCGTGCCTGACTTTGACGCGTTTTATGGAACTGCTGCAACACTCGTCGAGATGACGATACCCGAGGGGGCTCGGATCCTCGACCTGGGCTGCGGTACCGGTATTCTCTCCGAGTTCATTCTGAGCCGCTCACCCTCCGCTGAAATGACTCTGTTAGACCAGTCTGCAGAAATGCTCGACGTCGCACAGACTCGACTGCAAAAGTATTCCATCACAGCGGTACAAGGCTCATTCGATGAAGCGTTACCAGCCGGCCCGTTTGATGCAATCATTTCAAGTCTGGCAATTCATCACTTATCCGACGAGAAAAAGGCCCGTCTTTTTCATCGCGTCTCCGAGGCACTGATCAGCGATGGCATATTTATCAACGCCGATCAGGTAGCAGGTCCGACACCCTGGCACACTGACGTTTATCGGGCAATGCATGAGGAACAGGCGCGCGAACTGGGAACAGACGATGTGGAGTGGACTGCAGCCCTGCAGAGAATGTCTATTGATCAATACGCGACCATCGACTGGCATCTCGCGCGTTTCGTTGAGGCGGGGCTGTCTCGGTGCGATACATTTTTTAGGAGGTTCGGCTTCGCCGTCATGGCTGGCTGGAAATTACCGACACAATAATTAACTGGATCCGGCAATGGAGTCGGTAATGAGAATATTCAAAACCCGGGAGCTATCTGAAGTTGTCGCGGATGCGACCAGCAGGCCAAGCGAACTCACTCGGCATGACCTGGGGCAAGGTGTCGCTGTTTCATTCCTTTACAACGGTGATGAGGAGCACCCAGACACCTGCCAATGGCGAATTGTTGCCCAGAATGAAATGCAGCTTCGGCAAGTCGTGCAGCAGTTAGTAGAAAGTCTGACGACAATAGGAGTCCGATGCAATCCGGTTCAGATCAGCGGGAGCGTCTGTCATTTTAGAGATGAAGGGCCGTGGGGAGTTGCTGCGGAATGACAGAGGAATCGCACTTGACAAACCTGATCGAATTAAACGGAATCAAGCTGACACCGGTCATTGAATTCTTTCCGACGGACTTTTCCAGGCAAGACCGTAAGATGCCCGATGGCGGAGCTGCGTGCACAGAATGGGAACCATACTGGAAGAGCTGTCTGGCAGACTCCGGCGTCAAAGGACTCAATCCCATTGAACGCGGGTCCTGTTATGTTGCCACTTCTGAGATCACCGCGGAACAACTGGCACGAGCCCTGCCTGTCTTCCTGGAAGACTGCGGAGGGCTGGCGGAACTGCACGATGCTGATTCCCGACCAATCTTGAGCGGAGGTCTCGCTTTAAGTGCTTACCGGCATGGGATCCTCGTCCTGCCCACCTGCTGCAGTGATCTCAGTAATCTCGAAAGCTGGCAGACCGCAGCCGGATACACAGGCCTCTCCTGGGAGATGCTGTGGATCGGACATCCCTGGTTGTCCGTGAAATTTCAGCAGCCCTGGCTGGTTCTGAGTGACCTGCACGAGTCTGATGATCCGGAGGCGCGCTGGATGGTCGATCCCGCTGATCTACGAAATGCCATCACAGCTGCCGAGGAGGAACTGAACCGATTCAAAGAACAGCTGGCGCAGGTTCTGACGGGCCTGGGATTTGTGGGAAATGCTACACAGGTGGCAGCAGCCCTGAGCGGTTTCCGGTCAGCAGAATCGAACCCGTAGTTCCAGATTGTGTCTCCTCTGAGCTTAAAGCGACAGCTTCCAAGTTCAGAGAGAGGCTCCATCAAAAACCGCCAGCGAGAATACCATGAATCGAAACAAGCTTGTGATCAATGAATTCTCTAACGAGAAATCTGCGCAACAGTATGCTGAAAACTGGCCCGCTAATCCGGAAAGCCTCCAGCTCTATGAGAATGGATTTCAGTGTGGTGGCTGTGCTTTCTTTGCTCCCTGGAATGCGGACTGGGGGCTTTGTTGTCATCAGAAATCGGTCCATTTCTCTGAAACGGTGTTTGAACACTTCACCTGCAGCAGCTACGTTAATGAAGGCTGGGGACCTCACAGTTTTACAGAAGATGTTCGTTTTCACTGCCGTTGCCGGGGATAAACTGACTGAACGTGGGTAGATTTTGGAATTCGGCAAGCTGGCTTCTGCCGAATTTTATTCGTAAATGCAGGAAATGATGAACATAAACTTCGACCGTCGCAAAAGCCTGCAGGAACTTGAAGGCGAAGACTGGGGAGAACCGGAGGTCTCCGATTCCAGCCTGATCAAAACCTGCATGTGGTTACGACGCGTCCCCCTGCAAGACTTCACCACCGAAAATCTGCGAATGATGATCGGCCAGAAGATCAGTCTGTTTTTCCTCGTTCCACTGGCACTGGAAACTCTTGATCAAGATCCGCTGTCTGAGGGACACTTTTACGCCGGTGATCTGCTGAACGCGGTACTCTCTGTCCCTGAGTCGTACTGGCGGCTGCACACCGAGCAGTGCGAGGTCCTCCGCCGGGTGTTCATCCGAGCCAAAACCATGCTGACAGATCTGGATGAGACGGAGTCCAACGCTCTCTGCAATGATCTCAAAGGAATACCCGACTTCCTGATCGATTCATAACCGCCACCATCCCTTGATCCAGCTGAGGATTTTATTCCCAATGCCTGCCGACCTCAACCTGTCAGAACTCTGGAGTCGTCTGTCATCAATTAACTCGTTGACGTTCACGGCTCAATCCTTTGGTTCCGGTAGCGGCTGGAATGGTACGGGGGTTGGCACGGTATTAGTTGAATCAATCGATGACCAGACGCTGCTCTTTCACGAAGCCGGAAACTGGTCACCGCCGGAAGGAAAGTCGCTGCGTTTTACAAATGTCTATCGCTGGTGTGCCTATCCGGAACAGAAACAGTTGCGGCTGGAGCACTTGCGTTTTGGAAATGCGAATCCGGTGTATCTGTTTGATCTGCAACAGACCGCAGCCGATCGCTGGGATTCCATCGAGCCGCATGTCTGCAGCGAAGACCTCTATACGGCCACACTGCACCTCGAAAACGAATCACTGCATCTGGACTGGACCGTCAAAGGAAAGACCAAGAACGAACGGATTTCCTATGTCTATGAACAGTGAATCCAACTGACCGCTGAATGGCAGCCAAATCAGTTTGGCACGTAATCTGCTTAGTCTGAGTCACAGATCCGTTTTGTATTTCCACCCTGTTTCAGCTCAGAAAAGCGAGAACCATGTTCGAAAAATGGGTTACTTCACAGTGGACTGAAATTCCCATGGTCCTGCTGTCGTGTTTCATTACTTATACTGTGATCATCGCCTATACCCGTTTTACCGGCTTGAGAAGCTTCTCAAAAATGTCGGCAGGTGATTTTGCGATGACTCTGGCCGTCGGTTCCATCTTTGCGTCCACGATCTCATCAGCGAACCCCACATTGGTAATCAGTCTGACGGCAATGGCAACGCTGTTTGTCGGGCAATGGCTGCTGGCAATCTCGAGAAAGAAATTTCACTGGTTCAGCCGACTCATCGATAATCAACCGTTACTCTTAATGCATGGCGGGTCCATGGTGGAAGAAAATCTTCGCAAAGCAAACGTCACCCGGACGGACGTGTATGGGAAACTCCGCGCAGCCAACGCCCTGAACTATGAACATGTTCTGGCTGTCGTCTTTGAAACAACGGGAGACATTTCCGTGCTGCATTCCGAAGATCCCGATGTCAAACTGGAAGCGGAGTTTTTTGAGAACGTCGTCGGGGCAGAATTGCTATACCATAGTGATAACGTCAATGTGAATACCCGGGAACGCGCAGCCGCTGCATCGTAAACCCGAGTACGCATGATTGTCTTCCAGCAACAGGGAGATCAAAAATTGGTCCCAACCGAAACAATAACTGAAGAGCATTCTGGCAGCTCGACGGAATCGCCCGTTCGCAAGTGGGTTTACCGGTGCGTCATCCTGTTGGCCGGCGTCGCGGTGTTGACCGCGTTGCTTCCCTTGCTTCCCGTTGACTGGTGGTGGGTCCGCATCGGCGATTTTCCCCGCGTACAACTGCTGTTTGCTTATGTCGTCGTCATGCTGGTACTCTTCCCCTTCTGGCATAAAACTGCTGCAAAAACAGGGGTTTTCCTACTGACAATCAGCTGCAGCATTCAATTATTCTGGATCTTTCCCTACCTGCCTTTCGCCCCCCATGAAGTGGAGTGGGCAGAGTCTGCTGATCCGCAAACCCGCCTGCGGATTATGACGGCGAATGTCTATCAGGAAAACCAGAACGCTGAAGCGGTGCTGTCTCTGATCGAGCAGGAACAACCGCATATCGTCGTGCTGTGTGAAGTCAACGCGCGCTGGATTCGCGACCTGAAACCCCTTGAAAAATCCTATGGCTGGCGATTAACGCATCCACTCGAAAATACCTACGGTATCGCCGTGTATTCCCGGCTTCCCCTGGAGAGTGCCCGCATCCGGTCCATGATCAAGCAGGAGATCCCCTCGATCGATGCCCGCGTCAAACTTCCCTCAGGACAGTTCGTACGCCTGTTTGCCGTACATCCTAATCCACCCCGTCCGGGTGAAGATACAACCAAACGTGATGCCGAACTCGTGCTGGTTGGACGCGAAGTACGCGATAGCCCCAGTGCTATCGTGCTGGGTGATTTGAATGATGTCGGCTGGTCACGCACGACAAACCTGTTTCAGGAAGTCAGCGGTCTACTCGATCCCCGTAAAGGACGCGGACTCTATCCGACATATGACGCCACCTCTTCAATCTGGCGTTACCCATTGGACTATCTGTTTCATTCGGATGATTTTCGCATTGTGAAACTCGGTACGCTACCTTCCATCGGATCCGATCATTTTCCCCTGCTGGTGGAATTAAGCCACGAACCTGAAGCCGCAGTCACCCAGGAAGGCCCGCACCTGGATGGCGGTGATCAGGAAGACGCCAGCGATGCAGTAGATTCGGCGCGAGAGTTGAAAGAGACTCCTGAAGAGCCCTGAGTTGTCTGTTTTCCGAGATCAAACTGACTCCCCAGCGTTCATGCTGCGCGGTCAGGCACCGCTTTCAGATGACAACTGCAAAGATTCTTTAATCGTCACTGTACCTGAATGAATGAAAGTCGAGGCAGAGTCACAATCTCTGGTTCCAGTACACTTTGGCATGCAGTTTGCGAATCTCTGCTTAGAATTATCTCGAACTCGAGGGACAGACGGCGATGGCCCGCCCAAGTCTGTAGGTTGCAAAGCTGTCCCCGTAATCAGTCTGTTATCGACACGATTTACGAAAGGACCAGGCATGTATCATCATGTTAAAAAACTGATGTATAAAGTTGATGTGGGAGATCCCGACCCCCGCTTTGGGAAAATGCTGCTCGAACAGTTCGGCGGTGCGAATGGCGAACTGGCCGCAGCCATGCAATACTCGATTCAGGGTATGAACTGCGAAGACCCGGCCCGCAAAGACCTGTTGATGGATATCGGTACTGAAGAATTGAGCCACCTGGAGGTTATCGGTGCGCTGGCCCGCTTGCACCTGAAACCGTTACGAAAAGCGGGAGATGCCGCTCTGGACGACCCACTAATTGCAGTGGTCGGTGGCGGTGGTGTGTCGCTGAGTAACTCGCAGGGCTCATCCTGGACTTCCGACTATATTGCCGTGACCGGTCAGCTCGAGGTTGATCTGCGTTCCAACATGGCGGCGGAAGCCCGGGCCAAGATCGTCTATGAACGCCTCATCGATCATACTGACGATCCAGGTTCCAAGGATGCCCTGCGGTTCCTGATGACCCGGGAAATCACTCACCTTAAGGCCTTCGGTCAGGCACTGGAAAGTATGGATAAGCAACCGCTGGAAATCGGCGAACTGGAACCCGATTCCCAGTGGGTTGACAAGTACTTCAACGACTCGACAGAATCCGGTGATCTGGGTGAAGATTCCAGCGGCCCCTGGAATTCAGGCGATGAATGGGTAGTCGTTGATAATCCAGCCTTCAGTGGTACCTGATAGACTGTTCCATGACAGAACCCGAAGCTTCTTCATCAACTGCAGTGATGCTGAGCAGGACGATCACCACTCTGGTGGTGGTCGTCGTCTTAGCCGCTGCGCTGGTCATCACCTGGGAAATCATCTTAACGTTATTCCTGGCAGTCCTGTTCGCTGTCTTTCTGACCTTTGCCAGTAATAGTCTGAGCCGGGTCTTACCGATCCCTTACCAGGGAAGTCTGGCATTACTCGTGACGACCCTGGTTCTGCTTTCCGCAGGAACCACTGCCTTATTCTTCGTACAGATCGAGCATCAGGTGCAGGAGGCCAGTCAACAGATCGAACGCGGTACAGAGAAAATTCAGAAATGGGCTGAAGAGTACACGACGGTCAAATCCGTGATTCAGTCGACCCCGTATTTATCTCAGTCACTGTTACCTGCATCCGATTCACAAAAGAAGAAACACGATTCCAGTCCATCTGAAGACTCGAAATCTCCTGAGCAGACAGATGACTCCCCCCAAAAGAAATCCGAAAAATCACAGCAGACCGATCTGAATTCACTGGCGCAGCCTGCAAAACAGGCGGCTTCCTTTGTCGGCCAGATGTTCCGTACGACATTTGGACTCGTAGTCAATTCGGTGTTGATTCTGTTTGTCGGTCTCTTTCTGGCGACAGCACCTGCGACCTATCGAGACGGCGTAGTCATTCTGTTTGCTCCAGAGCGTCGCGAGCGGATCCGGCAACTCATGAACCAGCTGGGAGACACGCTCTGGCACTGGCTGATCGGCCGCTTCGGTTCGATGCTGGTGACCGGCCTGGGTGCCTGGCTGGTCCTGCTGCTGATCGGCGTTCCCATGGCGGGTACGCTGGGGTTCCTCACTGGACTGTTGACGTTCATCCCCAATATTGGTGCCGCGATCTCCTTTATTCTGGCAATCCTCGTGGCGCTCCCACAAGGCACCACTACGGCAGCACTCGTGATCCCCGCCTATATCGGACTACAGCTGCTGGAGAGTTACGTGATCACCCCTTTGATTCAAAAGCAGCAGGTCTCGCTCCCCCCTGCACTGTTGATCTCGTTCCAGGCCATTATGGGCGTCCTGTTCGGTTTTCTGGGAGCCATCATCGCCTCTCCCTTCCTGGCAGCAGTCAAAGTCATCGTCCAGGAACTTTACGTGAAAGATTATCTGGAGGGCAACGCCGACCAGAACGGTAGTTAAGCATTTCAGCTGTATGCTTTTGCCAGCCAGGGATCTGACCAGGCAACTGCAACTCTGACATATCCCCTGCGCATGAGTCTGTTACTCCCTGTGCTCCAGCCAGCACACAACTTTTAATAAATTAAAAACACTTCTTGACGGGCTGCTCTGCCGCAGTTACCATCTTTTAACGAATTAAAATTAATTCCTGAATCACTCACCAGGTCTACTCGACCTGCCTGCGGGGAGCAGAATGATGGCACGTCCCGTCTCCGAACATCCGACCGATCTGGAGTTGGAAATTCTCAAGATCCTCTGGTCTACTTCGCCGCTGACGGTGCGGGAAGTCAGGGATCAACTTGAAACCAGTGCCGGCCGCCCTTTGACGCACAGCTCTGTGATCACGATTTTAAACATCATGTACCGCAAGGGTTATGTAAAACGCGAGAAGGCCGGTAAATCGTTTCAGTTCTCTCCGGCCCAGGAAAAGCAGACCGTCACAGGCAGCATCATGGGAGATCTGTTGACCCGCGTGTTTGACGGTTCTTCCAGCGACCTGGTGCTGAATCTCCTCGAAACGGCTGAGCTCGATTCCGACGAACTGGCCGAACTCCGCAAGCTGATCACGCGCAAGGCAAAGGAGCTGAAAGAATGAGCTGGCACCCTCTGATCGATCCGACATTAAGCAGCCGCCTCTGCCTGACACTGTTGCACTCCCTCTGGCAGATCACCCTGGTGGCCCTGCTGGTCTGGTGCATTGACCGGCTCTGGAAATCGCTGGCCGTGGAACAGCGTTATACACTTTATGTTTCGGCACTGGTGCTGGCCTGCCTTTCGCTGCCGATCAACTTTCAATGGCTGCGAGTGACGGACACCAATCAGGCTGAACTCAGCCAGTCAGGCACCCCGGCAGTCTCCGGGTCTGTGCCCTCCGGGTTACCTGCCGCCAGCCCGGAACTGGAATTACCAGCAGAGCCGCTGCCTGTACCGCCCCGGGCTTCATTCACAGAGACAGCCGATTCCCCGAATCAGCGCACAACTTCATCCCTGGCAACAGGTCGACTCCTCATCACACCGACTCCGTTTGACTGGAGAGTACTGACTCCCTGGCTCGTTGCATTCTACCTGGCAGGCGTTGTGCTGATGCTGCTGCGACTGCTGGCTGGCCATTTACGCATCGCCCGTGTGCGTGCCGCAGCCACACCAGTCTCGACAGGTCCCTGCGTGGAATTTCTCACCCGTCTGACGGAACAATGGAACCTGAAGGTCCGCCCCGCGCTGACCTGTGCCGAACAGATCGTCGTTCCACAGGTGACAGGCCTGCTCCGCCCGACGATCCTTTTACCTGTGTCCGTCATCAGCAGTCTCTCAGCCGGTGAACTGGAACTGATTCTGACCCACGAACTGGCTCACATCAGACGATATGATCTCTGGATCAATCTCCTGCAGCGCATGGCGGAGGTCATCCTCTTTTTCAATCCCGCACTCTGGTATCTCAGCCAGCGAATCAGTCTCCTGCGAGAATACTGTTGTGACGATATGACCTGCCGGATTGAAGCCGAGGATCACCGTTCACTCGAGACAGCCCGCGTCGTCTACTCCACAGCCCTGCTCCGGGTTGCGGAACTGGCGTATCGCAGCCGCCTTTCCGAACCGCAGCTGACCTCGCTCTCTGCTGCCGGCAAATCGCCTTCCGAAATCCGCCGTCGCGTGGCGCGCCTGTTTGGAGAACCGCTCCATGAACCGCTGCCCGTCTCGCGAGTGGGCTTCTGTACCCTTTTGTTCTTGATGCTGTCCCTGCCGGTGTTTCTGTTTCTGACTTCCACCACGGCGCAAACAGCAGAGCAGGAACAACCCCCTGAAAAGACCGTTACTGAATCACAAGACACGAAACCGGAAACGGACACAAGAGCAGTCAAGGACACAGAACGGCTGTTTCAACTGACGGTTGTCGACTCCACCGGTAAACCAGTGCCGCATGCGACGGTCGAAATTCGCAGCGATCCTTCGCCCACAGCAGAGCAGATCGTCCGCGGCAAATTTCTGCGCGAAGCGACCTACGGTCCTTTCGCGCAAACGAACGAACAGGGGGAACTGTTCTTCAAAATTCCGCAGAGGATGAAGCGATTCAACCTCAGTATTAAAAAAACAGACTTCGGCCCCTACTGGGCCGGCTGGAGTACCAGTAATCATCCTGAGTCTATACCTGGGAAGTTTACCGCAAAACTCGACGCAGGCTGGTCGGTGGGAGGCGTTGTGGTAGACGAAGCCGGTAAGCCGATTGCAGGTGCCCAGGTTTCTCCCGGTGTGAAATATAAAAAACGGCCCGGTGATACAAGTGAATTATATGTTGGCACAAGGATCACCACCGATGCCAAAGGGCGTTGGCAATTTCATTATGTACCTCAATCAGAATCAGAGGTCTTTCTCTCCGTCAATCACCCGGAGTTCAGTCCCTGGAGAGAGCGCATCTCGCGTGATCAATTCGAAGTCAGGAAAAACAGGGGGCCCTCTGCGAAAGTCGAATTACAGCGGGGCCTTGATATCACAGGTAGTGTGACCGACGAAAAAGGTGCCCCCATTTCCGGCGCCCTCGTCAGAACGAAATTTATGAATGACATTCGAAAAGCCACCACGGACGAACATGGAATCTATGTACTCACCGGTTGTGAGCCGCGTCTGACCAGGGTCGTCGTCTCAGCCAAAGGTCGTGCGCCGGAAGTGCAGGAAGTTCGGGTAAAACCCGACATGGATCCGGTTGATTTTAAACTGGTACCAGGTCGAAAAATCCGGGTCCGCGTGGTTGATGAACAGGGGAAGGGAATTCCCAGGGCACGTATCTTCTTCCAGCAGTGGCGCGGCTCGTGGCTCGGTGTCTTTTTTGAATTTAGCTACGTCCATCAATACACGGATAAAAACGGCGTCTGGGAATGGGATGAGGCACCCGTCGATGAATTCCAGGCCGACATCTACCGACCAGGTGGAATGTCCCTCAGCCGACAGACGTTGATAGCTCGTGAGAAGGAATATGTATTTACTCCTCCTCAAGCGCTGGTTGCTTCAGGACGTGTCATCGATTCCCAAACGAAAGAGCCGATCAAAAAGTTTCAAGTAACCACCGGCTTTCGTGACTCACACCCTCAATCCCGTGTGATCTGGAATACAACTGATGCTTTCGAAGCACAGGGCGGCAGCTACCAGGTGCGAATCACCCGAGATGAACCGGCTCATTTTATCAAGTTGGCGGCTCTCGGTTATCGAGTGGCCGTTTCGCGTCAGCTGAAAAACGATGAAGGCACCGTCAAGGTGGACTTCGAACTTGAGCCCGCACAAGATATTGCAGCAACGGTTTTGACTCCGGATCACCAACCCGCTAAAGAATCCAAAGTCGCCGTGGGAGTGAAAGACAGTTTTATCCGCATTCAAAACGGGGACATTCGCGAGAACTCCACTTATGCCACATTTGTCCGCACTGATGCTCAAGGACGCTTTCACACACCCGCCCCAAATGGGCCATTCCAGTTAATCATCACACATCCGACCGGTTTCGCGCATTATAAATCAGACTCCGGTCCACTCCCTGATCCACTTAAACTGACTCCCTGGGCACGGGTCGAAGGTCAGTTCCAGATCGGTAAGACACCGGCACCGAAAGTACCTTTGGAGATCCAGAGCTACAATTATTTCCCCTATGGAGATGATGGCCCCAGTATCACCATTCAACATCGCACCAGTACCGGCTCCGATGGCAAGTTTCTATTTGAGCGCGTCTGGCCAGGTAGAGGCTATCTTGGTCGTGAGATCAGTTTCATGGTAAATGATGGCGTTTCCGATCCGATCTCGTCGATTCTGCTGCCGCTGGATTTCAAAGCAGGTAAAACAGTCGCACAGAACCTGGGTGGCACGGGCCGTCCTGTGATCGGGAAACTGGCTCCCCCCGCAAATCACAAGGGGAAAGTACTCTGGCAATTCACCCTGATTAACGGACATCGTTTTCTCGATCCCCCTCCCGGGATGCTGGCTGTCGAAGAAATGCAAAAGCATCCGCAGAATTACCAGACCTGGTATAAAAACTGGAAGGCTTCGAATCGCTATGCAGATGAGAAAGCGATTTATAAGCAATACACGGCAGATCAGGAAAAACTGCTGTCTGAAACTCCCCACTTCAAAGCCAGCATTGCTACCGACGGTTCCTTCCGCATTGATGATGTACCGCCCGGTAATTACGCCTTAAGTGCTCACTGCTACGAACAGAAGAAAGCCGGCTTTCCTGGTCATCTTATCAATCACATCTTCACCGTCCCTCCCGTGGACCAGTCGGGCAACAAAGACCCCGTTGACCTGGGCACGCTCACGCTGGAATAAATCGTGATTGTCGCCAGGCCTGTAGAACCTCGACCATTCGAACTGTGTCAGTCCATTCAATCTATTTAACCCAACTCATTACAGAAGATTGAACCCGTCTCTTAAGTTGCCCGAATTGAGTATGGAAAGAGCCTGAACGGAAGATTACAATCTGTTAATCAGTGATCCTGTTTCCAACATCCGCGTGTAGATTCCAACACGCTATCGAGATAGATTCTTTTGCCATGACACATATGATTGGTATCGACCTGGGAACCTCCAACTCCCTGTGTGCCGTCTTTGAAGATGGTCAGCCCAGGCTCATCCCTAACGCCCTTAACTCGTTTCTGACGCCTTCTGTCATCAGTGTTTCGGAGGACAATCGCGTGCTCGTGGGCGCTGCCGCCAAGGAGATGCGGGTCACGCAACCCGAACGCTGTGCGTGGGTTTTCAAACGACTCATGGGGACCGAGCAGAGCGTGAAAATCGGCACGCATACCTTCACCGCGCCGGAGATGTCGAGCCTGGTTCTGCAGTCACTCAAGCAGGATGCAGAAGCCTATCTGGGAACCCCGGTGGAGGATGCCATCATTACGGTTCCCGCTTATTTCAACGATCATCAGCGGAATGCCACCAAGCTGGCCGGAGAGCTGGCCGGTCTGAATGTCAGACGTATCATCAATGAACCGACGGCAGCAGCACTCACCTATGGTTTTCACGATCGAGGAGCCGACAAGCGACTGATTGTCATCGACCTCGGCGGCGGCACGTTCGATGTCACCGCGATGGAAGTCTTCGAAGGAACTCTGGAAATCATCTCCACTGCAGGCGAGAGCATGCTGGGTGGCGAAGACTTTACCGATCGCATTCTGGCCTGGACACTCAGCACACAGAAAATGCAACTGGAGGTGGCTGAAATGAAAGCCCCCCTGCTCGTCGCACGACTCAAGCAGGAATGCGAGGCTGCTAAACATGCCTTTGCGACAGCTTCGGAAGCCAGAATTCGTTTCCCTGATGTGCAGGGCGAAATTACCGAGCAGTCTCCGGTCATTACGATTTCACAGGAACAGTTCCAGAAACTGAGCGAACCATTAATCAAACGGCTCTCGCGGCCCATCGCCCGGGCCGTTCGGGATTCGCGGATTCCGCCTCAAGAATTCACAGACGTGATCCTGGTCGGCGGTGCCACCCGGATGGAAGTGGTCCGCTCGTTTGTGCGCTCCTTCTTCGACACCGAGCCTCTCTGTTCTTATAACCCGGACGAAGTTGTGGCACTCGGCGCTGCAGTGCAGGCAGCGTTGATCCAGGATGACCAGGCCGTCGACGACATGGTGATGACCGACATCTGTCCCTTCACGCTGGGAACGGAGGTCATCAAGGAATTTGGCCAGCGAAAGGTGGACGGCTATTTCCTGCCCGTGATTCATCGAAATACCACCATTCCGGTCTCCCGCGAAGAAGTAGTATTTACCGTCTCACCCAATCAGCGGCAGGTTGCTGTCGGCGTCTACCAGGGGGAATCGCGCAAAGTCGAAGACAATCTCTTCCTGGGCAAACTGGAGGTCAAAGGGATTCCCCCCGGACCAGCCGGCAAACCCGTGCATCTACGGTTCACGTATGACTTAAACGGCATTCTGGAGGTCGAAGCCTACGTCCCGGAAACCGGTAAGAAATCAACGCTCATACTCACTCAACACGCCCGGCTCTCCTCCAGTAAAGAGATCAAGTCGGCCGTGAAGAAGTTGCAGGCGCTCAAATTTTACCCGCGGGACGATGTGCGCAATCAGCATCTGCTCTCCTTTGCGGAGCGGGTCATCGGCGAAGTCAGCCCTTACCAGCGAGAAGATCTGGAATCCATGATCGATCAGTTCGAGCATGCGATGTCTTCGGGCGATCGCGAATATTTCGACTCCGTACGTCAGAATCTGTTAACCTCCCTGGCAGCCCTGGGGTTCCACTACGATGAAGAGGAAGGCCGGGAACGCGAATCATGACAACAGCGCGCGAGAGCGAACAGGACTATCTCAGCCGTCTGTTGCAGATGAATCCCCTGGGTTGTACCGAAGAAATTCTGGCACGGCGGCACCACTTTCTGCATTCCCATTCGGCGGAGCACCCATTCCTCGCTGATGTGGATCTGAATTTTCTGGATCGCAAACAGCGAGCAAGAAAAAAGTTAGAGACCATCCGCAGGAATTTCTGGCAGGTCAATGCACAATCACTGCTGGCGGAGCTCGAGAAACTGGATGTCCACGAATTTCCCGAACTGGGTTTTTCCGTCAGTCGCCTGCAACAGGTTGCCCGGCTCAAAGGCGAATTCGCACGTCTGCAACAACACCATGCCTGCTTTGAAAATTTTTTCGATCAGTTCACTCAGCTGGTGGTCGCATCTCCGGAAGAGGCGGAACGACTCCGCACTCGTAATGGGGAGTCCACCAGCATAGAGCTGGCCGATCTTGATCTGAATACACCACGCGAGTACCAGCGCATTGCGGAAGTCGTTCAAAAACAATTCCCCGAACTCTATGAACTGGAAAAATACTGGTTGAACCAGGTCGCCGTTTCGGGCAGGGAACGGTCTTCAATCAATCGCACGGTCAATGTCCTGTATGCCCTGATCATCGCCTCCATCGGTCTGGTCCTGCTGCTTGCGCTGTTCTATCTTCCTGAAACTCTCACTGGCTGATTCCGGAGACTGGCATGAGCGAATCTGACGAACCACGGTGGGACCTGTTACCGGATGACCCCGAACAGTTTTTTTCCCTGTCCGGCGATTACGATGTGCGCGACCTGAAACGCAGCTACAACGCGCTGATCAAACGCTTTAAGCCGGAGAAATGCCCCGAAGAATTCCAGCGGATCCGGGCCGCTTTCGAAAGGTTGAACGATGCACTCCGCTATGGAGAAACACGGAATCCGGGCAGTTTACCACCCCAGGCGCAGTTTGACTGGTCAGCCCCGCCCGCTCCCGGCAACCAGACTCAGGAGCCTCCCGACGAACAGACCATCCTGCCTCCCTCGGACATCGATCACGATGAGTCGGAATCAGAGTCCACACCGCTGCTTGAATTCCCCGAGCTCTACGAACGCGTCCAGCAGGAACCGCTGCCGGACATCTACGAGGAACTCAAGTCCCTGCCGCACAAAACCCCCTACGATTATTATGCACTCGCATTGATCTCGGATCTGATTACTGACGAGGAGCTGTCGTTTCCTTTCTGGCTGCTGAAAGGGCTGAAAGCCCATCCGGAAGAGCCGGCCCTGTTTGAACTGCTGCACCAGTATTTTCTGACCGACCAGACCGTTAAGGGTTTGGGCAAGCTGCTGGTCGAGACGGCGCGGGTCATTCGTAACGACCGTTTCTACTATCTCACGGAAAACGCCTGGGACCGTCTGCTCAGGGAAGTTCCCTTTAATCAGTTTCGCCAGGTTCTGGAGGCCTGTGAAGCGAACCTGCTCGATCACGAAGTCGATCATATGCTGGTCTTCTACGTGCATCTGCTCAAAGCGGGTCTCTGGAAAGCGGACCCCGACTGGATTCGCATGATTCTCGCCCAGATCGACGAATACCACGAACGGATGTCGTACTGGCTCGAACTCGAATACGAATTCCTGTTTCTGATTCGCAGCTACCGGGAACAGCGCGAGGAGTTTTTAAAAGGTGGACCGATCAGAAAGCTCATCGATCAAACCATCATCGACTACTGCACCCAGAGCGAACAGGTTGCAGACCGCCGGTTTCTGGAATGTCAGCAGACGCTGGTCTCACAAAGGGATGAACTGCTGAAAGAATTCAATGTGCCCAGCCGGGGTTGTGAAAACGTGATCTACCTCTGGGAGACCATCGCCGCGGATGTCTCCGAACGCATCGACACCGAATGGTCCCCCGATGATCCGGCGACCTTACCGGAACAGACTCACCGTCTGGCCGGTCAACTGTTTGCCGAAACGGAAGGCGCCGAGTATCGCAAAGCGGTGAAGATCCCCACACTGGCTTTCGTGCTGATCTTCCTGGTCTCGATTATCGTCGGCCTGCTCTTCGCGCTGAATAAATCGGACTCGATCTCCGCTATTCTGCTGATCGCAGGTTGTCTGCTGCTCTTTAACGGCGTTACGTTCATCATCAGTTACCTGGTCGCAGACGTGGTCACCCAGGAATTCTACCTCTCCTGGTGGCGACGACAGCTGTTAACTTTCTACCAGTCACACTGGTTTCCGCTACCCTACCTGGCAGCAGAGTTAAAGCGGCTGAACGGCACCCAGATCGGCAAGGAAAAGTTCCGTGGCATGAGCGAAGTAGCCCACATGCTCCGCAACGATGCCGGTCTCTGGTTTTATTCCACCGCCCAGCGCCTGCTGGCTGCCTGTCGTTGAGAGACTCTGCTCAGCCTGCTACACCCCGACCGGACCGGTCAACACACTGGATTCGATGTTCGTCAGCTGAAAGCGGTTCCGCATGATGATCTTGTCCCCGACAGCGATTGTCGCGCGGAAATCGAAGATCCCACTCAACCGCTCGTTCAGATTCACCCGGATTTCCAGCTGATCACCGGGGCGGGCGAAGCCTTTAAAGCGGGCCTGTTCCACCTTGACCAGCACACCCAGGGCATACTCATTAAAGTGCGGATCGTGAGTGTTATATTCCGGCATCGGATTATAGCGTGCCGCGATGAGGATACCCGCGGATTGCGTGGTCATTTCCTGCATCATCGCTCCCGGCACCACGGGTGCCCCCGGAAAGTGCCCCTGCAGAAAATACTCCTCACCCGTGACTCGCCGGGAGGTGACAATCTCACTGTCCGAAATCGACTGGATGTCATCGACCATCAAATAAGGGGCCCGGTGGTGCAGGTAGTCTTCAACGGACGGAAATTCGTGGCGGTATGTTTGCATACTGTGGACTTTCTGAGGAGAGATAAGATCTTAACGTACTATTTCTACTCAGCTTGTTGATTTTGGGAAGCCCTTAATTCGTGGAGAAAAGAGGCAGGAGGGAAATGAATGTCATTGGAATGGATATCCACATCAGCAGACCAAAGTGCTTGATCACTTGTGCACATATAACTAAACTGAAACTCATAACCACATAAGAGTTTTAGATCAAAGAGGAATCCTGATGGCTATTTTTATCTGTTCCGAATGCGGACATACCGAAGAAACACCCGAAGAATATATTGGTAAAAAAGCTCGCTGCCTTAGCTGTCAGACGATGGGAACGGTCCAGGCCAAACCACCTGCCCCTCCTCGGCAGTCTCCCCAACCCGTGGTGAAGGAGTCGAGTGCCGCTCCGCCTCCTCAGGATTTTGTGAAAGAGGAGACGCCTGTCCCCCAGGCACCAGCGTCTGCCTCCAGGTCAAATTCACTTACATTCGTGCTGATTGGACTGGTGGCTGCTATACTTGTCATTCAATTGCTGAGTATCCGGCTCAACATGCCTGCATCAGTCCAGTGGGAATATAAGATTGTTTCCCCTAAAGACTCCGTCATCATTGAGGAACTCGATGACCTGGGTGAACAAGGCTGGGAAGTTGTGACAGCCAGACGCGCTTCAGGCTACAATGACTCGTACTCATATGAAATGATTTTGAAGCGGGCTAAATAGGTCGGTTTCAATCACCGGCCGATTCCTCTCTCATTCGGAGCAGTTAATCCATGCGAATACTTATCGTCGGAGCCGGTATCGGAGGGATGACGCTGGCGGCGCTGCTCAAACAGCGTGGATATCATCCCACACTCATCGAACGTGCCCCTGATTTTGAACACGCCGGCTACATGCTGGGACTCTGGCCCCTCGGTTATCGGGTGCTGCATGGCCTGGGTCTCTATGAACAGTTCGCCGCCGAGACTCTCGAATGCAGACATTACGAAGTCCGCGATAATCATGGCGAACTCGTCAAGCACTGGTCGATGGCACCGATCTCGGATCGCTTCGGTCCCAACCTGAGTTGCACGCGTCCCCAGTTGATCAAGCTCCTGCATTCGGCTATCGACGATCTCGATCTCCGTTTCAATACCACTCTGGATACGCTTTACGACGACGGCGAGACGGCAACCGTTGCATTCAGCGATGGCCGAACCGAAACATTCGATCTCGTCGTCGGAGCCGACGGCATTCATTCGAAGGTGCGACAGATGATCTTCGGCGATCAACCTTATTACCACACTAACTGGGGTGGCTGGGTCTGGTGGGTCGGCCTGGATCAAGTGCCGCAGGAAACCTTCATCGAACACTGGGGCGCGGGCCGCTTCTTCGGGATCTACCCCACAACTCAAGGCGCGGGCATTTATGCCGGCGCGCCGGTGACCGACGACTTCAGTCAGCCGGGGCCGGGTCGCAATCAGAGAATTCGAGACCGGTTCGCCGGGATGGGAGAACTGGTCGAGACCTGCCTGGAGTCGCTTCCCGATGACAATTCAGATCTCTTCTTCTGGAAACTCTCCGACGTGCGAGCCAAAGAGTGGACCCGCGGCCGCGTGGTGCTGCTGGGTGATGCGGCAGCTGGCTTCCTCCCCACCGCCGGTATTGGAGCTTCAATGGCAATGGAGTCTGCAGCAGTTCTGGCCGATGAACTCTCCCGCACCAATACGCAGTTCCTGGAACATGCCCTCGCGCTGTATGTCAAACGCCGCCAGCATCGCGTGGAGAGCACCCAGAACGACTCGCGCCACCTGGCAAAGATGATGTTCATCAAATCCGCCACCGTCTCGCACATCCGCGACGTCGCCACGAAATTCTATTCCCTCGAACAACTGGCCGGTTCGATCGCGAAAGCGTTTGACGAACCGATCTGAAAATGATATTCCTTTCACCGGATACGCCACAACATGGACCTGCTCGATCGCTTACTGGGACACGATTCCTGGACCACTCGTCAGTTACTGGAAATATGCGCAACGCTTTCGGACGAACAGCTCGATCAGGAATTTGACATTGGGCATCGCTCTTTGAGAGCCACCTTGCACCATATCATCAGCAATATGGAAATCTGGTCGTTACTGATGGCAGGAGAACCCATCGAACGGCAAACAACTCAATCGGTTTCAGGCATGCTGCGTCGCCTCATCGTTGCTGAAGCCAGGCTCCAGAAAATCGCCAGTAAAGTCAAAGCAGAAAACGGCTGGGATGAGGTCTGGATCGACATCCTGAATGACCCACCCAAGGAAAAACCGTTCGGCACCGCCCTGGCTCACATCATCACCCACAGCATGCATCACCGCGCCCAGGTACTTTATATGCTTCGGCTTTCGGGCGTACAACCTCTGCCGGAAGGGGATGTATTCAGTTGGGAAACACAAACGAAAGTCCATTAAAAACAGGCATTAATTCTTGCAGGCGAGTATCATGGCCAACATTCATTCTTTGCTTAATCATTTCCTTCTGTGAGGTTTCATGACATTATCAGGACCATGGTGCCCAGGCTGGCAGGACCGGTTTCGAAATATCATTCAACAGATGGGATACGATCATGCCTTTGACTATGTGATTTCTCATCAGGAAATGTCTTTCGGGAAAATGTATGGTATGATTCATAAAGCGGCAGGAGAAGAGGGTGCGAATTCGATTTGTCTGCGACATTTCATCGAAGTTTATTACCTTGATGCTGAACGAGAAGGAAAGCTGCGCGAAGCATTCATGGAAGCACTCGTGCGGAGTTTTTGTCAGTTCATGAGATCCGGCTGGAGTATGGGCAAAAAAGTGCGCGAGAGGCGGATTGATGTCTTTTCCCGCTGGGAATCTCCCAGTTATATCTCAAGTTTAGACTGGAGTTATGAGGAGTGGGAACGCTGTAAAGAGGGAGTCTGGGCCGAGATTGAACAGCTCAATCCTCCCCCTGAATGGTGCCCCCTGTGCTGTCAGGACACTGTTCTACAACAGGCATTCGAAAATCACTGGCCTCAAACCTGAACTCTCAATGAGGTACACTTACATTTGAGTGATTGACAAATCTGACATCATTTCCATTTGATTCCAAAAACTGCCGTAGCAAATAAGTCACTCCCCACGATTCACCCGGTTATTATCTTCCGCGCGGGCCTTCTTGATCGCTGTTCGTTGCTGGTCGTTGTAGAAATCGGTTGTTAACGGCTTACGTTTTTCACCCGACAGGGTTTCCATCAACTGCAGCAGTTTGTCGACAATCTGCGGCTCCGCCTGAACTTCCAGGCCGGCGGTGCGGGCGGGCCAGGTGGTGTAGCCTCCCAGGTAATGCTGTTCGGGAGGCGGAATGTAACCTGCGGCTCCGTTGGCCAGCCCCATGTTGAAGGTCTGCTTGAACGGACTCTGGGCTTTGAGCTTGAGCCCGGTAATCCCGTAGACTTCGTTCGGTATCGCCGTGATCCCCAGGTCGCCGATCCGAATCACCTGCAGCACGATCTGCTCCTGTGGATGCTCGTGAATCCACTGTGCCTGTTCCGCATAAACTTCTTCTTTCGATTTCGGACGACGTTCGCCCCGTGCCTGGTTGTACTTGTCTGCCCAGGCCAGCCGCTCCTTGTTCGGCAGCCGGCGCTTGATGAGCAGCGACGATTCCGCCATCTTCAGCTGCGACTCGGAACTGTCGTACTCGATCTGTTGAAACGCCTTCCAGGCAATGTCGGACAGTTCGCGGGCATACTGGTCGATCGAGTAATCGGTGCGGCGGGGCGCTCCATAATTCATCCACTGCAGATCACCGGAGGTTCCCTGAGACATGGCGGCCACGAACGGCTTCTCTCCTTTTGTACCGACTTTCTGTTCCAGCTCGTTACAGAACCGGCCGTAGTAATCGGACGAAAATCCGCCCCGCGCGCCGAAATAGTGCATCGAGTAATTGGCCAGCAGACCAATGGGTCGTTTGCCATCCGCAGACTGAATGCTGAGTAGAGACAGTCCCGGATCAACAGGGCCGGCGGGGCCGATGAAGGCGGGATTCTGATAGCCCGGGTGCATGATTGCCCGGACCGTTTTATCGCCGAAGGGATCGACGCCGTACTGCTCGGGGTCATGTAACCAGCGCCGGCAGTGCGTATGTTCGGGTGCATCAATGCTGGTATAGCCGACGCGTGCCGGCTCCAGGTTGGCGTATGCCTGTGCAATCCCTTCTGCCAGTTTCGGAGGCAGGAAACGCTCGTAACTGGGATCACTGCGGGTGCCCAGGCAAAAGTTCATCACACTGGGAGCAGAGTGCGTATGCGTGGAGGCGATCAACATCCGATGAATGGGAATGCCGGTCTGTTTACTGGCCAGCACTTTGGCCCGCTCGCAGACATCGCGGGGAATCATACAGGAATCGACGACGACGATGGCAATCGCCGCCCGGTCATTCTGCAGGACAAAACAGCGGGCTTTGAGTCGATCCAGGACTTTGTCCTGATTCTGTTCCAGAAACAACCCGTTCTGAATCGCCGGCAACGTAGGCGGCGTCACATCGACCGTGGCTGCTCCCGCGGAGAGCCCGCATTCGCCGGGTGTCGCCATGAAAAACAGAGTCGCAAGCAAAATCAGGCTGGCTGTAACACGTGGCATCGAATTTCGCATCGTCGGTTTCCTCTGATCCTCGGTGAATTACTGTTTTGATTCCTGCGCTGGTTTGCGGGCCCGCAGTTTGGGTGCGAGATATTTCGCGGTCTCGTCAGCGATGACATTATAACCTGCCAGGTTCGGGTGCCGGTCCGAATACCAGCCGGGCAGATGTCCCAGGATCGGATCGAGCTCATTAGCCATCACGACCACCCGGCCTCCCGAGATAAAGGGTTTGATCAGAGCCTGATATTTTTCGGGAACTTTCTCCACGGGATACCGGCGGTAATTGAGCATGTTAAAGCCTTGTTTGAGCTCAGCAGCATACCGTGGAAAAATATCGAACACTTCCAGCCCTTCTGTTTTCGCGACGCCGAATATCAGATCGTTGATCTCTTTGCTCACCTCTTCATTGGCAAACGGAATCACCGTCATGGGAATCAGCACCGCCTGAGGATGGTCTTTGCGCAGACGGTCCAGCAGGGCATGGAAATCTTTGGGGAAGTTCTCCGTGAAGTTTTCCCGCTTCGCCCGGTCATTCAGCCCATAGCGGATGAAGATATAATCCACGCCCGGCAACTTGCCCGCATCTCGATCGTAGCGGCCCGAATCAAACAGCCGCTTGATGTATTCGCCGCTCAAGCTGGAATTGATTACATGACAGGCCGGCAGATCACCTTCCGCGGCCAGCAGCTGTTCGATGACCGATTCCAGATGCGGTCCTTCCGGTTTCAACCGCCGGGGAATGCTGCCTTCGGTTGTGCTGTCGCCCAGCAGCAGGATTTGAATCTTGCCCTCATGCTCAGCCCGGGCAGAGGTCACAAGCAGCAAGAGCAGGCAGCACAACGGCAATAGAATTTTCAGGGAACGTAAACGGGGTGAGTTCATCAGCGGAGTCCTGTACGGTGGGTCATTCTGAGCGGGAAGGTAAAAAACGTTTGTCTGGTTGATTCATTATGCTCTACGGGGACGGGAAGATCAATTTACTGATCGGTGGCTCTCCGCGCAAACCGGGGGCTGAGCATTCAGATGCAACGGTATCTCACAGAAAACGCACATTTTTCTACCTGCCTGACTACCAACACTTTGACGCAAACGCTGCCGTGATCAGTACATCACTGGCATAGGTTTTGCGGCATTTGATACACAACAACGCGTGCATTCTCACCGAATCCCACTCAGGCAGATTCTCTTGCCTCAGATTTCACCACTGAATACGCCTGAGACGATCAGCACTAGAAGCAGTCTGTATCATAAACTCGCATGTAGAAGGAGGCAGCAATGGCTTTACTCAACCCTCGACAGCGAAGAACCTGGCTCTGTGCTCTGGCGACACTGACTTTCCTCGTGGGATGCGTTCCACGCCGTGAGGTCAGAGCGGAACCCGAAATGACCAACCAGACCATCAGTGACAAGATCAGTGATGAGATGCTGCTCGACCCGGGTGTGGTCTCGACCAGGCTCGACATCCAGACCGAAGATGGCATCGTCACGCTCTCCGGTCAGGTCAATAACATCCTGGCCAAGGAGCGGGCAGTGCGGATTGCTGAAACCGTCAAAGGGGTTCGGGCCGTGGTCAATCGGATTGAAGTCAAACCCTCGCCGCTCAGAACAGATGCCGCTATCAAGAAGGATATCAAGACGGCACTGCGTACCGATCCAGCAACGGAAGCCCGGGAGATTGATGTCCGCGTGAATGAAGGCGCTGTCAAGCTGACGGGAAAGGTGGAATCGTATCAGGAACTGGATCTGGTTAAGAAGGTGGCCCAGGGAGTACGCGGTGTTGTTGATCTGCAGGAAGAGATTCACGTCTTTTACAAGGATGAACGTCCGGACCAGGAAATAGAGGAAGAAGTCCAGCAAACCCTCCGCTGGGATTCACAGATTAACGACCACATGATTACCGTCACCGTCGATCAGGGTCAGGTGAAGCTCGCAGGGGTTGTCGGTAGCGCTGCCGAAGTACGGATGGCGAAAGCCGATGCCTGGGTCGCAGGCGTGGACGATGTGGACACAGAACATCTGGAAGTCGATCCCTGGATACATGAAGAAAAACTGCGCGGCAATAAATTCGTGAGCAAATCAGAAGCAGAAATCAGCAGCGCCGTGCAGGATGCTTTAATGAGGGATCCACGTGTGAAATCCTTCAACGTCGATGCCGAAGTATCAGGCCGTACCGTGACCCTGCGGGGAACGGTCGACAACCTCAAAGCCCGTCGTGCAGCCGCCCGGGATGCGAAAAATACGGTGGGCGTCAGCTACGTGGAAAACCGGCTGAAAACGAGGTTCAATCAGAACCGTGAAGATTCAGCCATCGCCGCGGATGTCCGCGACACCTTCTATCGCGATCCTTATATCGAACGGTTCGACATTAATGTCACCGTCCTGAACGACACCGCGTATCTGTATGGGAAGGTCGACTCGCAGTATGAAAAGAACCGCGCCGATGATCTGGCGTCACGGGTTCCCGGCATCGTCGATGTCAGAAACTTCCTGAGTGTCGCGGAACAGCGGCCCTACGTTTCCGATCCCTACATTGATGATCTCTTCATCGATCAGGATGCCCTGGTGCGCTATGACCGCAGGTCACCTTACCAGTCGGATAAGGAAATTAAAAATGACATTCAGGATGAGCTCTGGTGGAGTCCGTTTGTCAGTTCCGAGAAGATCAAGGTCTCCGTGGATGACGGTATCGCGACCCTCAAAGGGCAGGTCAGTTCCTGGAGCGAAAGAAGGGCTTCCACCGAAAACGCTTACGAAGGGGGCGCCCTGCTCGTTGATAACGAACTGGTGGTGAAAAGCGACTGATTTCATCCAACCGCTTTACAACACCGTTTCACTTTCAGTGAGCCGCGTCAGCAACTGGCGTGGCTCACGCCCATTTCAGCAGAAAGGAATTCAGAAATGAATGATACCACTGTCAAAAAAGTAGACTCAGCCCATTCCCCCGAAGGAACGATGGGACAAAAATACCTGGCATCCGGAGTTTCGGTTTCGATGCGACTCTGGGAAGAATCACCTGGATCGGTCGACCCGCAACCGATGAGCCGGGATTATGAAGTCGTCGGATTCGTCATCAAAGGGACGGCTGAACTGGAACTGGAAGACCAGAAGCTGCTGCTCAACCCGGGCGAAAGCTGGCTGGTGCCGAAACATGCGGTTCACCGCTATCGGATCCTGGAACCGTTCGTCGCAGTCGAGGCCACGGCTCCGCCGGCTCATGTGCATGATCGTGACAGTAAATAGCTCCTGTAGGATAGCAGTCTGAATTCGGTTGCGTTGATGGCCCCGTCTGATATTTTCGACTGGTCTGAACATGGGGTGCCCCCTAGAATCCAGTAAGATCATCAATTCTGGAAACGGGGGCCTTTACCCATGACGCACCGCAAGTCAGAGCTGCCACAAAAGCGCTGCGCCGCCTGCGGGCGGCCTTTTACCTGGCGTAAAAAGTGGGCCCGCGTCTGGGAGGAAGTCAAGTACTGCAGCACACGCTGTCGACGTAACCGAGGACAGACAGAGTGAAAATCGGCATCCTCTCAGACTCACACAATCACCTGGAGCGGACCGAACGCGCCGTCGCGCTGCTGCAGGAAGCGGGTGCCGAGGCGCTGTTTCATTGTGGTGACCTGGCAACACCTGAGATCGTCTCTGCCTGCGCAGTACTCCCGTTCTATTTTACTTTTGGCAATCACGACGCCGACTCTGTCCCTCAACTCGAAAAGGCGGCACGGGAACAGAACGTTCATTGTCTGCGCTGGGGCGGCGAAGTCAAACTGGCCGAAAGACGCATTGCCCTGGTTCACGGTCATATCAGCCGCGATCTCAAACCCCTGCTGGCCGCTGAACCCGATTACCTGCTCACCGGCCATTCCCACCAGCCCCACGACTTCCATGAAGGCACCACTCGCCGCATCAACCCGGGCGCTCTGTTCCGGGCGAAAGTCTTCACCGTCGCCACACTCGATCTGGCAACCGACGATCTGCAGTGGATCGAGGTGCCCCGATGAAACCATCAAAATTCTACCTCAAATACAATCGCAGCGGACTGGGTTGCCTGCTGTTGATCATCGGAGCCCCTGTGGCGTTGTTTCTGTTCTGGCATCTGGCACCCTCCAGTTGGATTCTGCGAATTGAACTACAGAATCAATTGGGAAGAATGGCCTATGATACGAGTTGCTCAGCAGGCCCAGAGGCGATTCCGGTACTTCAGGAATACCTGGCTCACCAAAATACCAACACCCGATTTATCACCATCAGCGCAACCGGTGCCTATGTTGGCTCTCACCAGGAAAGCAGTCAGCCACTGATTACCGCACTTTGTAACCTGGCGCTCCATGACAAAAGCCTCAAGGTACGACTACACGCAATCAGCACGCTCCGGAACGTCTTTCATCCTTCGGCTGAGGTCGATCTCACTGCACTGGAACTGATGAACCACCAGAGCGAAGCCATCCGCTTTGAAGCCAGGGAGTTGCTGCTGATTCGCATTGGCCGCGGAATTGAGGTCTCACCAGAGCTTTGCACGATCCGTGAGCAGTTGAAGCCTGCACTCGAAACTGCAGACCCTGATAATTGCGCTGTAAAAAATCTCAAAACGTTTCTGGAGAAGTGCGACGCGACTCAGGAGCAGTAAGGGCAGCGTGGTTTCTATGACCTCATTCGTCAGGTCTTTTCAGGAACAAAATACGCTTGATACAAATCAACCTGATCGGGAAACCGACAGACCTGAATGGTGGCTAACTTCTGAAGCAGCTTTTCGAATTCTGCTTCTGTGATAATGACCTCATCCTCATAGATCCGGAAACGCACACCTTCAAAGGGCTCTTCATCAAAATCCAGAGACTCAGGAAATTCACAGAAACAAACATCCAAACCATAGCTGACCCGGTTTTTGAGACCATGAATTATGTCCCAGAATTCATGGTCACCGATCGCATTAAAAAATGTCTGGACAGGAAACAGCTGATCCTGTAACTGAATTCTTATAGGCATCCTCTGCTCCTATCCAGCAAATGGCAGGTAGATAACTTACCCCCGGGGTACGCCCAGGCAGATGCGAAAGCCGTCGCGGGAATCGGAATAATAATCACTCTTGAGTCCCAGGCGGACGGCGCAGCGGGCATTGCCGGGTACGTCGTAGTAGTTCCCACCCCGGCAGACCGGGCGGCGATTCTGGTCTACCAGATAGACTTCTTCATGGCCTCCCGTGGGATCGAAATGATCGAGGACGATTTCCCAGACGCCGCCACACATGTCGGCCAGTCCGAAACCGTTACGTCCCATCTCGCCATAATGGTCGACGGGAGAGACAAACGCGAAGCCATCACTCCAAGGGGCATTCGCCAGCGGCCAGATTTTGTTGCGGCCGGGTAGAAAGTCGACTGCGGAAATATTCAGACGCCCTTCGCCATCCCGCAGATCATCGCCCCACCAGAAATAGTGGCTCTCGGTACTTCCCCCCCGACAGGCATATGCCCACTCGGCTTCGGTAGGCAGTCGGTACTCCAGACCTTCCGGCAGGCGTCCCGCTTTACGCTCGCGCTCAGTCAGCCACTTGCAGAACGCGCGGCCGTCATTCCAGCTCACACAGACCACCGGATAGCAGTCGCGGAGCGGAAAACCAAAACCCGGGTCACGCCAGCTTTTGCCTTTTACCGAAATCCAGGGGTGCGGCGGGGCTTTGGCCGTGATCTTCCAGTTGGGATCAAAGACCTGCGTTTCTCCATCCGGCTTCTCGGCATCGGTCACGTAGCCACTCTCTTCGACAAAGCGTTTGAACTGGCCGACGCTGACCTCGGTGCGTCCCATCCAGAAACCGTCTTTGACCTGCATCGGACGTGGCTTTTCTCCTTCGTAGGACTCGCGCACGGTGCCCGGTGTCGCGCCCCCTTCAATTCCGGTCGCCCAGGCTTTTTCCTCCGGGGTGCTGCCCATCATGAATTTGCCCGGTGGTATATACAGGACCTCCAGTGAAACGTCTGCTCCCAGATCGATTTGTTTTGAAGTACCCTGGGCGGGTGGATCAGCGGCGGATGATTTCGCGGGCAGAACGACATTGAAAATGACTCCAGACAAAAACAGCAGACGCAGCACATTTGTGATTCTCATCAGGTGGGTCCCTTGTTAAGGTAGGCTATGCGAGCAGGCAGGATTTCTCCGATTATTAACCATAAGGAATCGCAACCGGCGGATCAACAATATTTTTTTGTCTGGTCTCCCGATTCGATGAAAGTGATGGCCAATGAGTCTTCAGAAAAAACAGGATGGCTACTGGTACGGCGACGATCATGCAGACCTGCGTCAGGAAATGCAGCGGTACAGCGAACTGAATGGTTTCCCGGTTGATCATTTTGCAGATGTCCGCTGTACCTGCGGGAACGATTCGTTCTACTTCGGTACCGATGAAGACGAAGGGGTGGCACTGCGGATCTGCGGCAGATGTGAAGACGAACATCTGATGGGTGACAGTGAAGAGTACGCTGAGGAAGCGGACATCGAGAAACATGGCTGCGTCTGCGGCGCGGAAGTCTTTCAGATCACGGCCGGCATATATCGCTACCGCAATGAGGATGATTCGCTGTCCCCGGATGTGAAATGGCTTTACCTCGGCTGCCGCTGCGTGGCCTGTGGACTCGTCGGCTGTTATGCCGACTGGAAAAACGAATTTAATGGATATGAAACACTGCTCGCGAAGATGTGAGCTCAGCTTAAACTCTCACAACAGTTTACCCACAGCTTGATTTCCTCTCTTGCTCTATCCCGCCATGACGGCGGTGCAACTTCCTGGTGCTGACGGAAATCTCCGAACACCTCTTGACTCGCCTACAGTGTGTAGGTACAGTTCACCTACACACTGTAGGCGTACCATCAGGAGAATGAGATGGCTAACACAGATTCTGCGCCGCTCACAGAGGCGCAGCGGGAGATTATGGAAATCGTCTGGCTACAGGGGGAAGTCACCGTGTCAGAAGTGCGTGACGCCCTGGCGGAACGACGCGAACTGGCCCGCAATACGGTACAGACCATGATTGTACGGCTGGAAGAAAAAGGCTGGCTGAAGCATCGCAGCGCAGGACGCACCTTTATCTATTCCGCAAATAGGCCCAGGGCAAACGTACTCGGTGCCAAGGTCGCGCAGATGGTCGACCGCCTCTTTGCCGGCTCTGCAGAAGAACTGGTGACCGCTCTGCTGGAGTACCGGGGCCTGTCTTCAGAAGAAGCGGAACGAATTCGAATCATGATCGAAGAAGCAGAAACGAACCAGGAACGTCATTCCAGATAAGGGAAGGTATCGTTATGGCTGCATGGGCTTTGTGGAATCCGGGAGATCAGCTCCTGACAGGCGGTACGAGTGTCTTGCTGCAGATTACGCTCGTAACCGGTGTGACGTTACTGCTGACCAGTTTCGTCCGCCGCATTCCGACAATCCGTTACGGGCTGCTTTGTGCAGGACTGTTTCTGATTCTGCTCTCCCCCGTGGTGACGTTGGTCATGCAGTTCACTGGAAAAAGTATGCTTAAAATTTCTCTGCAGAATGAGAGTACACTTCTGGATCACAAATCCGTTTCGACAGGGTCTTTCGATCAAACAGGTGAGGCAGAACCGCTTGAGCGACAGATCATTGCCGATCCACAGACGTTCTCCCCCCCTCCAGACATTGCTGATCAGAGACCAAAAGAACCGAAGGCTGCGAATTCTGAGGCCGCTCTCCGCTCACCGGTCGCACCACCGACTGCGCAAAACACATTGACTGCGGTGCCCGCTGATCAGCCCGCCTGGAGTACCTGGATGGATAACTTGATGCACACTGTGATGCCAGGCCTGTTTTTCATCTGGCTGTCAGGTTCCATCCTGCTGCTCTTACGACTGATCAGGGGCTGGTCTCGACTGGCTGCCATTTTACGAACGGCGCAACCGAATACCGATCCTCAACTCGCGGCAGCCTTCGCCCGGGCAGCAGAGGAATTTCCTCACAGTCGCCTGCCGACACTGCTCGTGTCTGAACGGCTGACCGGTCCCGTTTCCACGGGTCTGTTGCGATCCTGGGTTGTCTTCCCGGAACAGGCTGTGAGACAGCTCTCAGCCGAACAGCTGCGTGAAATATTGATTCATGAAATGGCACATTGTGTGCGGCGAGATCAATTCATTCTGCTGATCCAGAACCTGGCCGCCGTGTTTTTCTGGTTGCATCCCTTTGTGAGAATTCTCAACCGGCAGTTGGCTCAGGCCCGCGAAGAGATCTGTGACAACTATGTGCTGACCACGACGGATGCGACCTCTTACAGTCGAACACTGCTTTCGCTTGCCCGTACGATCCAGTCGGGGCCCTTGCTCCCTGGGGCCATCGGGCTGTTCACCGCACAATGGAAACTCGAACATCGCGTTGCCGGACTGCTCGATCCGAATCGTAATCGACAGCTTCAGCTGTCAGCGAAGAGTCGTCTGTTCCTGGCAGTGCTGGCTCTGTTGCTGACCTTTGTCATCGCAGGGGGAACTGTGGCTGTAGCACAACACAAGCCCGATTCCTCAGATACAGATAAGGAGACCAGTCCGCGGGCTGAAACCCAGAGCCAGACCTTCACGATTCACGGCACTATCACAGACCACGATGGAAAACCGGCCGCTGGTGCCCGGGTGGAGGTCTTTAGGACCAAAGCCGAAAACAAGGCACAAAGCGAGCGAGTCCTGTTAAAAGAATGCAAGACAGACAGTGCAGGCCATTACGATGTCACACTCCCGGAAGATAAAGTGAAAGGTGATTCTCTCATTTACGTGATCGCACGAAATGAAAGATCCGGAATGATGTCTAATAAAATCAAGCTGCGCGATGCCCGGATCACTTTAGACCTCCAGATTCCAGTGCCCTTTAACAACCTGATTCACTTTGTGGACCCCACGGGACAGCCGATCCCGAATTTACCCGTTCAGGAAATGAATTATACGATCCTTTCCTTCAGCGGCCCTCCCGGGCCGGTTCCCCTTAATCAGCGAGTGAAAGGTCCGCAGAATGCTCCGGCACCGACCAGTGATAAAATAATCTCCGTTCGCACTTACAAGACTGACGATCAGGGCGTGATGAGACTATCCTTCTTTGATCTGAGACATGGTGTCACTTTAAAAATTCCCGGTACCGATCAATATGCGCCCCAGTGGATCAGACTCAATTCCGGACTTCCCGAGGAACGCAGTGAGAATGACGGCACATATCGGGATACCATTAAAAATCTCAAGCAGGGAGAAGATGCAACAATCGTTGTCGCACCAGCCAAGATTTTTTCAGGAAGAGTACTGCTTGGTGACTCTGGTAAACCGTCAGCAAACACGCGGATCAAAATCTGGTCCAGCCAACAGGAACAACTCGGCTCGCTGGTCTACATTGAAGGCAAAACAGACGCCGCCGGTCGATTTCGCTTGAACCCCTACCCCGGTGTCAGATTTGGAATAATCGCTTATCCACCACCGGGAACTCCGTATCTGACGCGAGAGGTCAAAGACCTGCGCTGGAACGCGGAAACACCTGAGAAACCCCTGGAGGTCAGACTCGACAAAGTCGTACTGGCAGAAGGCACCGTGGTCGATGCACAAACAGGACAGCCGCTCAAGGGAGCTTCGGTTCAATATGAACCGGAAGGTGCCAATAACAAACGCAATACAGACGAAATCATCACGGGCTGGCAGGGGATCCAGAAAACAGATGCCACAGGAAAATTCTCGATCCCCGTACTGCCTGGACCAGGGACACTACTCGTTCATGCGACAAGTCCGAAATACATTCTGCAGGAAACGGATTCATCAACACTCTATCGAAGTAAACCGGGCGGGATGCGAATCTATGCTCACGCCTTTCAGAAGATTGATCCTGTCACCGATCAACGGCTGGAGCCGATGAAAATTGAACTGCACCCGGGAGAGACCGTCACTGGAACGCTGGTTGACGAACAGGGCAAACCAATCAAAGAAGCGCTGATGATTTCCCGTCTAAAGATTCTGCCGACTTCACCCAGTTGGCGCGGCTGGCCCGATGAAGTCCATGACGGAATATTCAAACTTCAGGGATTACGCACGGACGTCGAATATCCGGTTTACTTTCTTGATCCTCAGCGAAAACTGGGAGTCGCCGCGACAATCAGCACTCGCAACAAAGCCCCCCGGATCGTCCTCAAACCCTGTGGCTCTGCAAGTGTAAGGTACCTGGATCCCGAGGGACATCCTATTGTCGGGAAGAGTCTGGGCAGCCTGTATCTGATCGCCACTCCGGGAACTCCCCGATACGATTTTCAGGCAGCCAGCCGCGGGGAACAATGGGCCGATGAAACGCTTGTGTCCAACCTGGACCGGGTCAACTATCAATTGATGGACTCCTTAATCACCAACGCAGAGGGCAAAATCGATTTCCCGGCACTGATCCCCGGTGCCACCTATCGTTTCCGAAAAATTGTCGACGGTCACCCCATCGTCGTCGATCGATTTATGGTCCAGCCGGGAGAAGCGCACGACATCGGTGCCGTCAAAATCAAGCTTGATGAATAAACGTGAAACGGACATTCTTAATCGGGCAGGCGAACTTCCATGCAACTTGCCCTGTCATAAAATCTGAGCTTGCGATGCCCGCCGTGGCGCGGGATACTCGAACTTCCGTTCGTGGGACTTGAGAGTGACTTCCGCGTGAGCTTCTGCAGCTTTTCAGCCCGTCGCTGTCTGCATTCCCCGAACGGATTTTTTTGACTCAGGGAATGACTCTGGTGACCGACGGAACCTATTCAACATCGTCTCCCGAACGAACTCGCCTGCGCGAACAGTGCGAACGGGAAGACCTCGTGATGTTTATCAACTCCTGTTTCGCCGCCACCCGGCAGAACGAGTATTATACCGATCGGTATCTCGCCACCGTTTCGATTGAATTCCTGCATCAGTACACGCTGATTAACTATCGCCTGCTTTACGCACGAACGCTGGCAGCCGGCATCAATCATTTTAATCAGTTGCAGATTCTCTTTAATCTACTCCAGTCCGGCGCGCCGGCTGATCTCACGCAGCGGTCTGAAGAAGGAGCACTGATCGCTGCTGCGCTGCGCGGACTGCCTCCCAACCGGGTGTATGGGCTATTTACACGAATGCAGCAGGCCCGCATCAATAATCGTCGCACGCGAGCCGTGATTAAGACATACCTTAACTGGCGACGAGAACCGGATTTTGATGCCATCAAATATCGCAACAAGTTTCGTTCTGCAGCAGCACACATCCATTTTCAACTCGATGCTGAACTGGGACGGTTTCTCTTTGATCCTTCCAGCCAGAAGAATTACACGCGGCCCCTGCTCAATCAGTATCGACAGGCGCAGTACAGTGCCGCTGCCATCTACGAACTGCCCTTCACTGTCGCGGAATCACTGGCACAGAAGCATCAGATTCCTCGCGAGGTCTTCCTGCAGAAGATTCAACCGAAGATGACCGCAGCGGAAAAGATGCGCTATCAGTCTACTGCTGCACGGACGAAAGGGGTTAAAATTGAATTTGACCTGAGTCGCGCGGGACTGACGAAACTGTCACTCTATATACTCTCGCTGAAGCAAAGCGAGCGACGGGACCGCGCTGTAGAACTGCAGGCTGCCCTGAATTCCGCTGCAACAAAAGCACTCCGTCGCGCTCCCCTCGCGCTGGGACGTGTCGCTGCTGTCCTTGATCGCAGCCGGTCTTCCCTGGGAAGTCGTGAGCGGCGAAACCGTCCGCTGGGAGTGGCCCTGGCAGCCAGTTGTCTGCTCAGAAATGCAGCGCGGGAATACCGGTCTTTCTGGACACCGGAAAACGAAGAAACGGAATATGAATTTCTGACGCGACCTGCGGGACAGACGGCTCTGGCCGAACCATTGCTTGCCGCGCTGGAATGGCGGCCAGACCTGATCGTAATTGTTTCGGATGGCTACGAAAACGATCCTCCCCAGCTGGTCGATCAGGTGGCCCGCGTGTACCGGGAAACGATTGGAAAAGAGAATACTCCGGAGATTGTGCATATGAACCCGGTCTTTGATGCCGATCATTATTCACCGCGTCGACTTGGCCCCACGATCCCCACCGTCGGACTGCGGGATGCAGAAGACATTCCCACCATGCTGGGCTTTGCCCGGTTCACTGCCGGAACGACGAAACTGGAGGATCTGGAAGCTTATCTCTCACACGGTGTCAACAGGATGCTGAACTCCGATGAAACCTGAAGATCTGCAGCAGACGATTTCGCTGAAAGGACTGACTCTCGCTCCGTCACAAGTTCTGGGAGGAGTCCGTCTGGCGCCCGTGATACGTAAACAGGTTCGTGAAGATCTCCGTTTGACGCGACGTCCTTACCACGAGGATGTTGCCGCTGTTCAACTTGATCAGAAAACGGCATATTACTCCTACATTCCACATGCATTTATCGCGGACTGGTCGAACGATGGATCACCGGCTGTCGCCTACGGTACACAGCTACGCCGTCTGCAGAAAAGGCAGAAAAACAGCGATGGCCGGGTTCATGACCTGGGCTTCATGACGGCAAGGGTCATGAAAAAAATGCGAAAGCGGGAAGACCGCAAGCGATTGCGGTTTCTTCCGATGGATCTTTCACTCGAAGGATTTCTTTCGCTCCATTTTGGTGGACCGGATGTGATCTGGGAAGAATACTCGCGCGCAGCAATCCGCGATGGTTTGAGCCCGCGTTGTGAGATGTCGGTTCCCGGCCGCTGGATTAAAGGGCTGGAAGATGCCCTCCGTGTCTTCGAAATTCATGAGAATCAGGTTGGTTCACTGGTCTTTGTGGGAGATGCCCTGGCGTCTGCCTTTATCGTACCTCATCCGGATGATTATCGTGATCTGCATGAAACACTGTTGACTGATGATTACGGTGAGCTGCTCTATTTCTACGGACTTTACGCACAGGAAAACCGGTTACATCCAGCGGACATCAATGCCAAGCGGGTGGCGTCACTGGAAGACCTGCGTCGAGAAGTCAAGCGTGTGCGTGGCGACTGGTCAACGCTGCACACACTGATGTCTGATAATCTGCTGGATTGTCCGGTCCACAATGAAATGGTTTACAAGATGGGCCCCTTCCAGTTGCAGCGGTTCATGACGGAATTGAATCCGAAGGCGGAAAACCACATCGGGGAAGCCATCGTCCGCAAGAATGGAACGTTGGAATATTTGAAATCGTATCGACTCTCTGCCGCCCAGTGCCGACGTGCTTATCTGCTGATGCAGCTCGCTGACAGCAACTGGTCTGTCGAGGCCTGTGCTGAAAAACTGAGTTGCACAACTCACGAATTGATTTACCGTCTGGAAAAAGCGGGCTTCGGCCACCTGTTCCATCAGCATGTGCATGACAAAGTTCAGAGCATGCTGCGAAATGACCCCTGGTAAATCATTTATTAAACCCCGGTTTGACAGATCCTCTCTGTGTAGTACCATGAGTGGCTGTCTCATCCTGCCAGGATGATTGGTCTGTTGATTAGATCGCGACCGGAGGATTTATGGGGTATCGAGCTTTCTATTGCTGTTATAAAACCGATGAAACACTCAGCGCGGAAGAAGCCTGTGAGATGGATCTGTCTGTCGCCGCCGATCGGATTCTGGAACTCCTGCAGGGCGACGAGGATTTCTTCGGGCTGATCGACGATCACAACAACACGCTGCAATTCCTCCGCAACGGCGAGACGATCTGGATGGAAATTCCGATTCCGGACAAGCAGGGAAGTTACGGAAAGTACATCCCGCTCAATGAAGTGAGTTCGCTGGTTGCTGCCTTACCCGCCCAGATCGATCTGAATGATTTCTCAGAAATGCAGTTTCAACCCTGGTGATCCGACAGGTTATCTGCAGCAGTTCCACAGTTAATTGACGCTGGTCAGGCTGCTTCCTATATTCGAGGCAGGTAATGCTGTGCTAACGCAGTCATGCAAACAACCCTCCCACTTGTTAACAACCTCAGGTTCCTCAATGAACGTGTTTCGATTCTTTCTCACCAGTCTGATGGTCTGTTGTCTGACTTGCCGGACACAGGCAGATCTCAATTTGTATGTTAAAGCCGATGCTGCTCCCGGGGGCGATGGCAGTCAAGCGAAGCCGTTTCGTCAGATCGAGCAGGCACGCGATGCGATCCGCCGGTCTCGTCAGAATGGTCAGCTGAAAGTGGGTGCCGGGGCAACGGTCCACATCCAGCCCGGTGTGTATCAAATCACTAAATCGTTGGAATTCAATAAGACAGACAGCGGCACCGCCGAGGCGCCGATTGTCTATCGTGCGACTCAACAGGGCCAGACACTGATTCAGGGGGGCATCGGTCTCGATCCTGCATCATTTCAGCCGGTCACCGATGCTGCCATTCTCAAGCGCCTGCCTGCTTCCGCTCGCGATAAAGTCCGGGTCTGTGGTTTATCGTTAATCGCTGCCGGCTCTTTCGCGGAACTCAAACGTTCCTACCGGGGTGTCCCCGTCGGTCCCTGGCTGTATGTGAATGGCGCACCGATGACGCTCGCCCGCTGGCCGAATGCCGCTGCGGACCATGGTGGCTGGGCTTCCTTTTCCAAAGTCGTTGATAAAGGGCTGCCCGACCCCAAGGCCGAAGATCCGGAACAACGCAAACTGCACCCCGGTGCGTTCATCTTTGATGATCCCCGACCCGCCCGCTGGAACCTGGAAGATGGCGTCTGGCTGCTCGGTTACTGGACTCATGACTGGAGCGACGAAGTCATCCGGATCGCCGACTATGATGCAAAGCAGAAAACGATCCGGCTGGCAGCCCCTCATAACTATGGCATCATGGGTGGCACGTGGGGATCCAAATCACGTCGCTTCTTCGCGCTCAACGTTCTGGAGGAACTGGACGCACCCGGCGAATGGTATCTCGATCGTAAACAGAAGCAGCTTTATTTCTATCCTGAGCAAAATCAGCAAGCAAGTTCTATTGTCCTCGCGACGTTGACGCAGCCCCTGCTCAAACTGCAGGACGCACAGTATGTCCGCTTTGAGAACCTGAACCTGGAATACGGTCACTCGGAAGGGGTCTCGCTGAAGAACACCACCGGCATTGAACTCGCCGGGTGCGTGGTCGCGAACCTGGCCAGTGGCGGTATCTCCGTGAATGGTAAGCAGAACACGATCCGCAGCTGCGATCTGTACCACCTCGGAACACGCGGCATCGCCTTGTATGGAGGCGACCGTAAACAGCTCACACGCGCTGATAACCGTGCGATCAATAACCACATTCACCATTACGGTCTCTTTCAGCGGACCTATGCCCCGGGCATCTATGCGAATGACTGCGGACAGATCGTTCAGAACAACTGCATTCACGATGCCCCTCATAACGCGGTCCTGTATGGCGGCAATGAGAACCTGTTCGAACGGAATGAAATCTATCGCGTCGTCATGGAGACGGGTGACTCGGGCGCATTTTATACCGGTCGCGACTGGACCAGCCAGGGAAACATCCTGCGACACAACTTCATCCACCACCTCGGAGGCGGCGATGCAGAGCATGTCAACACAATGGGCGTCTACCTGGATGACTGCGACAGCGGCGACACGGTGGAAGGCAACGTGTTCTACCAGACCGGCCGAGCCATCATGATTGGCGGCGGTCGCGACAATCCCATTCTGAATAACCTGGTCCTCGACTGTCCGATCGGCCTGCACGTCGATTCCCGGGGCATGACCTGGAAACAGTGGAACAACCCTAATGAACCAAGCTGGCAGCTCGAAAAGAAAGCGGAAGCGATGAACTACCAGAGCCCGCCCTGGAGCGAACGCTATCCTCACCTCGCTAAAATCATGCAGGACTCGCCTCGTGAACCACTCTATAATCCGATCCTTCGGAACGTATTCGTGAACTGCTCAAAGGAAGTCGCACATCTGGACGGCAACGTAAAGAAGCTACTCGACAAGTTCGAAATGCAAAACAATCTGGCCGTGAATACGCGTGGCACATCACCGGGTATCGCCATGACCAACGATCTCAAAGGCTTCACCAACCTGAGCGGGACCCCTGACAAACCCATTCCACTGGGCCTGACAGAAAATTCACAAGGTAAATGGGAACTGCACCAGGACCCCTCCCTGCTGACGAAAGAGATCGGCTTTGAGCCGATTCCTTTTGACAAAATCGGGCTTTATCTGGATGACTTTCGTCGGAAACTGCCAGAGTAAGACCTCTCCCAATACAAAAATGTTCAAGCGGTAACCGGTGCATGCTCTTGCGCCGGTTGCAGCGAGGCTTCTGCTGTTTTCTCCCGGGTCACACGGAAATGGCGACTAAGCAGAAAACCGATGATGCCGAGAAACAGAAACGTGGAGGTATGGTAAGTTCCCAGCAGCTCACTATAGAACTTGCCGATAAACGCGCGGTTCAAAATCAGCACCAGGAACACAAACAGACCGATGCCGACCTTGAGCGGCTTCGTAAAATGCTTCTGACTCATGGAAGAGCGGAGCAGCAGATAGACACCCGGAAAAATGCCCACGCAATGCTGTCCCCAGGTGACCGGCGAATATAACAGGATCAGGATCGACAACACCGCACATTCCCAGAGAATGCGTTCATCCGAACGGTCGTCGTAATGCCTGCGGAACAGCCACGCAATAAAAATCAGAAACACCAGCATACTCAGCGAGATGATCCGTCCTGCCGTCACCGGAGACAGATTCAGAAAGTCCACATACAACGGCGTTTTCATCCGCCCTTCATGCTCTCTAGGGAAATGCATCAGGTAACGGGCAAGTGTGATTCGCAAAGACATATTCGCGATTGGAACCGGACCGGCAATTCCTTTGGAAGGATCTTTTTCCTTAAAACCGTGCATCACGTTAAATACCCAGTGCCGTACCGTGCGATCGTATTCGGCATACCCCAGTTTGAGCATGGGAGATAATGTAAAGCAGGCCGCTGCCAGGAAGGTCAACCCGGCCATTTTCCATTCCCGCTTGAGAATGAACCAGACCCAGAATAAGGAAGGCGTACATTTCAACGCCATCGCGAATCCCAGAATCAAGCTCCCCTGCAGCTCCTTCTTTTCACGCCAGAGATAAACGGACAGCCAGGCAGCAGCCACCAGCCCCAGATTCACACCGCATTCCAGCATGTCTCGAATCAGGTACCGGCTCGAGAGCAGAATCGCAATCGTCACCATCCAGAACAGTTCGTTTTTCCCCAACGGAAAATGCACTTCGCTCAAGCGGTTCAATATCCGGACGAGTACATACAGCGCCACAAAGAACAGGGGGTAGACCAGCAGGTACGCGATCTCCATCGGAATCCACGCCAGCGTGGAATGCACGAAACCCCAGAACGGGGGATACGGGTAATTGATGTTGCGGGTATAGAGGAACTCACCAGTGGCGATGAAATGTCCCGAAGTCCAATGCAAGGGAAAGTCACCTGGAGGGCGACGGGCAATTCGCAGGAACTGAATGACGGAGACAATCACACCCACTACGATAAACGCAGCACGCCAGATTTTGTTATATCTGTCAAACAGATCTCTGATCAAATTCACCTCCTTGCTGAAGAATCGTCTTGCCCTGATCGAGTGATTTATATACTAATGCCCTTCCTCCCAGATAGAGGAGAAAATCGAATCTGCACAATGAGCAGTCAGCCTCGTCGCTGCGATAAAAATCAGCTGACGGGTGTTCCCTATCAGGTGCAGAAATGAGCGACACTGAATATTTCCGATATTTTTAGCGCAATCAAATAAAAAGTTTGCATTAAAAATCACAGATTATAAACTGAGTGGAACATAACACCCTTCATTTATATTTCGAGTCAACATTTCTAAGAGGCAGATCATTTCAGTACATCTTTGATTCACTCATCTCTCTGATGAGGGCATCAGTACGTCGTTCTGTCCTCGAACCTTTTCGATTCAGTGTGTACCGCTTCAAAATCACCCTCTTTTGTAGCGCATGCGCATGCAGTTTTGGAGATTCAATTCCTAGCTGAGGCACGATTTAGCAGCTAAAAACGACAAACAATCCGACGACATTTCATACAGATATTCATACTTTATTCGGTTTTTTATGGAGAAATCGTCATGAAGAAGCTGGTGTCGATGTTTCATTCGTTGCTGATCGGTCCTGTTACCTTTTGTGTCGGAATGCTGGTCATTCTGTTCGCTTCTCTGATCGGAATTAACCGTCTGGTGGAGGTAGATGCCTCAGGCAGACCACTGGTCAAGAGAAAGTGCGTGGCAGATCGGCATCCCATCACAACGGAAATGATCGAGCTCACTAAGGACCTGGGTTGGGATGAAAATCCCGCTAACCTTTCCAAGCTCGATCAACTGACCGATTTTCATAGGAGAATAGCTACCGAAACCGTCACCGAGACGGATTCGCTGTCACTCATCAAAAAAGTCGATTTCGATTAGTTTGACAGTTCTACGAACACATCATTTCATTTGCATCTCTCAGATGTACTAAATCAAATTACAGGCACTCTCTGCAGTTGAGTCATCTCAACCTGCGGGCCCGGTCCAGCTCAATCTCTCACACGTCATTCAGTGGGACCGGGGCTCAGTGTTTGTAGATTTTATGACGCGGACGATCTGACAGAATCTCTTCCTTACCCCAGTTGGTAACCGCACGAAAAGCATCGCTGTGGATAAAATCCTGGAATGCCTGTTCGTCGGACCATTCACTGGTAATCATGTAGGAAGCGTTGTCGCTCACATCCTGCCACAAGTGCGATGAGGTATGTCCCTCAGCCTGTTGCAGCGCCTGCTGAACACCGGCAAACTTCGCTTCGAACTCAGCCTGCTTACCATCAATCACCTGGTAGTTCATTCCCACTGTAATCATCGTTTCCTCCTGGTTTTGAATTGCGATTTTCTTTACATCGTATGGCAAGGGTCGTGGTACTACAACTGCGATTCAGCTGTTCCCAGAGACATCCGCACACAGCCATTTTGTGCTCTGATCAAGTTATCAGACTTCGTCTTATAAACAGATCTTTTCTTTGCAGAGACCTGAAATATAGATTCCTTTTAAAACAACTCTGACTAGAATAGCTCGTTGGAATTAATTGACAAACCCACCTGGCATCCAAAGAAGAGTTTCACTTCTGACTTCTGTCATTTCTCATTTCCTGAACTGCATCATTGCAGTCGAAGAAGGATCCGCTGAATGAGTCGCTTGAACTGGCATCAGGCCGTCTTGCAGAACATGATTGATGCCGTGATCGCCGTTGACCGTGATCAGCGAATCATGTTGCTCAACCCCGCTGCGGAACGACTGCTCGGACATGCGCTCCAGCAGATTCTGGGACAGAATTTCTTCGAAACATTTACGTTCGCAACCGCAGAATCCCGAGCTGAAATCCAGAACTCTCTCGAAATGGTCCTGGTAACAGGCGAGCACGCCGTAATTGCCAGCCAGGCTCCTCTCACCACAAAAGCAGGTTCCCCTCTGCAAATCAGTGGCAACATCAGTCCCATCTATGAGCATCCCGGCAGGATCATGGGAGCACTGCTGGTCCTGTACGATCCCGCCGCCGAAATGGAGCAGAACCTTTGTTCCGAAGATCTGCTCGGTTTTATCGAGCATGCACCGATCGCTGTTGCTCTGTTCGATAACAGCATGCGCTATCTGGCAGCCAGTCGCCGCTGGATCGACGATTACAAACTCGATTGTGAAAGTCTCCTGGGCCGTTCGCATTACAAAGTCTTTCCCGAGACTCCTAATCATTGGAGAATTGCCCATCAGCAGGGACTCTCCGGAGCAACCCTGCGCGACGAAGAACTCTTCCTGCGGCATGATGGATCCGTCAAATGGGATCGCTGGATTCTGATGCCCTGGTATGAGTCGCAAAATACCATTGGCGGAATTATTGTCCTGACGGAAGACATTACCGACCGCAAACACCTGGAGCAGGAAAACCAGGATCTGCTCGAACAGCTGGTGGCAGCGCAGAAGATCGAATCCCTCGGCAGGCTCGCCGGAGGCATCGCCCACGACTTCAATAACATGCTGAACGTAATCCAGGGCCATGTCGGACTGGCGTTGCTCGACATCGATGCGGATCACCCCATCCATCAACACCTGACAGAAATTCGCGACGCAGCCGAGCGTTCCACCGAACTGACTCAGCAACTTTTGAGCTTCAGCAGTCGCGAGGAAGCCGAACCGAGGTTTATTGAACTCAATCAGTCGATTGAGGGTATGTTGCGCATTTTGAAACGCCTGATAGCTGAGGAAATCGACTTTGTCTGGGAGCCGGAAACAGCAGGCTGTATCGTCAAAATGGATTCCTCCCAGATCGATCAGATCCTGGCGAACCTCTGCGTGAATGCCAGTGACGCCATTTCCGGAATTGGCACCATTACCCTGAAAACAGAGAACAGGAAATTCGACCACGAATTCTGTAAAGCACATCCGGAGTACCTTCCCGGTCATTTTGTGATGCTTTCCGTTTCCGATACCGGACCCGGCATAGACCCGGCCACACAGGCTCGCATTTTTGAACCCTTCTTCACCACAAAGCCACAGGGAAAAGGAACCGGGCTCGGCCTGTCTACCGTCGCAGGAATTGTCAAACAGAACCAGGGATTCGTCCGCGTGGAAAATCAGCCCGGCAGTGGCTCGACGTTTCAAATCTTTCTCCCCTGTCGTCGCGACGGAAAACCGATCCCTCACCTCGAACACGCTACACGTGCTCCCGTCGGTACGAATGAAATGATCCTGCTGATCGACGACGAACCGATGCTCGCCAAAATCAGCCGGGAAATTCTGCTCTCGCTCGGCTATCGCGTGATCATCGCCACCAGTCCCCGGGACGCCATTCAGATGATGCTTGATTTTAAGGGAACGGTGGACTTGTTGATCACCGATGTGGTCATGCCCGAAATGAACGGCCAGGAACTTTATCACGCATTACAGAAACTCCAGCCAAATCTCAACGTCCTGTATATGTCCGGCTACACCTTGCACATCATGGCCGAACAAGGCATTACCAGCGAAGAGAACTCCTTCCTCAAAAAACCTTTCTCGCGCAACGAACTGGCCGTCAAAGTCAGACAGGTACTGCAACAGAACTGAGCGTCTTAACGAACATGCTCCGTAAACAGGGAATGTGCTTCCACTACAGGCCGGCCTTCCCGAACCTCATAACCCAGCGGTTCTCCTGTTCCAGGATCTACAGGCACTTCAGCCAGATATTCAGGCACGAGTGCCTGTAGCGTTGCGGGAAACTCACCTTTCTCAAAGTGAAACAGCTCAACTGCGATCAGAGTCAGAGCCACGATTTTCTGAGCCAGCGGTTTCCTGTTGGAAGTCCAGTAGCTTGAGGTCTGGTACGGCGACATCACCATTAAGGCAGGCAGATATTTGAGCCGCAACGCGGGTGAATCCATTAAGCGTTGATATTCTTCCTGATAGGCAGTCTCTGTTTCAGGTGTCCCTTTGGTGATCGCCTCCCAGAACAGTCGATTCAGAGACAGTAATTCACGCTGCATCTCTTTACGATCGGCAATCTGCAGTGCCAGGATACCCGACTTGATTTGAAATGGAATCCACTCACTTCGATCAGGCTCTCTTTGATCCTGCCAGACCAGCGACGGCATCGTGGATAATAATATCTCACGATTGTTCATTGAAATCTCTACCAGGCTCTTTAACACGTCAAAGCCAGCTGCTGTAAATCGACCGTTTCCATTTCCGTCGTCTGTATACATATACTGTAAAATATGTTTCAGGTATTCCTCGGAAGGTTCCAGGTTGAGCGCTGGTATCGGCATCTTGCTGAGCTGTTCCTGCAGGATTTTCAATTGCCGCTCATTGAACAGGTTGGGATATCGTTCAATAATCTGTGTCGCCAGTTCAGCAGCACGACCTGCCAGATCATTCGCACTAATCTGACAGATGACCCAGGGCCCTGTCTGACGATAATGGGCCGCCGCATTAATACGCGCCAGTAACAGTTCCAGACAACGTTCTGCTTCTCCCTCTTCGGCTGCCAGATAAACGGCGCCGTTCAACACGGGTATGATTTTGTAACCCAGCTCCTGGGATTGAGGCAACATTATTTGGAATCGGTTCGCGCCCGGCGGATTCATTTCATACGGCCGGTTTAATTTCCAGAACTCATCAAAACCATCGTAGTCGTCTCCCCGCGGTCGGTTTATGAATCCTAACTCCGGCAGACTGGCCGCTTGTCGGAATTGCTCGACGACTCCCTGATGTTTGTTCAAAAATGCTTTCGCTTCAGGCCAGCTCTCACTGGCAGGCCCGTCGAACGCATTCGCATTCCGCAGCTTGTCAAACTCCTCCTGTTCCCGTTTGGAAAAATCTGCCAGACCCTGCAGATACAAAGGCCACGCACGCTCCTCGCTGGGAATTGCGCGGCTCTGCTGATCCAGCTTTTCGACCGGATCAGATTTGATCGTCGGCTGAGCCACCAATAACCGCACCGTCACCACTGTCCAGGGAATCAGCAACAGAAATAACGCCACCAGCAAACTCTGCCAGGTGCGACGCCGCGCCCGCCAGGCAAACGACCGGTTCCGCAAACGCGCTCGACGAATCAGTTGCGCCGCTGTCCGAACATCGCCAAACGACTCCAGCAGTGCCGCCTCGCTCTCCCCCTTCTGCAGTCCGTCGGCAAAGTGCGTACACAATTCCAGCGCCACATCCCGTTTTTCACCCGGCCACAACTTCGACCGCTGCACCACATCCAATACGACCGACCTCAGACTTTCTGGCAACGGATATTCCAGCAACTCACCCACGGAATCCGTTGCATACACCAGGCCGCTCAAAGCGACCGCATCCCCGCAATGCGAAACAATTTCTTCCGCCGCATGTCCCGCATCCAGCTGCCAGCGTAGATTCTGGCAGACACGCCGCAACATCCTCCGGGCTGACCAGCGTTTTACACGCGGGTGGACCACAATCCGTTCCACCACGGGCCATAAACGGGCCGGCAACGGTGCATTGAAAATCCAGTCTGTCCTCCGCGTCGCACGGATCAGCGCAGCAATACTGGCCGGCTCACTCAGTTGTTCAACCAGTTGCTGTTCTGTACAACCTTCCTGAACCAGCATTCGACAGGATTGGACCAGACGCCGAGCTACTCTCCAGCGAAAATAACCCTGTAACTGCTCCGTCACACTCCGAATTGAGTCTATCAGTGGCGCAGACAATGTCCCCGTATCCAGTCGCCCCAGTGGTTCCTGGCGGCCCGTCACCCGACCGCATAGCAGATCGGAAAGCGGCGTCTGCAACACCTTTTTCCAGCCAGTCTGTTGAGCACTGTTCGCCTTCATGCTTCACCCCCCTGCAGCTTCGGTTGTGCGCCGGACAGAATTCCCAGGCTCTGCATTGCACTCGTGACGGCAATCCACTGGGCCGTATCGTTCGCCAGCCGCTTCTTACCTTTGGCGGTCAGCGAATAGTATTTCCGCTTGCGGCCGTTCTCTGCTGCCTGCCAGCTGGGGCGAATCAATCCTTGGGACTCCAGGTTGTACAACAACGGATAAAGAGTCGACTGCCCCATGTTGAGCACGCCCCCCGTCTGCTCCGACAGCGACTCCACGAGTTCATAACCGTATTTGGCTCCGTCTTCCAGCAACTTCAAAACCGCCACCGGCCCGGCACCCCGCATCAGTTCACGTTCGATTCGCATGCTGCTTCCTCCCGCTGATTCCAGTCACAGATAATGGTCTACTACATATATGCTATGCGTGACATAGTATGTATGTCAAGGTTTATCTTTCAGAGGACTCAAATGGTTGGGGCCGGCTACCCGGAATCAGTGTGTCTCATCGGAAAAGCGATCACACCGCATGCCTGAAATCAGAACAGCTTATGCAGACGCTTCGCGGCGTCAACCTCGATCTCAGCGTCATTCAGAACAGTCCGGGAATCACATCTCCGGCCGTCGCGACCTGCACCACTTCGTTGGGTACGCCCCGCGTAATCCGCAGTTCGCCCAGGTCGAACAGTGTGTGCATGATGCTGGTCACCAGGTCTTTCCGCTCAATCGGCTCGGTCTGCGGACCGCCGGCGTGTCGGTCTGACTGACCGATCACCTGCCCCATCTTGAGGCCGCCGCCACTCAGCATCAAAGGCGACAGGTTCCCCCAGTGATCGCGGCCGCCGCGGCTGTTGAGTTTGGGAGTCCGTCCCATTTCACCCGTGCAGACCAGCAGAATGTCATCGCTCAGGCCCCGCTCGTGCACGTCTTCCAGAAACGCGGAGACCGCGTGATCGAAGGGGACGCCCATGTAGTCCATGCCCTCAGCCACGCCCGCATTGTTATTGTCCGCGTGCATATCCCACACAAAATTCGTGGTGATCGTCACGAATCCGCAACCCGCTTCGCACAGACGCCGCGCCATCAGCAGCAGTTTTCCTAATGACTGTGCGTTATCGATGTACCGCTGATAATTCTTCCAGCGTTTGCTGATCGTTTCAGGACGAACCAGCGGCGCCGTATCGTAGCGTGCCACAACACGGGGATCTTCCTCCGACAAGTCAAAGGCTTTGGAAACGCCACCGAGAATCACATCAAAAGCCTGCTGCTGCAACTCCGACGAAGCGGCAAACGTATCACTTTTCTCAGCCGCCCAGCGGGCGCGATCCAGTTTCGTTAACAGCACTCTTCGATCGTCCAGGCGATTCTGCGGAATCGACAGCGTCATATTCGACTGCATGTCCCCCCCTGCTCCGGGCACGAACGGAGCATACGCACTTCCCATCTGCCCGGGGGAATCGAATTTGCCGAACTTGGTAATCGCCGGCATCATCTTTTCGTCGATGGCACGCGGATAGAGCACCGCACTCGTGGGCATTCCGTTATCAGGATGATTCGCCCCCACCACGCGGGAGTAAAGCGCACCCAGGTTGGCATCGAGCGTATCCTTGTGCACGATCGGTTTGATGTCGTGACGACTGTCCCCCGAACGATAAGAGCGGACGATCGACATCCGGTCGGCCTGTTGCGCCAGCTTGGGAAACGTCCCTCCGAACGTCACGCCGGGAATCTTCGTCGCCACCTCGCCTGTCACGCTGTGAATGCCCGACGGTGCGGTCATCTTGGGATCGAACGTCTCAATCTGGCTCGGACCGCCGTGCATGAACAGGAAGATCACCGACTTGTTCTTCAGCAGCGTTCCCGAACCCGCCGCCTGCGCCTGCAGCGACATCAGACCAGGCAGGGTCAACCCGCCCAGCGCCAGACCGCCCACGCGCAGGAATTCCCGCCGACCGTTTCGATGATTGTGATCACAGAATGAAAGCATGATTTTACCCGAGCCTAAGAAAATCGCCTGTTCTGAATATCGTCCAATATATCGACAAACGTTGATGCAATCCAGACGAAAACCCACTCTCAAGGAAAATCAACACTGTTGATACGATCCCCAGTCTGTCTTTACTAGCTACTTCCAGGGCCACCACCAGTGCCGGTTTTGAAACACGCTTTCATCTGGGGTGTTATCATTCTGAGTGGCATGTTCTTTTTCCTGCTTTAACTGTTGGAACAGGGGCTTTGCCCGCTCATCTCCCAGTTTATTCAGCCCTTCGTAGGCATGCATTCGTTCCACCTCGTCTCCCTTGACCATCCAGGCAAGCAGTGTTTCCCGCGAAGCAACACTATCCAGTTCACCCAGCATCTGCAGGATACTTCCCCGCACCAGACTGTCCGTCTCGTGTTCCAACACGGCGATCACTGTTTCAATCGCTTCCCAGGCACGAATGTCTCGCAACCCCAGCGTCGCATCATAACGGACTTTTTCATTCTGATATTCCAGCAATCTCAACAGCAGCTCCTGATCTTCCGACTTCCATTCGATGCCGTCGAGTGCATGCAGAAGAATACTTTCATTGGGAGGCACAAGAACAAGGTCTAACAGATCAAATCGAGAGAACTGCTTCGCATCTTGTAACGTTCGGAAAGCGATTTCTGTCACATCCAGATCATCATCTTGCAGACACGAGAAGACTTTTTCACTCCACCGCGCAGGGTCAAAACTCATCAGCGTCAGGATCACCGCCTGGCGTACTTCCGGCGAGGGGTCGGAAAGCTGTTCCGCCACCGCTTCCTCCGCGCCGCGCAACTTGAAGTGACGAATCATCCAACACGCACTGGCGCGAATGTCTGGATCTGTTTCCGACAGAAATGTGGGAATCAGTTCCAGCGTCTCAGCAGAGTTATCGGGGAACCTCCAGAAGGCCCTGATCGCATCCGCCTTGTCGGCAGCAGACGTCTCCGGATTCTCGAGTAGCGCCCGCAGTTCTGCCTCGGTGCCTCCCCTGCTTCTACCAAACCAGTCTGACACCTGACCCGCCAACAACTCATCTAGCCAGCGTTCGTACCAGGTCAGGAAATCAGGCTCGTGCGTGATAAACGGTGTAGAACCATCATCATCGTTGACATAGACAACTCGCCCCCGGAATTCGCCCGTGACAATTAACAGCATGTAATAAGAACAGCCCTGAGTTCCGATGTACATCGTTCCCTGATAGGGATCGGTTTCTCCAAATTCACTCTCCCAGTCAGAAGCTTGCTTCATTCTGAAATACAGCGGACAGGGAAGGTCAAGTACTTTCTCAAATGGTTCTTCGAATGGCCAGTCTAATATCTTACTCCGGATGATTGGCAGGGGCGCAATTCCATAATAGGGACCCGCGCCCCCATTCCCTGCATACAGCAAAAATGCTCTGAATTCGTCAGGCAGTTTTACTCGATATTCGTTTTCGAATTCCAGCAGCAGCCGCTCTTGAATCGGCGGATTGAGTTCAAAATGGTGCTGGTCTGATCCAAAACAACTTAGCCCCTGCGCACGCACCTGGCTTAGCTTCTCAAGAATCCGATCGATTTGTTCCTGGTGAGACGATTTCATAGGCTTATGATTCTGATTTGCGGGTCTATTCCTTTTTGTTAACGAGATTGAAAAAACAGCTGGACAGATTACCTGCTCCTCACAGAGACAGGAAAGAGCCAGAACAGGTTCTGCCGCAATGCTCTGTTCCTCCCTCATTTTCTGCACGAGAGAACAATTCAGGCATTTTCTTTCGTTGTGAACTCCGGTTATCATAATAGACTGCGGATTTCTTATCTATTTGATTCATCGAAAGGGACCCCGGATGCGCTTGCTCCTGATGATCGCTCTTCTCTGTCTCGTCTCCACACCGCTCCAGGCGGCTCAGAAACCCAACATTCTGTTCATCGCCATCGACGATCAGAACGACTGGATCGGCTGCCTCAAAGGTCACCCCCAGATCAAGACCCCGAACATCGACAAGGTCGCCTCCCGGGGAACCCTGTTTACCAACGCCCACTGCCAGTCCCCCCTCTGTAATCCCTCGCGGACCAGCCTGATGACCGGACTGCGGCCCACGACCACCGGCATCTACGGACTGGCCCCCTGGTTCCGCACCGTCGACCGTTTCAAAGATCGCGTGTCGCTCCCCCAGTACCTGGAGCAGAACGGCTACAAAACTTATAGCACCGGTAAAATTTACCACGGCGGCTACGGTCGCAAGAAGAACGATAAAGAATTCAACGTCATCGGCCCGCCCGCCGGGGTCGGCGTGAAGCCCCCTAAAAAACTGGTCAACACCCCCAACCCGCATCCTCTCGTCGACTGGGGCACCTTCCCCCACAAAGACGAAGACAAAGGGGACTGGAAGGTCGCCAGTTGGGCCGTCGATCAGTTGAATAAAAAACCGACCGAACCCTTCTTCCTCTCGGTTGGCTTTTTCCTGCCGCACGTCCCCTGCTACGCCACACAGAAATGGTTCGACCTCTACCCCGCCGACACCGTTCAGCTGCCCCCCGTGCTGGATGTCGATCGCGACGACACGCCCCGCTTCTCCTGGTACCTGCATTGGAAACTTCCTGAGCCCCGGCTCAAGTTTCTCAAGGAAGCCAACGAGTGGCACAACCTGGTACGCTCTTACCTCGCCTGCACCAGCTTTGTCGACAGCCAGGTCGGACGCGTCGTCGATGCACTTGAGAAAAACAACCTGGCGGAAAATACCATTGTCGTTATCTGGTCCGATCACGGCTGGCACCTGGGCGAGAAACTGATCACCGGCAAGAACACGCTCTGGGAACGTTCGACCCGTGTTCCCCTCATCTTCGCCGGTCCGGGTATCACTGAGGGCGCCGTCTGCAGCAAGCCGGCCGAACTCCTGGATATCTATCCCACGCTGGTCGAACTCAGCGGCCTGCCTCCCCGAACCGACCTCGAAGGGCACTCGCTGGTCCCTCAGCTCAAGGACGCCAACACGCCCCGCAAGTGGCCCGCGATCACGTCCCATAACCGCAACAACACCACGGTCCGCACGGAAAATTATCGCTATATTCACTACGCTGACGGATCGGAAGAGTTTTATGACATGCAGCAGGATCCCGCAGAATGGAAAAATCTCATCGGCGATCCCAATTATGCAAAATTGATTGAAGAACATCGCACCTGGCTTCCCACGGTCAACGAAAAGCCCGCGCCCGGCAGCAAGCATCGCATCCTGCGGTACGAAAACGGTCAGGCAAACTGGGAAGAAGAAGACATCAAAAACGATGATCCGATTCCTGAGTTGTAAGCAGTTTTTCACAGCTGAAATTCATCCTGAATTTGTACAAATGATCGCAGACAATCTGAAACAGTTTTAACTTTCACTCATGTCCTGCCGGTTACAATTTCACTCAAAAAAATCTGCCATTTTTTTGGGCACGACCATTCAAGTTCTGTCTGAAAACTTGCCGAAGTATCCGTGTATAACAACGAACCTGGAAGTAAGTTGCCGTCGATGAACCCAAGACAGTTCGCAAGAACTGAGTAGTCGTCAGTGATGCTTATGACCAGACTAAGTGTTACCTAAACACAGGAGAAATCCTCAGGGGACTGGAAGCTTGGGCTTTCCAGTCCTCTTTTTTTATGCGCCGCCAACAGAGCCACATCACGCCACGCCTCCCTTCCATAAATCTTTCTCCTCCCACATCCGACCAGGGAAACTTTTTCACCTGATCAAACTGAAAAGATTGAACTTGATCGACGGTTCGCAAAGCATAAAGTATTGCAATTGTGCTTCGCGCGCGAGGCGGACGATGCGTGCACTGGAACACCGCGAACCAGTGACGCAGCAGCACCTGAATCGACGTCGAATTTTCCACCTTTTCACCGGAACATCCGGCACCGGTTCTACATGTCCCGTAACATTTCAATTCATTTCGGAGCACACTCAGAGCATTTCGGAGCAAATTCAACATCAACTCACCCTCTTTCACAGCGGAAGCACAGCACATTCCCTCTTGACCCCCTCACGCCGTTCTACAAAATGCTTCCACATGACAAACATTCAAAAACATTGATTCAAGCGGCACGGTTTTAACCGTTGATGATGGCCATCTTATTTCCGTCGTAGGGGCGACCCTATGTGGTCGCCCACCTGGCAGGTCACAAACCACTCACAGGATCACCCAGGCCTCAGAGAAAACTCACAATTCGGGCCAAGCGCAGCGGGCCGGAAACGGTCAGTGTTGCATTCAAAAAAAGAACGTCATTCGAATCGAACAAGAAAAGTGTTCCCTGCTCGAACCATTATCCACATCGGCGTCAGTCAGGAGAGCTGAATCGACGGCAGCTGTCCGCAAAAGATCAGTGATCACCCATCGATATACATAAACACTAACACTGTCATAAGTTCAGTTAAATCGGACCAAAATATCAGTTTACAGGTCTGGCCTGAAAAACTATAAATCCCGCCTGACAGGTTGGACTGTTAAACGGATTAAAATTCACCGATGCAACGACTGCAGAAACTGCCAGAGTATTACCAGCCGCGCGTCTATATCGTCGAGGATGACGAGGCGGTCAGGGACTCCTGCGCCATGCTGATCCAGAGCAGCGGATTGAGTGTGGAAGCCTTTTCCTCCGCCGAGGAGTTCTTGCGCAGCACAGCCGCCGATTCCTGTGGCTGTCTGCTCACCGATCTCCAGTTGACCGGCTGCAATGGACTGGAGCTGTTAAAACAGATGAAGTCCGCCGGCTACCGCCTGCCCGCGATTCTGGTCTCAGGCTCTCTGGATCCAACTACCACAGGCTGCGCCGTCGAAGAAGGCGCGTTCGCCATCCTGGAGAAACCGTACCCGGTGCAATCACTGCGGGAAGCCGTGATCACCGCCATCGAAAACGATTCCCAACAGCGTACCTGTAAATAAGCGACACAACCTCAGCGGGCAAACTCCCCCTCTACCGCATCCGACTCGCCTGGTACAGCTGCTTATGCCCCCGCGCTTCAAACTCCGCCACCATCTGCCGCGCCGCCGCTTCACTGAGCCCCTCAGCCATCACAAACCGGTTCCCATCATCCCCCTGCCGCCAGACGGACCACTGGCCTGTGTTTAAAGCATCTCTGTTCTCGGTTTGATCGTCGTTCATTCTGGTCTTCTTAATTACAATGTTCGGTTATAGCCTGCGGCAATCTCCCAGCCCATCAGCGAGAACATCTCTGCCATGTCTATGACACAGTAGAAGCGATTCAGGATCCATTGTAATTTCCAGAGGAACTATTTTAGACTCATCATAGCCTGTCACACTTCAATTAATTTTCGTGTATTTCGTACCTTTCGTGGTTCATCATTCCATCCATTCTCACCCTCACCTCCCGACCATGTTATAATCGAAACTGAATTCATCTACGCAAACTCATTCTCATACTCACACAAGGCACACCACATGAAGCTACTCACCCTGGTTGTGGCGACACTCCTTGCTCTGGCTCCGCTCCACGCGGACGAACCTGCCCTTTACCCGCTCTGGGACGACAGCCGGCCCCTGCCCGCCGCCGCGGATATTCCGGAACTCAAGAACGTCCGCTTTGAAGTCATCAAGAAATGGGACCAGCCCCGCGACGGCTACACCTTTCTGCACGGCGTCGGACTCTGCTGGCACAAGGGAAAACTCTACGCCTCCTTCGGCCACAATAAGGGCCAGGAAAACACCGTCGGCGAGGAAGCCCAGTACCGCGTCAGCAGCGACGACGGCAAGACCTGGAGTGATCTCCAGCTGATCGACGCCGGCGACGAAGAGAATCTCGCCGTCAGTCATGGCGTCTTCCTCTCACACCAGGGAACGCTCTGGGCTTTTCAGGGTGCCTACTATAACCACATGCAGAAGATTCACACCCGCGCCTATTCGCTTGATGAGAAAACCGGCACCTGGAAAAAACACGGCATCATTATTGAGAACGGTTTCTGGCCCATGAATCAGCCGGTCCGGTTGCAGAACGGCAACTGGATCATGCCCGGCCTCACCGGCGGCCCCTACGCAGGGGATCGCGTCTTCCCCGCCGCCGTCGCCATCAGCCATGGTGACGACCTCACGAAATGGGACTACGTGCAGATCCCCGCTACGAAAAACATCACTCGCATGTGGGGCGAATGTGCGCTCTGGCTCGATGGCCAGCGCGTGTTCAATCTCGCCCGCTACGGAGGCGGCGCCCAGGCCCTCCTCGCCATCAGCGAAGATCAGGGACAGACCTGGTCCCCCTCCCGCGTGAGCAACCTGCCCATGGCCCCCTCCAAACCGGTCACCGGCATCCTCAGTAACGGGCAACGCTACCTGGTCAGCAACAGTGCTCAAGGCATCGGCGGTCGGCGGTCCCCCCTGACCATCGCCGTCTCCCGTCCGGGTGAAAACGTCTTCTCGAAAATCTACGTCATCCGGCGGTCCCTGCGCCCCGCTCAGCCCGGAGAATCCGCCAAACGACTGAGCCTCTCCTACCCCTGCGCCATCGAACACAACGGCAAGCTGTATGTCGGCTACTCCAACAACGGCGGCCGCCGCGCCAATCTCAATAGCGCCGAGCTGGCTGTGATTCCCCTCGCAGAACTTACCGCGGACTAATGATTTCTTTCGTGCATTTCGTGTCTTTCGTGGTTCTTCATTAATCAAGAATTGAATCTCCCGATCAGTTCAACGGACCCGGAATATCCTCTCATTATTGACGACCCGCGTCCCGCCGACTACCTTATTAATAGCGTTTATGTTTCTCTCACCAGAAAATCCGGAGTGCACCGCGCCATGTTCGAAAATGAAATCGCTCTCAACCAGTTGCAGATGAAACAATTCGAAACCATCATGGCCGATCTCCCGGAAGAGACGCTCTTCATGCCCGGACAGGGGCACGGCCATCCCCCCGCCTGGATCCTCGGCCACCTGGCCATCGTCGGGGAAATGGGGCAGACCTTCCTCGGCGGTAAACTGACACACTCCTTCTGGGTGCAGGCGTTTGGCCCCGGCTCTAACGATGAAGTCCAGCCCGACGAAGGACTCAAACGCGCCCCGCTGATCGCTGCGGTCCTCAATGCCTACGAAACTCTGCGTTCGCTCGCCTCCCAGGCATCGCCCGCGGATCTCGAAAAGCCACACGGCATCGAACTCTTCGATGGCACTCCGGTCCAGACGGTCGGCCACGCGGTCGCGCTGATCCTCACCAGCCACTTCGGCTTCCACCTCGCCCAGCTCTCCAGCTGTCGACGTGACCTCGGTCAGGGGTATCTGTTCTAAGTCCACAGTCTGCACGCGTTACCAGCAATCAGTCTGTCTGCGATCCTCCAGGCCTGAGTCTCCACAGAGAACCTGCGCCTGCATCACGCTAAACTTTCTCTCCGAAAACGAATCATTCAAAAATAAATAAGATTATGCGAAAACTATTTGACATTGGCGCCAAAGAATACTACCAATATAACATTGGTGCCAGAATCAAATATGAAATTAGCTTCACTCCCTTCTTACCGGCACCAGCTTCGACTGTGTTGTAATCACGATTCTGCCTGTCATTCTGCTCCGAATGGCGGGAGTTCTGTTATTCTGACCGGAGGTAAGTGATGAGTTCAGCCAGGTTCCCCCGTCGTGCGTTTACGTTGATTGAGTTGCTGGTCGTCATCGCCATCATTGCGATTTTGATCGCTCTACTCCTGCCGGCAGTACAACAGGCCCGCGAAGCAGCCCGTCGCTCGACCTGCAAAAATAATCTCAAACAGCTGGGTATCGCCCTGCACGGCTATCACGAAGCCCACGGTTCCCTGCCTCCGAATTCCAACGGCGGACCCAACAATCTCCCCAACGGTTTCAGTTGGCGGGTCATGATTCTGCCCCTCATCGATCAGGGACCCCTGTATAACAAATTCAACTTCAGCCTCCGCATCACCGAGCCGACTCACCTGGAACTCTGCCAGACCATCCTCCCGGTTTACCTCTGTCCCAGCGATCCGACATCAGCCATCAAAAGTGATCTGCACACCAACTGGTGCTTTCCCGGGAATGCGACCGGAGCCAGCGGTACCGTTGGTTCGTCAGGCAACTGTGACCCCTCGGGCGGCCCTTATACCCAGACCGCCGCGGTAACCACTTACACGGGCGTCGCCGGTCTGCACCCCGATAACGGACCGGGGGGCCTGTTCCGCCGCCGACAAACCAAAGTCGTTCGCTTCCGCGATATGACCGACGGCGTTTCCAATACGCTGGCCGTCGGGGAAAGCTCGCCGAAATATAACCCGTTCAGCGCCTGGGTCTCCAGCGACAGTCCGGTGCCTACCGCGTATGCCATCAACAGTTCCTCATTGCTCTGCGGACCCTCGCCCTGTCAGTATCCCAGCATCGGCTGGCCACAGACCACCGCCTCTCAGAGTTTCCACGAAGGGGGCGCCCATTTCCTGGTCGGTGATGGCAGTGTGCATTTCCTGAGTGAAAACATGGACCTGCAGGTGTTCCAGCAGCTGGGTCACATATCCGACGGCTTACCCACGGGCGGCCTGCCTCAGTAACAGTCGGTTCACTTTCAGCGCCTGCGGAACTTTATTGACGGGACAGAGACAGATGACTTGCAGACACCTTCAACGCGTTCTGGGACTACTGCTTATCCTGAGTGTCGGCACCGGCTGTGGCGCCAACGCAGATCGCAAACCCACCGGTCAGGTGGAAGGGAAAGTCGTCTGTCAGAACCAGGACCTCAAGACGGGAACGGTGATGTTCTTCCCTGTTGACGGCGGCAAACACGCGGTGGGAATGATCGGCCAGGACGGAAACTACTCGCTCTCGACCTACGAAACCGGCGACGGTGCGATCCTGGGCAAACACAAAGTCGTGGTGCTGGTCTCCTATGAAAACCCGGATGGCAGCACCGTACCGGACGATGTCCCCCGCGTGCCCGACAAATACCTGAGTAAGGAAACCACGCCGCTCGTGGTCGACGTCAACGGCGAACGCAATTCCATTCTGCTCGACCTGGAATGAACCCTCACGCGCGAGCAACACGTTCTTTGCACTTCGGAATTGCATGCCTCCCCGACATAGTTTAGTCTGAAGACACGCGCTGACACTCAGCTTCCCCCGCGGAGCAACATCATTCACACCGCATCCGAAACAGGGCTTTCCACCATGATTCACCGCGCTGCCACCTTTCTGCTGACCTGCACACTGCTGACAGGCATGCATTTCACTACAGACAGCCTCTCCGCTGCGGAGCCGGCGACCATCGTCACCTTCGGCGATTCCACCACCGCCACCCGCGGTCCGCTGGTCGTCTATTCCATGATCCTCGCCAAAGAACTGCCGCAGCAGGGGGTTCCCGTCAAAGTGATCAATGCCGGCATCGGCGGTAACACCACACAGAACGCCATCGCCCGGTTCGAGAAAGACGTGCTGGCCAAGCAGCCTGATCTGGTCGTCATTCAGTTCGGCATCAACGATTCCGCCGTCGACGTCTGGAAAGATCCCCCCGCGAAAGCCTCGCGCGTTTCACAGAAACAGTACGAGGCCAACCTCCGTTCCCTCATCGATCAGCTGCAGCAACGTGATATCAAGGTCATCCTGATGACTTCGAATTCGCTCCGCTGGATTCCGCGTATTAAAAAACTGTATGGCAAGCCGCCTTACAATTCCGATGATCCCCAGGGCTTCAACCTTTTTCTGAAAGACTACGCCCAGTCGGTCCGTGAGATCGCCCGCGAGAAACAGGTCCCGCTGGTTGACATCTACACCGCCTTTGAAGAGTTCGACAAGCATCCCGATCAGTCCACCGATGACCTGCTGCTCGACGGCATGCATCCCAACACCGCCGGCCAGCGGAAAGTCGCCGATCTGCTGATTCCCCAGATCAAAAAAACACTCGCAGCGTCGCAGAAATAATCACCCGCCGGGCTCTCTCATGAAATCCCCGGTGTTGAGTCGATTTTTCCTGCGAGACGCTGTATGGTGGAATCAACAGGCCCCAACGCTCGTGAGTGCCTGCAGTATCAACCTGTCTTCTTCCCAGGCCACAATGCTACCAGGGTGAGATCCTTATGCAGACACTGTCGTCTCTCGATTACGCCGTCATCTTCGCCTATCTGATCGGAACGCTGGGGCTGGGACTCTACATCGGCTCCAAGATTAAAACCGGTTCGGATTACTTTCTCGCCGGTCGCCGCCTCCCCTGGTGGGCCATCGGCATGTCACTTGTCGCGACCGACATCGGTGCCGTGGACATCATCGGCACCGGAGGCGCTGCCTTCTCGCATGGTCTCGCTGTTGGTAACTTCGAATGGATTGGCTGCGTTCCCGCAATGATCATCGGGGCATTCGTGTTCATTCCCTTTTTCTGGCGGAGTGGCGTAACCACGATTCCCGAATACATGGAACGGCGGTTTAACGTCTCTGTCCGTTCCGCGCTGGCCCTCTGCTGGATCATCTTCATGGCCTGCAACCTCGGCATCATGCTCCTGGCCTCTGCGAAAATGATGAGCCTGCACCTGGGCATGAGCGTCGATGCCTGCATCTATCTCACCGCGGTCCTCGTCGGCATCTATACCATCTCCGGCGGACTCGCCGCCGTGGTCTACACCGACATGATTCAGTGCATCATCATGATCGGCGGTTGCCTGCTGGTCCTGGTGATCGGCATCATCGATGTCGGCGGTATCGACGAATTTCAGGCCAAGATCAGAGAACGGGAACTGGCCCAGAAAATGGAACCCGTGGATGGCGTGGCAATGGAACAGGCTCCTGAAACAGAAGAGGAGGACCTGCTGCACACCTCGCTGATCCTGCCCGCTGATGCAGACACACCCTTCCCCTGGACCGGGATCTTCTTCGGCCTGGCTCTGATTCTGAGCCCCGCTTACTGGATCGGTAACCAGGCCATCGTGCAGCGTTCGTTAGGGGCCGCCAGTGAATTCGAAGCCAAGGCCGCGTATGTCTGGGGAGCCCTGCTTAAAAATCTGGTCCCGGTCGTCGTCGCGGTGCCCGGCCTGATCGCCTTTATCAAATTCCCCGAACTGACCGATGGAGACCAGGCCTTCCCCGAACTGATTTCACATCTGCTGCCTGTCGGTCTTAAAGGGCTGTTTCTCGCCGCGTTCCTGGCAGCGCTGATGTCCAGCATCGACTCGTATCTCAACTCCGCCTCGACCATCGTCTCCAACGACTTTTACAAACGCTTCTATCGCCGGGACGCCAGCGATGTCTCCCTGCTCATGGTAGGTCGCGTGGTCACGTTTTTGCTCGTGATCTGGGCCGTCGGCTTTTCCTTCTTCCTGATGAACCGCAGCGAAGGCATCTACACCATTTTCCAGACGCTGATGGCCTTCTTCCAGGGACCCGCATTCGCTCTGCTGATTACCGGCCTGCTCTGGAGACGGGCGACCGGCATCGCCGCCCTGACCGGATTCCTCGTCGGCGTCTGTTTCTCGATCACCCTGTTCGCCTTGAATCAGCCCGACGTCTACACCGCCCTGGGCCTCGAGCCCCTGTTCCAGATCTCCGAACCGTTCCTCTACTTTTCGATCTGGGCGTTTGTCGTTTCATTCTCGCTGATTGTAATCATCAGCCTGTGTACCAAACCCGAGCCCAAAGAAAAAATCGACGGCCTGGTCTTCAGTCTCCAGCCCCAGAGAGGTGAAGCATGACCCCACTGCATCACATTGGAAATTTCGTCCGCGATCTGGTCGTCCAGATTCCCCTCTGGTGCGTACGGGCCCTGTTTGTCGGCACACTGATCGCCGTCCTGGTCTGGGTCCTGAGTCTCCCCCGCGAAAACACAACCCCGGAAAATGCCACCCACTGGTACCAGAACCTCAAAGTCTGGGCCGGCCTCGCATTAACGATTCAGATCCTGATCTACAGTTTGTTCTGATTGAGTGAAGAACTGTAATCGAGAAGTAGGGGCGACCCTGCGTGGTCGCCCGCCTGGCAGCATTCAAATCCAACTCACTCTCTCAAGGGGCCCAGAGAACCTCCTCAAAACAATGGGTAAGCCCGGATGCAATCCGGGCCGAGCGCAGCGAGCAGGAGGTCTCAGCTCACTCTGACATTCCACAACAGAGCATCGAATCAAGCTCTAACAGGTTCGGGGACACGTCCCCTTTGAAGAATGAGCAGGAAACGGACTGTGTTGCATTTAACCAATTCTCTTGTGTAGGGGCGACCCTGCGTGGTCGCCCGCGCTATCGATACAGTGATATGAACTCCTTTTCGAGGATTTTTCTGTTTCCATGAGAAGGAGACAATCATCCGCACGTCTCCAGGCGGGCGGGCACATAGGCCCGCGCCCTACAGCAAATGAGATCGAATTCTGTTTCTGAATCGCATGCAACCCCGGTTACTCCACACGAGCCTGTCGCCGGGAATACAACAGAAAGCTGATCAAGGGCACCACGATCAGCAGGGCCAGCACGATCAGTGTGGAAATGATCCAGTGAGAACCATCCATCAGTTTTTCAAATGCCGTCTGCTTGACGTAATATTTTTCTTCCACAAGCAGATCTGAAACATGGTAACCGACCGGAATATTCAGGACGAAGATCGCTTCATCGATCCCCCCCTGTGACACCTCGGTGACGTTGATCTCCAGGCCCAGTTTCACCTGCCCCTGCTTGTCTGGATCGTCAGCTGGACCGTAATAATCCTTGCGCCGAATCCGTTGCGGAATCCAGAAGTCTGTCGAGGGATCGACGAGGCGATAGCTGAGTACCCGCGTTTCCACGGGGTGCGGCTCACCCGGACCGGACGTCATCTCACGTTTGTGAACGTATTCGCCATGGTCCAACGAAATCCAGATATCATCGCCCGGCTTCTGTAGATGCACGCACCGCTCACCGTCAATCTCTTCTATTCCCGCGACGTGGTAGTCTCCCCTCGCAAAGCACTCCGGAACGGTCGGTTCCTGTGTGAAGGGCACTCCATCACGATAGAACTGGTGTCCCTCAGCCATGTGGAGATACTTGTAATAGTCTGAATGGCCAGACGAAAAGAAAAATCGCGCCGGGTAGATGGTCGCTTTCTGACTCTGCGGATCCAGGGCAACGGTCCGGTGATGCAGGAAATCGTAAACGGATGTCCGATGAAACAGCGAACCGTCTTCCACGTTCACGCCCGTCACATCGATATACAGTTCAGGCCACTTGATGATATTGCAGATCGTGGCGTTCCCGGACAATCCAAATTCGAACTCCGGATTTGCAAAGGCCCCCAACGTATACGTCAGCGAAAGCCCCTGCGAATCCCGCAGCAGCCTGTCCTTCGTATCCTGAATCCGCCGGGTGATCGACTCAATCGTGAGCGCTTCTGTCTCTCCTCTTTCATCACACCAGCCCCGACTGAAGCTGCAGACAAAAACCGCCACGAAACACAGCAAGCACAGACCCTGCTTCACAAATTTCGAGCAACCACGGTAAACCATTCTCTTCCGTTTCCTTTTGCAGGAATCTCACGTAGGGGCGACCCTGTGTGGTCGCCCGCCTGGCAGCATTCAAATCCAACTCACTCTCACAATGTGCCAGGCAAATATCATCGAATCAGAGGGTAAGCCCGAATAAAATTCGGGCCGAGCGCAGCGAGCAGGAGGTCTCAGCTCACTCTGACATTCCACAACAGAGTAACGAATCAATGTCTAAGAAGCTCACCCCTTCAAAATCGAACCAATCGGCGTCGCACCATGGTCAGCCAATGGAATCGGGCGGCCGATGTTCGACATGTTCTGCTTCTCCGGATCGAGGCCCAGTGCTTTACAGATCGTGGCCATCAGATCGGGAACCGTAATCGGCTGATCGGTGACTTTCATACCGTCCTCGCTGGTCTTGCCAACCACCTGTCCGCCGCGAATCCCACCACCGCCGATCACCGTGGACCAGGCTGCGGGAAAATGATCGCGACCCGTGTTCTGGTTAATCTTCGGCGTACGACCGAATTCACCCATCCACACTACCAGCGTCGAATCCAACAGCCCCCGTTGTTCCAGGTCGCTCATCAACGTTCCCCAGCCCGGGTCGAGCACTTCACTCAGACTTTTGACGGCTTCGAAATTATCCTGGTGCGTGTCCCAGCCGAACGCGTTCGAACCCTGCACCCCGTTAAGCGAAACCTCGACAAAGGGAACTCCCTGTTCGACGAGCCGCCGGGCGAGCAGACATCCCTGGCCAAACCGGTTCCGACCGTAGGCGTCCCGCAGGGCATCCGGTTCCTGGTCCAGTTGAAACGCTTCGATCGCCTTGGAACGCATCATCCGCACCGCAGCGGCATACGCACTCCGATGACTGCTGGTCGGCACTCCCGGATGGGTTGCCTGAAAATCATCTTCCAGGTCCTTGAGAATCGAGAGCCGGGCATCCGCCTGCTTCCGGTTGATTCCCTGAGACAGTTCCAGGTTTTTCACTTTCAGAGCCGCATCCAGATTCATCTCGTCGTTCTGCACGAAGCCCGCCCCTTCACCCACAACCAGTGGCGCATACTGGGGTCCGAGAAATCCGGGACCATACGCGTTGGGACTCAATGTTTTGTTCGGGGCTATACTCACAAAGTTCGGCAGCTCGGATTCATCACGCCCCAGCTCTTTACTCAACAGCGAACCGATGGCCGGATAACTCAGCGGACCCGAGGGCAGATAACCGGTGCGTAATAAATATGTCGCCCGCGTATGATCGCCCTCTTTGGTACTCATGGAGCGAATCGGCACCAGGTGCTGCATCGCCTTCGCCAACTGAGGCAAATGCTCCGAAATCTGAATTCCGGGGACAGAAGTGTCGATCGGTTTGAAAGGACCGCCGTTCTCATGGTCCGGCTTCAGATCGAAAGTGTCGCACTGACTGGGCCCACCCGACATCCAGAGCAGAATACACGAACGTTTGCGCTCTGGATTCTGCGCCGTCTCTGCTGCCAGCCGTCTCATCCAGCCGGACATTCCGGTTCCCAGCACACCCAGGGCCGAGAGACGCATGAAATCGCGCCGGGAGATGCTGCCGAATCGCTGTCTGTCTTTACCTGTCATGCGCGCAACCTCTGAAAATTTCGTGTTCCACTTCATTTTAGCCGTTTTTCTGAAACAAATGCGAGACTTTTCCGGTAAGAACCGGCAGCCTCCCGGTTCGTTTTTTTTGTTTCGAAACACTGCCCCTGTCTGGTAAGATTCGTAAAGTCGTTCTTTTTATTTATCAATTCCGCGATCAGGTCCGATTTTATGTCGATGGTTTCATGCGTGCGAACTCTGTCTCTCTGTGCTTTACTGCTCTTAGTCCCTGTCAGCAAACCGGTTAACGCGGCTGAACAGCCCGTGGCACTCTATCAGCAACAGAAAAATGTCGTCTACGCGGAAGTGCACGGCGTGGGACTGTTGATGGATATCTTCACCCCCACCGGCAAGTCCAACGGCCTGGCGATTGTCGATGTGGTTTCCGGCGCGTATCACTCGGACCGAGGCAAACTCCGCGATCACGAGCGGGCACAGATGTTCGATATCTTCTGCAGTCGCGGCTACACCATTTTCGCCATCCGACCTGGATCCATTGACAAATTCAACGGACCCGAAATGCTCGAGAATGTGAACCGCGGCATCCTCTGGGTCAAAGCCCATGCCGGCGAATATAAAATCGATCCGGATCGCCTGGCTCTGCTCGGTGCTTCCGCGGGAGGCCACCTCGCCTGCATGGCCGCTGTCTCCGCTGCCGAACCCACTGCCAAAACCCGCGTCAAAGCTGTCGCCGTCTTCTTTCCCCCCACCGACCTGATGAATTATGGCGGCCTGAAACTCGACATCACCGGCAGCGATCGTCTCTCGCAAGCCATCCGCCAACTGATCACCCCCAAAGGCGCGGAGACCATCGACGAACAGAAGCTGGACGAACTCCGCACCTCATTCTCCCCCGCCCGCCTGGTTCAGCCCGGCCTGCCTCCGTTCCTGCTGATTCACGGCACCGCCGACTTCACCGTTCCCATTCAACAGTCACGCACGATGGTCGCGGCACTGGAAAAAGCGAACGTCCCCGTCACGCTGATCGTCAAACAGGGAGGCGGTCATCCATGGCCGACTATCCACGAAGAAGTCGCCAAAATGGCCGACTGGATTGATGCGCAGTTGCAACCAAAAGAAACCCAGGTTTCAGAACCGTAGCAAAGTATTATACTCTGGTACAGAACATTCGTTTATAATTCCTTGCATTACAACGACCATCTGTTGATCCAACAATACGATTGCCTGGAACGTTGAGCTCAAAAAGGAGAATGACTGTGATATCTGAACCGGGACCTACCAGCAGGCAAAAGGAACGAGCAGATCGTTCAAGACAAATTCTTGATGAGCGTAAAGTTCCCATGTGGGGTGACGCAAGGATCTCACTTTACGTTGATGACGATGAGCAAGTAAATGTTCAAACGGCTGATGACGTAGCCCGACGCGCTCTTGTGCTGTGGGCTGTAGTATTACGAGCTGACGGCTACGATTGGGAGAAATCCCGGAACATCCTGACGGATAATAACCTTCTGAGTTATCTGAGCCCACAGGAGCAAGCATACATGGACGATCCAGAACCTGATCAGGATACCTCACTTGGTTTTGTCTGGCGGTTGGAGAGCCTTTGGGTCATGCTTTGGGCGCTGGAAAGATTACCTGATTTACCCTGGCCTTCAAGCATGTGCGACGTTCCTCTGCTGGGTAAGACTATGAAAGAAGCGGAGGCAGACCCGGAGTTCATTAAGAACGCCAGGCTTCTTCCTACAAGAACCCTGCTCGATGCGCAAGATTTATCCATGAAGATCCTCTGGGCCATACGCGACGCTTATATCAAGGAGCTCTGTATTCCTCAGGATTTTGACTGGCGAAATGAATCCGATACTCCAGTGTCGCTCTGTCCTATGGTGGGAGTCGTTGAACAGAGGAACCATGCCCTGAACTGGCTTGTGAATTTTATGGATCCCCTCAACTGGGACGAAGTTGACACTCCAACATGATGGGAATCACCACCAGCTCGCACAATGGTCGCCGCACTGGAAAAAGCGAATGTCCCCGTCACGCTAATCGTCAAACAGAGAGGCGCCAAAATGGCCAACTGGATTGATGGGCAGTTACGGTAGAGGCAGGCTCCATTTTTCTAAAACCGATTTCGATCACGTATTCGGATTGTATCTGATGTAATGAGCGGCAGGTTCAAGCTTGAGTTAGCGATCGTTGCTTTCATCACCATTTCTACGAAACGATTGGTTTCTGAACTGTTGCTAACATTTCGAGCTGTTGGTCAGTCATACCATCAATGCAGACCTGAATAGGGCGTGCGCAAAAGTGAACTGCGTGGATACTGAGCAACCAGTCTAACGCGCGTTGAGAAATCAAGTTATTGTAAACCAGAGAGTTCCCCCCAGCATACACAAAGTCAGAACCGTCCCATTTACTGCCTTCCATGACCAAAGTTTCTCGCTGTTTTAACGGAGAAACTATTAAGTGTTTATCATTTGATCCTTTGTGATTTTTTTGAGTCGTCCAGGCAGGCTTCTGACAGGTGGGGCATATATAATTATCGAATCCACACTCTTGGCATATGAGGGGTTCATGACCACAGAAGGGACATGCGTTCTTTGCTCCCTGGATACTTGTTGGCCGTAAACAATTTTGCCCCATAAACTGTAAAGCAAATAAAGTGGGGATTGATTTTTCATTTTCAGCATCAGAATAATTGATTGTAACTGGAACAAATCCAGCACCTTTCAGACCACTTTTGGTTATTCTGTCTGCAAATTTGTCTGTCACTAAGAACGCCTGATCTTCCTCATCCATTGAAAAGTTAAAATCAGATAGAATGATTTCTGCTTCAATGGCATTATGAATTTCGATTTTAAGGTCTGTGAAATACTCTTCCGTGACGTGTAAATTGTCCGCTGAACAACGGTGCTTTTTCGTTTTTTTGCTTTCAATTATTGATGCATCCAGCCAGCTTTGAGGGCTTCCCTTTAACAGTAGTTCGCTTTTAGTTGGAGATCGTTTTTGTGTGATAATCCAACCTGCGCTTTCGGCATACTCAAATTCTACTAAATCTTCATCCATCGAAACCGCAAGCTGATAAAAAATGTTCGTTTTTAATGTACCTGAATAATCTTGATAAATGTGATAATCACTCATACGGTTTACCTTAAATTGAGTATCAGACAAAAACTGCGAGATATCTCGAACATGGAGTTTGATTTCAGAAGAAGCTTGATTACAGCTGGTATCTCATAGATTGCGGATCGATTTTATTCTGTTTTGATTACTGAGTTCTTACTGTAGGACAGCCCTGACTTGGACACGCATCATGAAAGCTGAAACTTATCTATGTCACTTCTGGTGAATGTTTTCAAGAGAAATCCCAATGGAGAGATGGACTTCGTCGAAGTCGAACACCACAAAGAACTCGCGGGTTTTGAATCATGGAGAAATACTTTATACGGATCTCCACAATCGGAATCCCTGGGACTGAGCCTGTTAACACAACTGAGTCAGGCAGATTTATATTGTACCACTCCAACAGAACTGGATCGTCTTTCTCAGGAGTGTCTGCTGTTGCTAAATCATCTGGATCAGTATCCACAAGATCCAGACTCGATCACGTATCGTATTCAAAATATAATTGATGCCGTCAAACTCGCCAGAGAGACAGACGCCTGTGTCGTAATCTGGTGAGTGAATAACAGGAAGCCGCGATCATAGCCGACTGGATTGATGGGCAGTTACAACCAAAAGAAACCCAGGTTTCAGAACCATAGACGAGATGCTCACACCTTAAAGAAAAAAGGGTGGGCTCGGATGTAATCCGGGCCGAGCGCAGCGAGCAGGAGGTTGCAATTCACGCAGACAGTGGATAACAAAGCTTCTGTTACAAGATTAAAAGCTTCAGGGACACGCTCTCTGCAAAGAACGTTCTCTCAGCCACCTCCTGTTGCCTGCGGCAATCCCGAATTACATTCGGGACCACCCGGCGAAAGATCCACTCATCCCACAATCAGATCAATACCGCACAGTCGTCTGCACGTAGAACTGAGTTGCGGTATTCCGTGGCGGAATGTTGGTCCCGACGAAGTCGCCATACCAGAACCAGGAGTAGCCGGCCTGGATGTTGAAGTTCGGGTTGAAGTTGTAAATCGCGATCAGGTCGAGTTCCTGTCCGATGTCGCGGCTGCCTCCCAGCGTTCCGACCGGAGCACCGGCGACGTTATACAGGTAGTCGTTGCTGGTTGCTTTTTCGAACCAGTGGAACGCACTGACCAGGCTCACCTTCTTTGCCGGCTTCGCATTCAGCTGCAGGCTCCAGTCAAACAGGTTCTGACCGGACAGGTTGTCGATGATCCCCCAGTAGGCGTGGCCCAGCGGGTAGAGTGTGTTGAACGTATTGTTCGTGCTTCCGTTGGGATCGTGGTTCCCTGAACCGTAGTAGAACAGACCACTCAAACGGGGCTGCCAGGGAACCGTGGTCCAGGTGTGACCCAGTACTGCGGTCCAGAACCCTGCCGATACACGCTTGCTGTCATCGACCCCGAACTGGTAAGCACCTTCGGTTTCAAAGTCCCAGATGCGGGTAACCTGGCAGCATTCGTTCTGAACTTCCCAGGAGTTTTTATAGCGTCCCCCCAGGGTATGACGTGAACCATCGGGGCGGTTCGGCGTGTTGGTTTCATCACGCAGCCAGAGATAATACAGGTCGATCAGCTCAGGACCAGCGTCCAGGAATGTCATGTAGATCCCGCTGAAAGTCACCGAGGTATCCGGCTTATCCCGGCCATTGTCATACCGGGAAAGCGGCTGATTTCCGGCTGCTGCGTTTACGGGGTTGGTGATGAAGGCGTCGAAGTGTACCGAATCGGTATGGTGAAAGTATTTGAAGCCTTCAAAATTCCGGCGGGTATTCGACCAGTCCAGGGGTGAGATCAGGTGCTGAGAACCGTACAACATTTCCTGTCGACCATAGCGGAACCACCCGGGCGCCCCATCCCACTCGTGCAGTTTGACATCCACAAACGCGTTTTGCACATTCCAGCGGTTAATATCAATCGGCGTAGGTGGCAGATCGTTATCGAAGATCGAGGCATCAATGCCTTCAAAATAGACGCGGGCAAAATCGCTGATATGCAGATCGAAGTACTGACGCCAGCGCCACAGATTGTAATCGGTATTGATGGGTCCGCCGGGACGCAGTCGGTTTTGTTCGTGCATCCAGCGGTGCCGCAGCTCGCCACCCACCGACAGAGTGTAAGGCGAACATTCATCTCCCAGCGGCATCTCCTTCAACCGCTCTCCCAACAGCCAGGGATGGTTGGGATTGCTGAGATAGCTGCCGAAAGTGTTATCAAAGAACAGGGGCTTATACGGATCGGCCGGCGGTTTTACCGGCGAGGGATCGTCGAAGATGATCTGGTCTTCCGACTCCTCAGTTTCATTCAGGGTCTCCGGTTGCGGATTCTCTTCTGACTCAATCGGATCTGCGCCAGGCTGAAACACTTCAGCGACCGGAGTCAGCTGAGCGTCTTCACCTGCAGTCTCAGACTGTGCTGCGGGCGCGGGGGGAACAATCGATCCCAGATTTTCCGCTTTGAGTTCGGCAGCAGTCAAAGAGGAAAGCACACAACCAACTGATAAGAGAGAGCGTAAACGCATCTGGCGGATCCTGTCTGTGACATCCCTGAAAGTGACTGAGAGCGCCTTGACTGAAAACAGCCGCGGAAAAACTTCATGTACCGCGAACTTCGATCTTGCACCTCAAGACCGGTAGCAGGCATCGCTACTGGCAAACATCGGAACATTTCCGGCAATCCAGATATGCAGACCGTTCGGATTTTCAGTAATAACCGGAACTTAGTGTCCAGACGGACTCAGGGCAGGCACGATCCCCCGGAGCGGTAAATTAATAAAAACCACCCCAAACACAATAACCACTACAGATAACCGGGACCCCGGATTCAGAAAGAAGAGAGAATTATTCGCGCAGAGAAGCGCGTCTTACCACTGGACACCCAGCATGAGAGAATTCAGACCACTGCCGATTCCCAGCAGGGCAATTTTGGCCTCGTCCCGCAGAATCTGATCCTGAATCCCGAGCGCCCATGCCATGGGGAGGGCGGCGGCTCCAGTGTTACCCAGCCGTTCAACGGTCGGGTAATCCAAAGCGGGATCGAGGCCCAGCCTATCCAGCAGCAGTTTCCGGTGTGCTTTACCGACCTGATGGGTAAAGACCTGGTTCACATCCTCGTTTTCCCAACCCAGAGTGGTTTTAGTCGCTTCCCAGGTCGGAATCGCCAGGTTAACTCCTGCCACCAGCAGGGATTCGGAATCGGTCTGCATCCGCGGCCGGTGATCGCCGTGCTTCTGGGCTTCGACACCCCCGGCACAGAGCTCGTGACTGGACGTGTCAGTCTGGAAACTCCCCCCCAGCAGACGATGACCGGTTTTACTTAACTTACGGTCACAAAGCAGGATCGCTGCAGAACCACTGCCGATTGTCAGTGAGGCAAAATGATTCTTGATCGATTTGCGGGTCAACGTGCTGTCTTCCAGCAGATCATCGATGGTCCCTTCCACCAGATCGCGTCCGACTTCAGTTCCCACCACAATCCCGGCACGAATCTGACCCATTTCGATCATATTGGCCAGGAAAACCATGCCGTTTAAGAGACCCAGGCAGGCATTACTCACGTCTAGAACGAGGGAATTCTGAGGAAGTTGTGTGGCATGATGCACACCACTGGCGGTCGCCGGTTCCAGCTGATCGCGACAGACGGAGCCATGAATCAGGCCGCCGATGTGTTTGCGGTCGAATCCACTTTCGTCGAGCATTTGATTGACGGTCTGCGCGCTGATCGAACCGGGGAGTGTTCCGGGATCAAAAAAGCGGCGTTCCTGGATACCCGTCATTAGCTCAAGTCGGCCCGCAGGCAGACCTAAACGATCGTAAACCGGGGCCAGACGCGCTTCGAGTTCATCCGAAGTGACAACGTGGGGGGGAAGCGTACAACTGACAGCTTCGACGCAGACATGCTCATAACGCATAGGAGGTAAGATATTCCCATCTCATCAGATCATAACAAACACGGTACGCTGCGCGGCGGGACTGGGCCAATGCGCGCAACGCGAACCGTCCTATTGAATTGAATCTGGGAACTAAACTCAACCTAAGCGCTGGTAATTCTCAAACCTGAGCAGCACTTTCCTGGCGCGGTGAAGAATTCAGAGTCTTTTCGAGAGCGGTAATTTCTTCCAGCTTCTCGGTCCGGCTACGGACATATTCAGGTGTGGGATCTTCCACTCGCAGCTTTTCCGCACTTTTAACGTAGCGCAAACCTGACAAAAGGAGGTCCAGTTGTTTTTCCGTAATATTGATATTTGCGATTTCTGCCATAGGTAAACAAAAACTCTCTCGAGGTGATCCGGAGAATTCAGTCCACAACAACCTCCTGCTGCTGTTACTGACACCATATTAGTCAATCACCAGACTAAATTTCAACCAGTTTTTACAAAAACACATCCTGTCTGGCTGCTTTAATTCATCGACCTCTCAATCAAGTCCGCTTTGAAACCATTTCTGGTGCTGTTGAATCCCTTACAGCCGGACTGATTGTATTGATCGACAACCTCTTATCTACTGATCATTAAATCAGTTAAACTGCCCGTAAATTACCATGTGAGAAGGCTTCGGCCATCGCCAGAGGCACTTCTGCTTCCGCCAGGACGACTTTCGCCTGGTTTTCCTGAGTCCGGGCTACCATCTCCTGTTCGGAGGCAACTGCCTCAGCACGGCGTTCTTCTGCCCGGGCCTGGGCAATTCGTACGTCCGCTTCTGCCTGGTCTGCTCGCAGACGGGCGCCAATATTCTCGCCCACATCAATGTCGGCGATATCAATTGAAACAATCGAAAACGCAGTCTGAGAATCCAGGCCCCGGTCCAGCACGTTGCGGGCAATCACGGACGGATTCGCCAGAACTTCTTTATGACTCTCACAGGAACCGATGGCGGAGACGATCCCCTCGCCGACGCGGGCGATAACCGTATCTTCCGTTGCCCCACCCACCAGCTGGTTCAGGTTGGTTCGCACCGTGACGCGAGCACGGGCTTTCAGCTGAATGCCGTCTTTCGCGACGCCATCCAGAGTCGGCCGACCACTCTTTTTCGGATCGGGACAGTCAATGACTTTGGGGTCCACGCTTGTTTCCACCGCGCTGATGATGTTTCGTCCTGCCAGGTCAATTGCACAGGCGGTATCCCAGTCGAGTTCGATTCGGGCCCGGTGTGCAACAATCAACGCATGCACCACACGATGCACATTGCCCCCCGCCAGGTAGTGAGCTTCGTATGACTGCGTCGGAATATCTGTCAGACCCGCCTGGACCGCCATGATTTTGGTGTCCACGATCACCGAAGGTTTTACCTTCCGGAGCGACATGAAGACCAGAGCTAACGGGCCGATCTTCGCACGGGAAAAGAAGGCCTGGATCCAGAGCTTGAAATACCGGGCGAACAACGCCAGAAAGACGATGCCCAGGATGATACAAAATCCCCCGAGCAGAAATCCTGCGATTTGCCAAAGATTATCCATAGTCTGCTTAACTCCCTGCAAGTAGTTGATTTCGAGAGGTCTCTCTCCCGCGTATCATAACGGTCTGATAGTCAGTTCCGAAAGGATTTTTACACCCTTTTTCTATTTTTCCACGCCTACCCGTATTGGATACGGAATTGGACTTCTCCCGGATCATTCTGTTTTTGAAAAGAGTTTTCGTCGGGCGATTGGAAATCAGCAGGGCTCGTTTTATTCTGGAATAGAGTCGGCACCCCTCGCCCGCCCGGGAATCGGCTGCCTGAAATGACACTTTCTGATCGAATCGAACTTTTTAAACACAGGAACCGAAAATGAGCATCGAGGCAAAAATTCAGGAACTGAATCTGGAACTCCCTGAAGCCCCCAAACCAGGTGGAATCTACAACCCCGTCGTCCAGGTGGAAGACATGCTGTATATCTCCGGCCATGGCCCCGTCAAAACGGACGGCTCTATGCACAAAGGACGGGTTGGCGAAGAAATCACCGAGGAACAGGGTGTTGAAGCGGCCCGCGCTGTTGGTCTGACCATGCTGGCGACCCTCAAACAGTACCTGGGTGACCTCAATCGCATCGATCGCTTCGTCAAAGTGCTCGGCATGGTCAATGCCGCCCCCGATTTCAAACATCATCCACAGGTCATCAACGGCTTCAGCGATCTGATGGTGCAGATTTTCGGCGAAAATGGTCGCGCCGCCCGCAGTGCCGTCGGCATGGGTTCACTGCCCGGTAATATCTCAGTCGAAGTCGAAGCCATCGTGCTGCTCAAGAAAGAAGCCCGGGCCTCCATCTGATCTGGATGCTCCGAACGCTCCTTTTTCGCTGAAACTGATACTCTGAACACGCATTTTACCCCGATTCACCTTCCCGAATCGGGGTAAAATCATTAAAAAACAGCTTCAACTCCGTTCAAATTGACGTTTTACGGGAAGGGACACCTTCTCACTGTGAGAAAGGATTCTCATCGTGCCTGCGGCAGATCTGATTATCTTCGGAGGAGGCATTGCCGGCCTCTGGACCCTGAGCGAAGCCACGCGGCGGGGATACCGGTGTCTTCTGCTCGAAGCTTTCGAACTGGGCAGCGGCCAGACCATCGCCTCCCAGGGAATTATCCACGGCGGATTGAAATACACGCTGCAGGGCATGATGACCGGATCCGCACGCGGAATCCGTGAGATGCCGCTGATCTGGCGGAAATCCCTCACCGGCGAACAGACGCCCGATCTTTCGCAGACCGAAGTCCGCTCACCTCACTGCTATCTCTGGCGAACCGAATCCCTCTCCTCACGGCTGGGAATGTTCGGTGCCAAAATGGGTCTCCGCGTCGCACCCCGAAGTCTGACCGCTGACGAAACACCGTCGGTCCTCGCCGGCTGCCCCGGTTCCATCGGCGTCATGGAAGAACAGGTGATCTCTCCCTTCAGCCTGATCAGCAATCTGGCACAAACGCACGCCGACCAGATTTTTAAATACGATCCCGCACAGCTGACCTTTCAAACAGACACACACGGAAACATCACTGCGGTTCAACTGCAGACCACCGAGGACGATCCACTTACGATCAACACTCGTTCTGTTCTGCTGACTGCCGGCAGCGGTAACGAATCGCTTCGCACCCAGGCACGCCCGGATGCCGTTTCTCAGACCGCCCCCTTCATGCAACGACGCCCCCTGCACATGGTTCTCGTGCGGGGTAACCTGCCGCCGTTCAACGGGCACTGTGTCGACGGCGCTAAAACACGGGTGACGATCACTTCAGATACCGACTCCCAGGGACGCACTGTCTGGCAACTGGGAGGCCAGATCGCCGAACAGGGCGTTGGTCAGTCTCGACAGGAACTCGTCGCTCACGCTGCCCGGGAGCTAAAGGCTGTCATGCCCGGGATCAACGTCTCCGGCCTGGAATGGACTTCGTACCAGGTTGATCGTGCCGAAGGAGCCACGAAGTCAGGCCTGCGACCGGAAACGCCTCAACTGGTTGTCGAAGGAAACCTGATCACCGCCTGGCCTACCAAACTGGCTTTGGCACCACAGCTGGCAGAAGATGTGTTCGACTGCCTCAAGAAACAGGGAATCTCGCCTGCGTCTGGCAAGCATTCCGATCTCACGGCACTCCAGAAATTAGCCCGCCCCACTGTCGCGCTGCCTCCCTGGGAAACAGCATCGGAGTGGCTGACACTGGAAGAGAACGACGCACGTACTACCGCCGCCTGAAGCAGAAAGACTCATCAGCATGCAATATCGTCCCCTGGGAAATACGGGTGCTTCCATCAGTGCTCTTGGCTTCGGCGCGTTCAAGATCGGCCGCAATCAACAGATCAAATACAGCCAGGCTTACGACCTGCCCGATGACGCCACCACCGAAACGCTACTCAACTCGATTCTCGATCTGGGTATCAATCACATCGACACGGCACCCGCGTATGGCATCAGCGAAGAACGTATCGGCCGCTTTCTGTCACACCGCCGCACTGAGTTTCTGCTGTCGACCAAAATCGGTGAGACCTTTGAAAACGGACAATCAAACTACGACTATTCTCGCGCGAGTCTGACCGCCAGCCTGGAGCGAAGTCTGCAACGCCTGAAGACCGATGTGCTGGACATGGTTCTGATTCACTCCAACGGAGACGATCAGAAAATTCTCAACGAGAGCGATGCCGTAGAGGTCCTGCAGTCGTTTCAACAGGCGGGCAAGATTCGCTGGATCGGTCTGTCAGGAAAAACCGTGGCAGGTGGCACTGCGGCTCTGAAGTGGGCTGATCTCTTGATGGTCGAATATCACCTCGAAGATCCTTCGCACGCAGAGCTGATTCAACGCGCTGCAGACCAGGGTGTCGGCATTCTGGTCAAAAAAGGGCTCGCTTCCGGACATCTTCCCCCTGCGGAAGCGATCTCGTTTGTCCTCGAAAATCCCGGTGTCAGTAATCTGGTTGTGGGTGGCTTGAATCTCGCGCACATCGAAAAAAACTGGCAAACCGCGGGTGCCGTCTCTCTGAGACCCGCCGCATAAGTACGCTCAATCCTCTTTGAATCAGGGGCACAGGAATTACGCAGGAAGATTTAATATCTCACTGAGGCTTCCCTTCTGAGTGCATTGACCGCGATTTCTCACTGAACGTCCGCATTCTCAACTCGTGGTCGGCTTGGCATTCATGACCCGGAGGACTATAAAAGAGAGAGTATCAGTGATTGAATTGAGAACCCTTCGAAACCCCTGATGAGTTTCCTGCCATGGCGCCCAAAGTTGGCCTGTTTATCCCCTGTTATGTTGATCAGCTGTTCCCGCAGGTGGGGATTGCCACTCTGAAAATCCTCGAGCATTTCGGTGTCGAAGTCGACTATCCCGAAAGCCAGACCTGCTGCGGTCAACCAATGGCCAACACCGGTTGTACGAATGAAGTCGGACCGCTGGCAAAGCGCTTCGTCGAGATTTTCAAAGCGTACGACGCCGTCGTCTGCCCTTCGGGAAGTTGTGTCTCGATGGTCACGCATCACTATGACGAATATTTCCAGAACGATGTCGACTACGAGAATCTCAAAGGAAAAACCTATGAGTTCACAGACTACCTGACCACCGTAATGGGAGTAAAACAGTTCGCGGGTCGCTTCCCTCACAAGGTCGGCCTGCATCAGAGCTGTCACGGTTTACGAGAACTCCGCCTGGCCAGTTCCAGTGAAGTCGTAGGCGAACCCTTTGGAAACGCCCGGGCTCTGCTCGAAAGTATTGAGGGGGTCGAAATCACCCAGCTGCAGCGGCCCGACGAATGCTGCGGCTTCGGGGGAACGTTCTCCGTGGCGGAAGAAGCGGTCTCCTGCATGATGGGCGAAGACCGCGTCCACGATCACGAGCAGGCGGGCACTGAAGTCCTCACCGCCTTGGACATGTCCTGCCTGATGCATCTGAATGGCATCATCCGTCGACAGAAGAAACCGATCCGGGTGATGCACATCTCCGAAATTTTTGCTGAGTGTTTATAACATGCCTTCACACCCCCAATTAGCAGCCGAATTCATCGAGAACAAAGACCGTGCGCACTGGCATGATCAGTCGCTCTGGTTCGTTCGCTCCAAGCGGGACAAAGCCGTCAACCAGCTCCCCGAATGGGAACTGCTCCGCGAACAGGCTTCACAGATCAAACAGCATACGGTTTCCGATCTGCCAAACCTGCTCGAAGAATTCGAACGCAACGCGACTGCCCGCGGCGTGCACGTTCACTGGGCCCGCAACGCGACCGAGCATAACGAAATCGTCCATGGCATTCTCAAACAGCACAACGTGAGCCGCGTAGTCAAAAGCAAGTCGATGCTCACTGAAGAATGTCACCTCAACCCTTACCTCGAACGGCACGGGATTGAGATCATCGACACCGACCTCGGCGAACGCATCGTCCAGATGCAGAACATGCCACCCAGTCACATCGTCATGCCCGCAATTCACATCAAGAAGGAAGAGATCGGCGAGCTGTTCCACGAAAAACTGGGTACCGAAAAAGGGGCCACCGATCCCCAGTACCTGACAGAAGCCGCCCGGCAGCATCTCCGGCAGAAGTTCATCCAGGCCGAAGCTGGTATTACCGGGGTCAACTTTGCGATCGCTGAGACCGGTGGTTTTGTTGTCTGCACGAATGAAGGTAACGCCGACCTCGGAACCTCACTCAACAAACTGCACATCGCCTGCATGGGCATCGAAAAACTGATTCCCCGTGCCGGCGATTTGAGCGTCTTCCTCCGGCTGCTGGCCCGCTCGGCGACCGGACAGCCGATTACCACTTACTCCTCTCACTTCCATGGACCAGCCCCCGGACAGGAAATGCACATCGTCCTCCTGGACAATGGTCGCAGTGAAATTTCCGGCAGCGATGAATTCCGTCGCTCGCTGAACTGCATCCGCTGTGCCGCCTGTATGAATACCTGCCCCGTCTACCGACGCAGTGGCGGATACAGTTACAGCAACACCGTTCCCGGGCCCATCGGTTCGATCCTCGGACCGGCCCGTGATCCCAAGGAGAACTCTTCGCTCCCCTTCGCCTGCAGCCTGTGTGGATCCTGCACCGACGTCTGTCCGGTCAAAATCGATCTGCATCATCAGCTGCTCACCTGGCGGAAAGAAATTCGCATCAAGGGCTTCCTCCCCTTCTCCAAACGGATCTCGATGAAAATGATGTCCTGGATGATGCAGGCACCAAAGCTCTACAAACTGTCCGGTAAGCTGGCCCGCTGGATCGTACCCAAGCTGCCCCGCTTCCTGCTGTATAATCGCCTGAACGACTGGGGAAAACAGCGGGAGCTGCCCGAGTTCCCCAAACAGAGTTTCCGGGAATGGATGAAAGAGAATCATGACAAAAAGTAAAGACGACATTCTCAGCAAGCTCCGGAAGCAGTCGGTCCCTCCCGTCGAACTCCCCAACCTGGAAGCTCCCGAACTCAAACAGCGGTGGATTCAATATCCCGATCCGACTGCGCAGTTCACCGAGGTCCTTTCCGGCGTCGGTGGTATCTGCCTGCAGGTCAAAGACGTTGCCGAGGCGACTCAGAAACTCGCAGAAATGCCTGCATTCACTAATGCGAAAAAAGTCTGTTCTCAGATTTCCGAGTGCGGCAATCCGAATGTTTCGATCCCCGAAATCACTGATCCCCACGATTTCGAAGACATCGACTTTGCCATTCTTCCCGGCGAATTCGCTGTTGCAGAAAACGGTGCCGTCTGGATTACCAACGACGGCGGACCAGCGCGGGTACTCTACTTTCTCGCACAACACGTGGCCCTGCTCGTGCCCGCTTCCGCAGTGATCAACAACATGGCCGAAGCTTACGAACGACTCGCTTTTGCGGAGAACAGCTTTGGAACCTTCATGTCCGGCCCATCCAAAACGGCCGACATCGAACAGTCACTGGTGATCGGTGCCCATGGCGCACGCTCTCTGATCGTCTTCCTCGTCGAAGATGCATTTCAGACGAACTGACGGGAAATTCCAAAAATCTTGTAACCCGTTTCCGCTCAGACAGGTACACTGATACAGACGCTCCGGTTCTCGCTTGAGATCCGGTCCGTCACGTATTCTCATTGTCATCTATCCATTGATTCTTCTTTGATATGAAGGGGTTCTGCCGTGCAGACATTGTCGAGAACTTCACTCTTTCAACGCGTGACTCTGACCCTCTCCTTTCTGGCCATCAGCACCCTGGCCCTGGCGCAACCCAAAACAGACGAACCCCGCAAAGAAAAGATCGACTGGAACCAGCCCATCGCCGTGGCGTCGATCGCCAGCATCGACCGGGTTCTGGATGATGTCGACTATATGTTCTCCACCATCGACAAACCCGAGTATCCCGCGATGATCAAAGGCTTCCTGGCTCAGTATCGCAACCTGGATGGCATCGATAAAACCAGACCGCTTGGCGCCTTTGTCTTTCTGAAAGAAGGCATCTCGCCGCAACCCGAAGTCGTCGGCTTTATCCCCATCAAAGATCTGGATGCGTTGAAAACGACACTCGAAGAAGTCGGCATTCTCCTCAACCCGGTTCCCGATCAGGAGAACCGTTACACGGTCGCCCTGCCACAATTCTCCCTGCACCTGAAAATGGCCCATGACTACGCCTTCGTGCAGATCAAAAGCGAAGCCCTCGACCGCGACTTTTATAACCCCGACGAATTCACCAAACCGCTGGCAGAAAAATACGATATCGCAGCATCTCTGCTACTGAAGAACGTTCCCGAGCCGATGCGGATGATGGCCGTCGACCTGGCCAGCGCCCGCATCGACGATCAACTGCAGAAGAAAGAGAGCGAAACGGACCTCCAGTTCGAAAGCCGCAAAGCCACGACGATGATGATCTTCAAGCAGTTCCAGACGATTGCCAAAGAGGGCTCTGCGTTGACCTTGGGTTACGAACTCTCCCGGCAGAAAAAACAGATCCTGCTGCATTTCGGCATCGAAGCCAAACCGGGAACCGATTTAACAAAACAGCTGGAAGCACTCTCTCAGAAAGCCAGCCAGTACTCTTACCTGAATGCCGCCGACTCCGATGTGCTGGGATACACGATCGTTCCCCTGCACAAAGACATCGAACAGAAGATGTTGCTCGACGTCATCGAACAGTCGAAATCCAATGTGCCTCCCGTGTTTTTCGGCAGCGAAGCCAACCCGGGACCAGCCGCGAAGATCTTCAAGTCGGCAGAATCAACGGTCAAGTCCGGTAAACTCGATGCCCACATCAAACTGGTTCAGAACGGCGACGAGAAACTGGCATTGATCGGCGCTTTGAAACTCCAGGAGGCGGCTTCGTTCCGCGAAGGCCTGCAGGAATTCTTCGATCTGATCTCCCAGGCAGAAGATACCAAAGGCATCAAAGCCAATGTGGCGGAGGTCGAAGGTGTTGTCATTCATCAAATCTCTCCCGATGATGTGAAAAACAACGCCCGGGATATCTTCGGGGAAAACCCCGTTATTTTCCTCGGCTGCAGTGATACAGAGTGCTGGGTCGCCATGGGCGAACCATCAAGCCTGGAACTGCTCTCCGCCTCGATCTCCGCAGCAGCCAAACAGGGTAAACAGACAAAACCCGGCTCCCCCTTCCTGTTCTCTTTGAAATTCGCTTCGATTCTCCCCCTGGCCAGTCAGAAGAATAAGGATCCGGAATTTGTGGAATCCGCGAAAGTCGCCTTCGCTACCGGTGGCGATCTGGTAACCTTTTCTCCTAAAATCACCGCCAGTCAGTTCAGCCTGAACCTCGAACTGGGTGAAGGGTTCATTCGGCTGTTTTCTCTCGCGATAGCCAATAGATAGTAGAATCTCCCCGTATGTCTGAGTCCGAAATCGAAACACTCCCTTTTCTGACACCAGACTTACCGGGGATCGGCGGCCAGCTGAAACAGACCCCCGAGGACTTCGTCGTCGACGAAATTCCCGTCTACGAACCCACGGGAGCCGGCGAACACCTGTTCCTCTGGATTGAGAAACGGGACGTCTCCGCCCCCTATCTGGTGAAGAATCTGGCCCGCATCCTGCAGATCAATCCACGCGACATCGGCGTCGCCGGACTCAAAGACCGCTTTGCAGTCACACGTCAATATGTGTCTGTCCCCGCCGCATGTGAACCCCTGGTTGAAACCTTCGAATTCACCGGCATCCAGATTCTCAAAGCAACCCGGCACGAGAACAAACTCAAAACCGGGCACCTCAAAGGGAATCGCTTCTCGATTATCGTCCGCGATACAGAAGACAACGCCTTCGACAAAGCGCAAGCGATTCAGGAACAGATCGCTCAGACCGGCTTTCCGAATTACTACGGTGCCCAGCGGATGGGCCGCGACAACGAGACCTTCGACATGGGGCTCAAACTACTCCAGGGTAAACGGGTCCCGGGGAAATACATGCGAAATAAAGCCCTCAAGCGGCTGGCCCTTTCGGCAGTGCAGTCGGCACTGTTCAATCGCGCGCTCGCCAACCGGATTCTTGCCGGTCAGCAGCAGACCGTTCAAATGGGAGACGTCATGCAGGTCTGTGCCTCGGGGGGACTGTTCATCGTTGAAGATGTCGCCGCCGAACAGCAACGATTCGATCAGGAAGAAACCATGATCACCGGCCCCCTGTTCGGTCCGAAAATGAAACAGCCGACTCAGGAAACATCCGCACAGGAACAGCAGGTCCTGAACGACTTTGGACTGGAGCCCGATCTGTTTAACCGCTATAAAAAACTGACCGCGGGAACCAGGCGCCCCTACCTGATCCGGCCGGAAGCACTCCAGCTGGAACCGACAGAAAACGGGGTACGCTTCGAGTTCACGCTCCCCTCCGGCGTGTATGCGACCATGCTGCTCAGGGAGTTCATGAAAACCGAACTCGCCGGGGATACGACTGAGACAAGTTAACGAAAGGCTGTTGCTTTGAAAGTTCTTATTGACCAGAACGAAATCAACTCACGGGTAATCGCGCTCGGACGCGAACTGGCCCAGGAATACCAGGGGCGCCCCTTAACGATTATCGGCATCCTCGCCGGCAGCCTGGTTCTGCTGGCAGACCTGATTCGTGCCATCGATGTACCGCATCAGGTCGGACTGCTTCAGGCATCCAGCTATCGCGGTAAATCAACCAAACCAGGTGAGCTGTTCGTCAATCTGGATTATCTGCCCGACCTCAGCGAACGCGATGTCCTGCTGGTCGACGATATTTTCGATACCGGGAAAACCATGCAGAAGGTCATGGCACAGATCAACGAACAGGAACCACGCTCGCTAAAAACTGCAGTCCTGCTCTGGAAAGAGGAAGCCACTGAAGTCGATTTCGGACCGGACTACCACTGCTTCAAAATTCCCGATCACTTCGTCGTCGGCTATGGTCTGGACTTCAACAACGAGTATCGGCACCTTCCCTTCATTGCATCCCTGGAAGGCTCCGATCTCGTCTGATTCGCCAGCTGAAGACCTCGATGATTAAATATCGAGGTTCTTCACATCCAAGGCGTGTTTCTCGATGAACTCGCGGCGGGGTTCCACCACATCACCCATCAGGACGCGGAAGATCTCATCGGCGGCAGCGGCATCTTCCATGCCGACCTGCAACAGAACCCGGTTCTCGGGATCCATGCTGGTGTCCCACAGCTCTTCTGAGTTCATTTCGCCCAGTCCTTTGAAGCGGGTCAGCTTCAGACCTTTTTCACCCAGATCACGCAGCGAGGGAAGCAGCTGACGCAGGCTGCTGAGCTTGACATTGCTGTTGCCGCTGTGAATCGTAAACGGGAAGATCGGCTCGCCGTTACGGTTGCCGGGCGAATAGAAATCCTTCAACGCGATGCCGTAACCCTTGAGCTGTTTCAGGAACTCATTGATCGAGCGGATCTCGTGAATGTCCGTAACCTGTAACCCATCATCTTTGCCGAAGTCTTCTTCATCCTCTTCGGAATCGGCTGAGGAATCACCGTTTTCATCGGCAATCCGCAGTTCTTCGCCCCGCTTCTGTTCTTCCTCTTTCAGGAATTCTTTCATATCATCCTGCGAGGTGAACCAGAACTGTTCCTTACCCAGGAAGATTCGGTATTGAGGCAGCAGTCCCTCGTCAGTGGCGTGATTCTGGGCCAGGAATTTCAGGTCAATCCCGCGGCGGTCCAGTGTTCCCAAAGGCTCTTCGAGTTCGCCTACCAGCTTGACCAGCTTATCGAGCATTTCCGTTTCGAATACGGTGCCGTCCTCACAGGTCAGATTCGCATCGCCCAGAGCCAGTTCTACCAGCTCGTTCATCATCTCTTCCTGGGTCTGCACGTAGCGCCGTTTTTTACCCTGTTCGACGCGGTACAACGGAGGTTGTGCGACATACACACAGCCATGGTTCACCAGTTCCCGCATGTGGCGGAAGAAGAAGGTCAGCAGCAGCGTGCGAATGTGGCTACCGTCGACGTCGGCGTCGGTCATCAGAATGATCTTACCGTAACGACGCTTGGTCACATCATCAAACTCAGCTCCCGGGGGAACACCCACGGCTTTGAAGATGTTGGAAATTTCCGCGTTATCCAGCACTTTGACCAGCTGGGCTTTTTCCACGTTCAGGATTTTACCACGCAGCGGGAGGATTGCCTGAATGTTCGAATCGCGACCGGTATCCGCAGAACCACCGGCCGAATCCCCTTCAACCAGGTACAGTTCGGTGATGTCCAGCTCACGACTGCGGCAGTCACGGAGTTTTTCAGGCAGGCCGCCGGTTGTCAGCGCACCTTTACGCCGTACCATTTCGCGGGCCTTCTTGGCGGCTTCGCGGGCTTCCGCTGCCAGCAGACCTTTTTGAGCGATCTTCTTGGCAACCGAGGGGTTCTCTTCGAAGAACTTCATCAGCTTCTCGTTGACAACCGTCTGCACAATCCCTTCAACTTCGCTGTTACCCAGCTTGGTTTTGGTCTGCCCTTCGAACTGGGGATCAGGCACACGCACGGTAATCACCGCGGTCAACCCTTCGCGGAAGTCATCACCACTGGGTGTGAAGTCCTTGAACAGGTTGGCTTTCTTGCCGTATGCGTTGATCGAACGGGTCAGAGCACCACGGAAACCGGAGAAGTGCGTTCCCCCTTCGATGTTGAAAATGTTGTTGGCAAAGCAGCGGACATTCTCGGTAGAGCCATCGTTGTGCTGGACAGAGATGTCGACCTGCACCCCTTCCATCTCTCCCTGGATCGAAATGATTTCCTCGTAAAGCACATTCTCCGTCCGGTTCAGATAGCGGACGAATTCGACCAGCCCGTCTTCGTAGTGGAATTCATCCGTCTGTCCCGAACGTTCGTCGGTAATCCGGATTTTCACACCTGCATTCAGAAACGCCAGTTCCTGGAGTCGCTTGGTCAGCGTGTCGTAGATGAACTTCGTATCGGGGAAGATCGTACCATCGGGTTTGAAGGTAATCTTTGTGCCGCTCTTTTCGGTTTTTGCCAGCTTCTGCAGCGGTGTTTTCACAAGCCCTGCAGCGAAGTCCATGGTCCAGACGTGACCTTCCCGGCGGACTTCCGCTTCGAGCCATTCACTGAGCGCATTCACCGCGGTAATCCCGACGCCGTGCAGACCACCGGTTCCGGTTTTATAACCCCCTTCGCGGTCGAACTTACCCCCGGCGTGAATTTCGGTCAGCACCACTTCCAGAGCCGGCCGGTTGTTCATGTCGGGCATCGCCCCAACGGGAATTCCTCGACCATCGTCGCTACAGCTCACGCTGCCATCCGCGTTGATTTTGACGTTAATTACGGAGGCGTAACCGTTCACACATTCGTCGATGGAGTTATCCACGATTTCATAAACCAGGTGATGCAGACCCCGCAGCGTGGTATCGCCGATGTACATGGCGGGGCGGGTGCGAATCCCTTCTACACCTTCCAGGGCTCGAATATTCGATTCATCGTAGCCCGCTTTTTTCAGGTCTGCCTGACTCTCTTGTTGATCGCTCACTCTAATTTCACTCCCGTGAATTCCTGAATCGTTACCCGTTAGGATGACGATCGCTGATTAGTGACGGACGGCAAACAGAAATTTCCCATTCCATTTTACCCCTGCTTGCTGTCCTGATTTGTTTTCGATTTCAATCGGAACCGCATGTCGCGGACGTTCTGTTTTCCATACTCTTTCTGCAGCTTCTGCAGCAGCGACATCTTGTGAAACGAATTCAGCTCGTTTAACAGAGCTGAATTGTCGACACCGATCTGCACGATCCGGTTCTTGATACCCAGGATCGTGGTCTGGCTGGCAATCTTTTCGCCGGCCACCTGTTGCCAGGCCTGTTTCAGTCGCTGATCTCCCTGAACCCGAGCCAGCCCTTTCATCGCAATCAGTTCCGAGAGCACCTGGGAGACAGGTGTCGCGGCCGGAATCGCGCGGCAGGTCTTGAATTCGTATTTCTCTGACATGAATTACCGTGCCTGTGAGAGGGGCATGATCACATAGGTGTAACCATCATCGGTCTTGAGGACGGCAGCGCTGTCGGAATCGATCAGCTGCAGCTGGATATGAGCGGCGGAATCCAGAGCTTTGAGGAAGTCTGCCAGGTAGCGGACGTCAAAGGTGATGACGATTTCCTCACCTTCGAAGGGAATCGGGATTTCAACCTTCGATTCCCCCACAGAGGCAGCCACACTCTTCAGCGTTAACAGGCCACTGTTGAAGATAAAATCAACGCCCCGGGTTTCCACATCAGTCACAATCTGTGCCTGACGGACAGCACCGAAGAAGGTTCCGACTTCCAGGTCGATACTGTGAGTCGCTTCCGGGGGAATGACATCGCGATACTTGGGGAAGCGGCCTTCTACCAGGCGGGCAAAAATTGTCGAACGACCACTTTTGACGATCACGTCATTGGCCCGAATCGCAATCTGGATGTTGCCTTCATCGCCGGTCAGGCTCTTCTCGATCAGCGTCATCGCCTTGGCTGGAATCACAGGTCGATTGTTTTCATAAGCCTCAGATCCCTGATAGGAACAGGCAGATTCCACCATCGCCAGACGACGTCCATCGGTCGCCGCCAGGGTCAGCTTGTCCCCTTCCACGTCGAACAGCACGCCCCCCAATGCATAGCGGGTGCTTTCCGGATCGGTCGCGAATACGGTCCGCCGGATCATTTCCCGGAAGGACTGCATGGGAACTTCGAAGTAATTTGATTCTTTGAATGTTTCCACTGCGGGAAATTCAGAAGGATCGTGCACCGACAGACGGAATTCGCTCTTGCCCGAGGAAATCAGAATAAAGTCCTGCTCGGTTTCCTCGTCCTTCTTGAGTTCGATCTCGACCGAATCGGTGGTGGATTCTTTCAGGATCGAGACCAGCTCGTGAACCGACAGCAGGATCTCTCCGGGAATCGTGACATCCACTTCATCGAAGTCGTAACGGATGCTGACTTCGAGATCAGTTCCGCTCAAGGTTGCCTTGCCGTCTCCTGCTTCGAGTTTGGCGCACTTCAGGATCTCCTTGGGAGTGCGTGAACTGATGACGCTTCCAATGATCTGGAAACCGGACAACAGGGCCGATCGTGAACAACTGAGCTTCATGTGTGAATCAACTTTGTATTAGATTTTTGATGGGTAAATTGTGCTGCCCCGCATGTCCTCTGGAACTCATTCTGGCAGCGATAAAATATCGATTTTCTGGTGTCTGTATTTTATGTGATTCAAAGTATTTTCACAATCATCGGAGAGACGCGAATCTCGACATGCCAGGGGTTTTTCAGAACCCTTTTTCTCTAAAAATTAATTAATTTATTATTAGTATTATCTAGGCGGGGAAGATTCTGTTAAGAAGTTAGAAATTTTCGATGTAAGGTATTATATGAGAATATCTTACGTTGATTATCGATAAGGATTTGAATGTCGATAACCTGTCGGTGGAATGTGGCGCAGCAGCGCAAGAGATGATGAGAGTCAGCAGGGGTTGTGGAGGCTACTTTTCGGCGCGTTCAGAACCCGAAAATGGCTCCACATTTCTCAACCGGAAATCAACAGGTTATACACAAAATGGCCACCAGCAACCGGGAGAATTCGAGATGGAATCCTTTATCTGACCGGTCGGGTCTCTGTGATTTCACTGTCTGCTATAACAGATATACTCCCAGTTGTTGCTTAATGCGAGAAATCTGCTGACGTAATCCAGGTGATTTTTCGAGATCGGTCTGAATTTGACGACAGGCATGAATAACCGTGCTGTGGTTCTTCCGATTGAAGTAATTTGCGATTTTGGCTAAAGATTCATCGGTCAGTTCCCGGGAGAGAAACATCGCACACTGCCGCGGCAGAACATACTGTTGTGACCGGTTGGCAGAACGGATTTCAGCCAGGGTTGTTTTAAATTCCTGGCAGACCGCACGCGTGATTTTCGCGGTACTCGTGCGGGGCGGCTCGAGGTTGCCCTGCAAATACTGTTTCACGAAGCGACTATCCAGGGGCTGACGATTGATCCGACTGACGGTTTGCAGCTGTTTCAGCACCGCAAACAGCTCGCGTGGCGAGAGGTCTTTCTTTTGTGCGATCAGCGTCAGCTCTTTTTTCGGCAGGGGAATCGCTTCCACCTCGGCCCAGAATTCCAGTAACTCCTGTCGGCTCTGAAAGTCCAGAGGTGGAATCGCCGCACAGATCCCGCCATGAAAGCGATTGGTCAGCTTTTTCAGAAATAAGGCCAGCTCTCCGGGCGGCTTCGTCGCAGACACGATGATCCGCCCCCCCTGGCCCAGAATATCATCGAGAGTAGACAGCAGCTCCTGCTGTGTGTGAGACCTGTTTTCCAGGCTGTGTACGTCTTCCAGGATCAGCAGATCGAGCCCTCGCAGACCTTTCTGGAAGTCCGCGATCTGCTGGTTTGAGGACGCCAGGGCAAAGCGGGCGGCAAATTCGCTGGCGGTCAGCAGTTCCCACTCTGCCCCGGGATGCAATGCGAGATACTCGGGCAGCAGATGATGAATCAGGGCTGATTTACCGCATCCGGAGGGGCCATACAGGTAAATCAGCTGAGGATCCGGCGTCTCAAGAGAGTGCAGTAACTCGGTGACAGCCGTGCTGGCATACTGATATTCTTTCAATATCTTGAAAGGTGTCTCGAATGACTGCTGCTGAGATGGACCGGATTTTGACATCAT